>JAJYTH010000159.1 GCA_021793175.1 Actinomycetes bacterium
TTCGCGCTGACGGATGACGACGAGCTGTTCTACCGCCTGCTCCTGCACGGCCACTACAACAAGCGATGCCGCACAGAGATCCCCACCCAGCATCTGGCCCACCGCTATGCGGTCACCGGTATGGGGCTTAAGTTCCGTATCCATCCGCTCGCCGCGAGCATCGCCCTCGATCAGCTCGCCAACCTCGACGAGTACCTGACCGGCCGGCAACGCATCGCCGACTACCTCTGCCGCGAGCTGGCTCAGCTCCCCGGCCTTGCCGTACCTGCTGTACCCGCGGAGACGCGGCCCGCTTGGTATGGACTGCCGCTGACTTACGTACCCGACGAGCTCGGTGGTCTCTCGATCGAGCGCTTCCACCAGGCGCTGCTCGCCGAGGGACTTCGGGAGATCGACCGGCCCGGCTCGACGTGTCCGCTGAACCTGCTGCCGCTGTTCCAGGACCCGGATCCCATGTTGCCTGGCTACCGGCACGCCAATCGTGTCGCCTACCGCCCGGGCCAGTTCCCGGTGGCGGAGCAGGTCTGGCGGCACACGCTGAAACTTCCGGTCTGGCACCGGGAGGAGGACCTTCCCCTCGTCGACCGTTACCTCGAGGGAATCCGCAAAGTAATCGACAACCACGAAGAGCTACTAGGGTAGGCCGACATGATCGATGCTTCCGCGCTCGAAGAACTCACCACTCAGGCTGCGAATGACGGGGTACAGCAACTCGTCGTCGGAGCCGTCGTGCAGGCGGATGGCAAGGTGTTGTTGCTCAAGCGTCCGGCGGACGACTTCATGGGCGGGATCTACGAGTTGCCGAGCGGCAAGGTCGAAGGGGGCGAGAAGCTCGACGCCGCGCTGGTCCGGGAGGTCGCTGAGGAGACCGGTCTGACGGTGACCGACATCGTCGAATACTTGGGGAGCTTCGACTACACCTCGGGCAGCGGTAAGAAGAGCCGCCAGTTCAACTTCGCCGTCGGTGTGGCCAAGCCCGAGCCTGTTCGCTTGAGCGAACACGACTCCCACCTGTGGGTCCCGCTCGACGAACAGCCCCCGGTGACGGACGCGGTCGAAGAGATCGTCCAGGCCTACCGGGGGCTGCATCAGGTGTGACCGGCGAGTGCCTGCTCGCGGGTCTTCATCGGCTGGGCAGGAGCGTGGAGATTCCGGGTAGTTCTCTCGCTCCAATGTCTCAACCTGGACCGCTTCGCCAGACCGCTCGCCAATCCGAGTACGAGCAGGGGCACGCACGCCACGACCGTGGTGACCGGCCACGGTGCGGTGGCGGTGCCCGCAGCCTCCATGACGTGGCTGGCGACTTGTGCGCCACCCCCGACGACCAGGCTCGCTGTGAAGGTGTGGCGAGCGAATGTGCGGGTACGTGTGGCGAGTTGGTTGGAGGCGAGTAACACCCTGAGTGCGTAGGCGGAGTAGAACTCCACGGACAGCGGCAGCACGACCGCGGTGTTCACGGTGAGCCCGGACCCGATGCCCGGTAGGAGGTTGATAGGGCCGAACCCGGTCAGCTCGCCAAGCCGAACCCAGCCACCCCAGATGGCGACAGCTGCGGCCAAGCCGATGACGGCCAGCGGCCAGGGACTTTGGTTTTTGTGCACCGGTCGTCGACTGGGCCGATCACTTCGGTTTCAGAACAAAGACCGAGTCGAGGGCGGCAACATCAGCGCTGGGTGTGAGTTACCTAACGTGATGGGGCTGCCGGGCGGCCAAATCGCCTCGCCCAAGAGCTTCCCTACGCCTGTCGAAACGTATGGAAAGTAACTCACCTGCGCCCCGGCTTACTCCGGACGGCACGTACCGACTCGTGAGGTTCGGCGTGTTGAGGTAACAGCCTTCCGTGTTGGTGAAGATCGGCGAGGCAAAGGACGCGAGCAAACGATTTGGGATTACCTGCGGGTCATGCTGCGATAGTGGTGCTGCCAATAGTCGTTGGCTTCGGCGCGGGGATATTGTCTTCACGCAAACCTTCGAGGTGAAAGCGCATAGCTTCCCTCATTTCGGCTATGGCTTCGTCATACGTAGAGCCAAGTGCCACACAGCCTGGAAGGTCAGGTGCCCAGGCCCCATAGCCTCTGTCTTCCGTCCGTTCGACGAGCACTACGTAGTCAGTCACTGCGCCTCCCTGGATAGGCCCGCCTATTTTAGGATGCTCCGTTCCATCCCTGGCGACAAGTCGCGGCTGGGCTGACCAGGGATTGTCACACGCCCAGGTTTGGTCGGATGCTTGTACTGGCGATGACTACCTCGGGTTTTCACGTGAACTCACCCGTCTGCTTCGATCAAGCGGATTATTTTGTCGACTTTGAGTGGCACCGTGCTCCTTGAGCTAAAGGAAGTGGCTCCTAGTCCATGCCTCGGAAACTGACGACTTAGAACATAGAGCCAGTCACCTTCCGTAAGAGGCTGTTCAGCCCGATTCATCCGTTCAGGTGCTGACGTCGGCTGCGGCAAGCGCGATTCCCACATGGTGTGGGCAGCCAGGTTGTCGTTTGCTAGAGCGTTCGTCGTCTCTGCCGTACGGATGGTGAGCATATTTCCGCGTTGGGTGGTGGGTCGTGGTCGATCATCGGCCAGGCGGGGCTGTGGTCGATGATGCGCCAGAGCCGTGTTGTGGGGGTGTCGTCGGTGGTGGGGTGGTGGAGGACGGTGGGCACGTCATGCATCGGCGGGGGCTTCGATCGTGGGGTGGGTGGTGTGTTCGGCGGCGCGGGTGATCATGTCGTGGCCGAGTGCGCAGAGTGCTTCGCCGAGTCGGTGTAGTCCGGTGGCGGGCAGTTCGCCGCCGTCCTGGGCGGCCATGAGGGCGAGGGTGATCTCGCCGATGCTGGTGTTGACGCGGCGCAGGCGGGTGAGCGGTTCTCGGTCGCGTGCGATCACCGTGCACCGTCCTCGGTGTCGGTGCTGTCGGGCTCGGTGTCGGGTTGGGGTGGTTTGTCGGCCTCGTCGTCACGGTCGAGGCGGCCGTTGGGGCCAAGTCGGTAGCCGTAGCTGGGTGTGCTGCACGCTCCGTTGATCCAATTCATGGACCGGAAAAGTAGACACCCCAGGAAGCCACGCGAGGTACATGTAGGTACCCGGTGTCGAGAGGGACATTCTGTCCCTTCACACGGTCAGGTGAGCACACCGAGCCGTGCTGCGAGGTCTGACGCTTCTCGTTCGATCAACCGGTTCCCTGAGGTGACCAGCTCAGCGGCCAGGTTGCGGGACAGGGGATGGCAGCGCATCGACTCGGTGCTCGCCGCTGTGGCGCGCTGCAATGTGTGCAGGGCACTGATGTGATCGCGGCGTTGTACGTAGGCACGAGCGGTTTCCAGCCAGAGCCGCGCTTGTCGGTCCCGCGATGGAATCCTGTCGGGGTCGACGGCTTCGGCCTTGTCGAGAGCAGTGCCCCCTTTGCGGAGATCGACGGCGACCGACACTCCGGTCAGGTCCGTATTGGACCGACCGAACAACGTCCACGGGTGGGCGTAGTCGCTTGGCAGGCGCGGGACCATCGCATCGGCGTCATCGAGGAACCGGAAAGCGTCACCTTCGCGGCCGAGACGTGCGGCTGTGATCGCCGCGTGCAGCCTGCACGCTCCCCACAGAGCCCGCGTGTTGTCGTCCTCGCCGCCGAGATACGGCTCAAGTACGTCAGCGGCGTTCATGGCGAGTCGGAGTGCATCGTCCTCCCGGCCGGTGGATCGCCACACGTTGCCGACGACCCACGCCGCGGCAGCGAGACTCACCGGGTCGTCGGCTTGTTCGGCCGCGGCCATGCAACGGTCGGCGGACAACCACAACAACGCGGAATCCGACACCCACGCAAGCGCTTGCTCGGCCAATGCGTAGCTGGCCACCAATGCCGCGTTCGCGGTGCGGCGTTCTGTCCCGGTGAGGACACGGGCAGCGCGGCGCGCATCCCGCAGCAACGGCGGCAGCAGCCGCCCCATATCGGCGCGTGGGGCACTCGACGAGTGCCACACACGCCACGCATATGCGGCCCGGTCGACCAAGTCGTCGGCCTCGTAGTGGATTTCGCGGTCGACGACCAGGACCGTTTCTTCGATCGCTTCGCGGATGGCGGGTACTGCTTCGTGACCTTCGCGAAGGGTGGCGGTGACGGTGATGGACTGATCCCCGATCAGCGCGGCAACGTCATGAAGGCCGAGCACGTCGGCGAGTTTGACGAGCATCTCTAAACGGGGCGGCAGCAGGTGCCCTCGTTCGACCTTCTTGAGCCAATCCGGGGATCGTCCGACCAGACCAGCGAGAACAGGACGCGACATGCCACGTCGCTCGCGGTATGCCTGGATGCGTTCCCCTACGGGCTTTCCAGCGAAATCGTTGACGTGCACACCGATCACCCCTTTGCGGAAGTCGTTTGTCCCTCCACGGAAAGCCCCGAGGACTCAGTCCTGATCCCTCGATCTCCGTGGAGGGACCTATCTGTCAGAGTAGCGATCGGTGTGCGTTTGAACACATAAAATCACTTCGACATCATGCGTCGACTGAAGACGATGGGGTGGGAGACGGTCTTGAAGACCGTCGCTGCATCACGGGCTGTTCTGTTGCCCAGGAGATCGCGAGGGGTACAAACCGTACCCCTCGCCCGTTCGATCTAGGCGGCGACGCCGACCCGCCGACACCGGGTCGAGCGTGTCGGCTGTGCGGAGCGCTTCACCCGGACGGCAGAGTTCAACGCTGAGCGTGACCGCGTGGGCGGTCACCACAGCGGAGGAGAAGCTGCTCTGCATGTGCCGATATCCCGGCCCGAGGCCGCGCGCTATGCGGTCGGCGACTTCCCAGTGTGCCCACGCCTCACCCTGCCGCCCACGGCGTGCATGGACATAGGCGATCTCCGCCTCCAGTGCCCCGACCATGCCTCGCCAATCCGTCGG
>JAJYTH010000050.1 GCA_021793175.1 Actinomycetes bacterium
GACAGCCTGCCCGGCTTCGGTGTTCCGTCCGGACCCGGCATCAGCCCGTCCCTCATCACCGCCGCGGCGGCACGTACCTGGTCGACGATCTCGGCCGTCGAGAGGTTACGGGTCAATCCGCTCTGCCCTGTCGCGCAGAAGGGACACGCCATGCCGCAACCGGCCTGACTCGAGATACACAGGGTGGCCCGGTCCGGATAGCGCATGAGGACGCTCTCCACCAGGGTGCCGTCGTGAGCGCGCCACAATGTCTTGCGCGTACTGCCCCCGTCGCAGTCCACGGCACGCACCTGCGTCAGCAGTGACGGCATCAGCTCGTCCACGAGCTTCCGTCGCGACGCCGCGGGAATGTCGGTCATCGCCTCCGGGTCCACCGTCAGGCGCGAGAAGTAATGATGCGACAGTTGTTTGGCGCGGAAGGGCTTCTCCCCCAGCTCGGTCACGGCCTCCGCCCGTTCGGAGAGGGTGAGGTCGGCGAGATGCCGCCGAGGCAGGCCACGGCGGGGAGCGTCGAAAACCAGAGGCAATGCAGTCATGACTCAGACAAGTGTCCCACGTCCGGCCGACGCCTTCGCCGCCCGCACCCCCACGGGCTTACGCCGTACCAGCACCCGATAGCCCACGGGCAGCTCCAGGCCGTCTGTCCGGCCACGGTTGAGCCGCACGGTCTCCACCACGGCCCGCGCGGCCACCCTCGGACTGAACTCGATACGCAGGATCGCCTCCATGCTCGCGCGGTCCGGGAACCACCACCGCGTGGTGAGCCGGTGGCACGCGAATCCCTCTCGCTCGAAGAACCGGTCCACCTCGTCAGGCCGGTAATGAGGGATGTCGGCCAGCATCCAGTCACCGTAGGGCGGCTTACGGGTGTCGAGATCCACCACCACGAGTGCGCCTCCCGGCCGCAGCACCCGATCGGCCTCGCGCAGTCCCGGCTCGCACCCGGGACCGAAGAAATACGCGGTACGCGCGTGAACCAAATCGACACTGGCGTCGGGCAGCGGCAACCGTTGTGCCGTACCCCGCAACACGTTGATCCGGGGATGTCCGGCCACCCGGCTCTGTGCCCTACGCACCAGCGGAGGGTGCGGTTCGACACCGACGACCGAGCTGGCCGTCGCGGCGAACCGAAGCAGATGGAAACCGTCGCCACAGCCCACGTCCACGACGTCCGCCGCAGGCCAAGGCACCTGCGCTGCGAGGTGTTCCCAGAGCACGTCGTCGACGTCCTGAGCCTCGTTCTCCCGCTCGTAGAGCTCGGTGTGGTACCAGATGTTAGGACTTGGCACAACCTCCACTCGGCGGCCAAAGATTTTCACGTACCCAAGCCTAATTCGCCACGCGAAGTAATACGACCAGAACTGTCAGCAGCAGAACTCGCGAAGACACACCGCAGTGCGCCCACGGACCCGGGCAGGTCAGCGTTCGCCGTGACCGACCACTCCTGCCCGGGTTCTCGACGCGAGCGAGGCCGCGGGAAAGAAAACCCACGGCCGGGATCCGAGACAACTACACCGGGACGAAAGCACTGAGCAACAGCCAGGACACCACGGCCGACGGCAGCAGAGAATCGAGCCGGTCCATCAGCCCACCGTGACCCGGCAGGGTGTTGCCCATGTCCTTGATCCCGAGATCACGCTTGAGCAGCGACTCCATGAGATCGCCGAGCGTGGCCGACAGCACGACAGCCGCGCCGAAGAGGACGCCCTCCCACGCATGGCCGTCGAGCAACAACATCACCGACAACGCTCCGCCAGTGACTCCGGCGACGAGCGAACCCGCGAAGCCCTCCCAAGTCTTCTTGGGACTGATGGTCGGCGCCATCGGATGCTTGCCGCGCAACACTCCGGCCACATAGCCGCCCGTGTCGCACGCCACGACAACGATCATGAACGACAGCACTCGGCCGACCCCGTCCTCGGGCGGCACCAGCATCGCGGCGAACGACGCGAACAACGGCAGATACGCTGCCGCGAACACCGAGGCGCTCACATCACGCAGGTAGCCGTCCGCGCCCGCGGGCAGCCGCCACAGCAGACACCCGATCACCGTCACGACGAACGCCGTCATCGCGCCCTGCTGCCCGAACGGCCACGCCAACCAGATCATGGCCTGGCCACCGACGAGCACGGGAACCAGCGCGATCCTGATACCCGCCGATCGCCGGAACGCGGACGCCAGCTCGACAGTGCCGACCACGATCGCCGCCGCGATGATGCCGATGAACAGATAGCGGACGGTGAACAAGGACCCCAGGATCGCCGCGCCCAACGCGACCCCGACAGCAATGGCCGCGGGAAGGTTACGCCCGGCTCTGGACGATTTCCCGCTAGGATCCGCCGACCCGCCGGGTTCCGCCGCGCTCTCGCGCTCACCCTGGTGGTCGCTCACTGTTGTCATCAGACCTCGAGGAGCTCGGCTTCCTTGTTCTTGACGAGCTCATCGACCTGGTGGACGTAACGGTCCGTCAGGTTCTGCAGCTCCTTCTCGGCACGGGCGACCTCGTCCTCACCGGCCTCGCCGTCCTTGGCGATCCGGTCGAGCTCTTCCTTGGCCTTGCGCCGCACGCCGCGAATGGAGATCCGGGCCTCCTCGCCCTTGCTCTTCGCGACCTTGACCATTTCCTTGCGGCGTTCCTCGGTGAGCTGAGGAATCACCACGCGGATGATGCTGCCGTCGTTCGTCGGGTTCACCCCGAGGTCGGATTCCCTGATCGCCTTCTCGATAGCCGCGAGCTGCGAACCGTCGTAAGGCTTGATGATGGCCATCCTGGCTTCGGGGATGTTGACGCTCGCGAGCTGGTTGAGCGGCGTGGGCGCTCCGTAATACTCCACAACGATGCGCGAGAACATCGCGGGAGTGGCCCTACCGGTACGTACCGACGCCAGTTCCTCCTTGGCGAAGGAGACCGCTTTCTCCATTTTTTCTTCGGCGTCGAAGAGGGCTTCGTCGATCACGGCTACTCCAGATGTGTTGGTGTACTGACCAATGTGCCGATCCTCTCACCACTCACCGCCCGAGCAATGTTGCCCTCGGTGAGAAGGTTGAACACGATGATCGGCATGTTGTTGTCCATGCACAGGCTGAAGGCCGTGGCATCGGCGACCTTGAGACCCTGCTCCAGAACCTCGCGATGGGCGATCTCGTCGAACAGTTTCGCGCCGGGGTCCGTACGCGGATCAGCAGAGTAAACGCCGTCGACGGCCTTCGCCATCAACACCACGTCACAACCGATCTCCAATGCCCGCTGGGCAGCGGCGGTGTCGGTCGAGAAGTACGGCATCCCGGTGCCCGCACCGAAGATCACGACCCGGCCCTTCTCCAGGTGCCGCTCGGCACGACGCGGGATGTAGGGCTCGGCGACCTGCCCCATCGTGATCGCCGTCTGCACACGGGTGGGCACGCCTTCCTTCTCCAGGAAATCCTGCAACGCCAGCGAGTTCATGACCGTGCCGAGCATGGCCATGTAGTCCGCCCTGTCACGGTCCAGCCCGCGCTGTGACAACTCGGCGCCCCGGAAGAAGTTGCCACCCCCGATGACCACGGCCACCTGCACGCCGTTACGGACGACATCGGCGATCTGCGCAGCCACCGAGTGCACCACATCGGGGTCGACGCCGACGGAACCACCGCCGAACATCTCCCCACCCAACTTGAGCAGCACCCTCCGGTAACCGTGCTTCGACCTGCCGGTACCGTCCTCGTTCATTTCGCCTCCGCCCGCTCTAGTGCTGGGGTGTGTGCTGCCGCTTTTCACAACTGTGCCCCGCCTCCTGATCTGGCGGGAGACGGGGCACAGTCGCCTATTTGCCAAGGCTATGCCTGGCCGACCTCGAAACGCGCGAACCGGGTGACGGTCACACCCGCCTCGTCAAGCAGGTCCTTCACCGTCTTCTTGCTGTCCGTGACCGACTGCTGCTCCAGCAGCACGACGTCCTTGTAGAAGGCATTGAGCTTGCCTTCGACGATCTTCGAGATGGCCTGCTCCGGCTTGCCCTCGTCCCGAGCGGTCTGCTCGGCGATCCGCCGCTCGTTCTCGACGACGTCCGCGGGCACCTCGTCACGGGAGAGGTACTTCGGCTTCAGCGCCGCCACCTGCAGCGCGGCGTTGTGGGCCGCTTCGGCGTTGTCGCCCGTGTACTCGACGAGCACGCCGACGGCCGGGGGCAGCCCGGCACCACGACGGTGCAGGTAGGTGGTGACCTTCCCGTCGAAGGCGACCGCGCGGCGCAGCTCCAGCTTCTCGCCGATCTTGGCGGACAGGTCCTGGATCGCGTCGGCGACGGTCTTGCCGTCCTCCAGCTCGGCGCCCTTGAGCTGTTCCGCGTCGCTGCTGCGCAGCTTCTTCGCCGCTTCGACGATCTTGTCGGCCAGCGCGCCGAACTCCTCGTTCTTGGCGACGAAGTCGGTCTCCGAGTTCAGCTCGATCAACACGCCGCCGTCACCGGCGACGAGCCCCTCGGCGGTCGCGCGCTCAGCACGCTTGCCGACGTCCTTGGCGCCCTTGATGCGCAAGTACTCGACGGCCTTGTCGAAGTCGCCGTCGTTCTCCTCCAGGGCCTTCTTGCAGTCCATCATGCCCGAGCCGGTGAGCTCGCGGAGGCGCTTGACGTCTGCCGCGGTGTAGTTCGCCATCGTGCGTTGTCCGTTCCTTCGTGCGGTGCGCGGGAAAGTGGTCAGGAAGCAGTGGTCTGTTCGCTCGACTGTTCGGAGGCAGAGCCCTCGGAACCGGCGAGCAGCTCCTGCTCCCATTCGGGAAGCGGCTGGTCCGACGTCGAACCAGCATCGGGCTTGTCCTCGCCCTCCGCGGCCGCGCTGTTACGGCCGGAACGCGCCATCAGACCCGCGGCCGCGGCCTCGGCGACGACCTTGGTCAGCAGAGCGGCCGAGCGGATGGCGTCGTCGTTGCCCGGGATCGGGTAGTCGACCTCGTCGGGGTCGCAGTTCGTGTCGAGGATCGCGACGACCGGGATGTTGAGCTTGCGCGCCTCGTTGACGGCGATGTGCTCCTTCTTGGTGTCCACGATCCACACGGCGCTGGGAACCTTCGACATGTCGCGAATACCGCCGAGGGTCCGCTCCAGCTTGTCCTTCTCCCGCGTGAGCGTGAGGATCTCGCGCTTGGTCAGGCCCTGGAAGCCGCCGGTCTGCTCCTGCGACTCCAGCTCCTTGAGCCGCTGCAGACGCTTGTGCACGGTCTGGAAGTTGGTCAGCATGCCGCCCAGCCAGCGCTGGTTGACGAAGGGCATGCCGACGCGCCCCGCCTCGTTGGCGATGGCTTCCTGCGCCTGCTTCTTCGTGCCGACGAACAGGATGGTGCCGCCGTGGGCGACCGTCTCCTTGACGAACTCGAAGGCACGGTCGATGTAGGACAGCGTCTGCTGCAGGTCGATGATGTAGATGCCGTTGCGCTCAGTGAGGATGTAGCGCTTCATCTTCGGATTCCAGCGGCGGGTCTGGTGCCCGAAGTGCACGCCGGAATCGAGCAACTGCTTCATGGTGACGACGGCCATGGCCGGATTCGCACCTCTTCTGTGTTGAGCGTGCCGCGAGGGCACGCGTGGCCGGTTGTCGCGGAGAACCGGGTGATCCTCCGCCCTGGTGCCGTGCGGACGCCCGGACTCCGCGGGACTCACCGCCCGTGGAGACCGCCGAGCACCCGTGTTCCGCGCCGCCGCCCAGTGACGGTCACCGTCCGGTACCGCGGAACGCGCACGTGCACGCGAAGTCAGTCTGTGTGCACACAGACTGCGAGAACCAGTGTACGACGCCACGTGGCAGGACCTCGACTCGGCGGCCGGTTATCCACAGGTTCGACCGCCTTCGGTCCCCGTCGGGTCGGGCCTCGCGGCGCACGGACACGGTTGTCCACAAGCTGAGAAATCGGGCTTCCGCCTTCTCCTTCTCCACGGCCACGCTGGTCGCTATGCCGACCCTTTCACCGAGAAGCAGACCGCGAGCAGTCCGAACAGCGCTCACCACCGCTCTGGTGAGTGTCGGCATCCTCACGGCGGTGTCCGCGGTGTCCGCGGTGTCGGCAGGGTCGACGGGGTTCTTCACGCCGGGGTCCGCCGAGGCACGAGGAACCGAGGACACCCCGATCGAACGCGCTCTCGACCTCACGGCCGAAGCACCACGGTTTTCCTGGCCCCTGGCCGGTCGGCCGTCCGTGACACGTCCCTTCCATCGCCCGTCGAGTCCGTACGGGCCCGGGCATCGCGGTGTCGACCTGGCCGCCGTGCCAGGACAGGACGTACTGGCTTCCGCCGAGGGACGGGTCGTGTTCGCGGGCCGGGTGGCCGGACGCGGCGTCGTCTCGATCGACCATCCCGGTGGCCTGCGGACGACTTACGAGCCCGTGCGGTGGTCGGTGTCGTCCGGGCAACGGGTCCACCGTGGCCAGGTCATCGGCGTCGTCGAGCCCGGGCACGACGGGTGCCGAGTCGAAGCGTGTCTGCACTGGGGCGTGCGACACGGTGGCACCGGCGAGACCCACTACCTCGACCCGCTACGGCTCGTCGTCCCCGACGCGCCCCTCCGGCTCAAGCCTTGGGAGGGGACGGCCGGTCCGGCTCTGTGAACTCGAACGCTGTTCGGATGTTCAGGTGTTGGCGTTCTCGACGAGTTTGGCTCGAAGCCGCAGCACAGCACGCGTGTGGAGCTGGCTGACACGCGATTCGGTGACCCCGAGCACCTTGCCGATCTCGGCCAACGTCAGATTCTCGAAGTAGTAGAGGCTGACCACGATGCGGTCACGCTCGTTGAGCTGCGCGATCGCCTCGGCGAGCTGTTTGCGGTTGTCCTGGTCGACGAGTACGGCGACGGGGTCGACGGCTCCGTCGTCGGGCAGGGTGTCGGCGGGTGAACCCATGCTGTTGCCGTTGTCCCTGCTCGGGCCCATGAGGTCGTCGAGCGCGAGCACACTCGTCAACCGCAACTGGCCGTACAGGTCGCGTAGTTCCCGCAGCGTGATGCCCAGTTCGGCGGCGACTTCCGCGTCGGTCGGGGTTCGGCGCAGTCGTGCCCCCAGACGTTCGTGAGCACGCTCGACCTCCCGGGCCCTGCTGCGCACGACTCTGGGCACCCAGTCCTGGGAACGCAGGTCGTCGAGGATGGCGCCGCGGATGCGCTGCATCGCGTACGTCTCGAAACGCAGCCCGCGTTCCGGGTCGAACTTCTCGATGGCGTCGACCAGGCCGAAGATGCCCGACTGGATCAGGTCGGCGACGTCGATGTGTGTGGGTAGGCCCGTGCCCACCCGTCCAGCCACGTATTTGACGAGCGGAGCGTAGTGCAGGACGAGCCGGTCGCGGACGCGCTGACTCGGCGAGCGTACGAACTCCTTCCACAGGGCCTGGATGGCGGATTCGGCGGTGTTCTCGTCACCGGTGTCCGTGCGCGCACCCGGCTGAAGAGGAGTGTGGGGTTCCTCGGTGGTTGATGCGGTCATGACCTGTCCGCTTCCTTGCCCATCCTGCGGCAGGGCCGCGGCCACCTCGGCGCTGGCGGCCTCACTGGGCACGGGGGTGGGTCTGGTCATGGATCGCCTTCAGCCGCTCGACTGTCACGTGAGTGTAGAGCTGCGTGGTCGCCAGCGTAGCGTGACCGAGCAGTTCCTGAACGCTGCGAAGGTCAGCTCCGCCGTCGAGCATGTGGGTGGCCGCGGAATGCCGAAGCCCGTGCGGCCCGATGTCAGCGGCGCCGGGCACAGCCGCTACCGCGTCGTGCACGACACGACGTACCGTTCGCGGGTCCACCCGCTTTCCTCGAACACCGAGGAAGAGAGCCGCGCCGGAGTCGGCGGTGGCCACTTCCGGACGGCCCCGCCGCAGCCATGACCGAAGCGCGCGCTCCGAAGGCAGGCCGAACGGCACCATTCGTTGTTTCCTCCCCTTTCCCAGGACGCGGACGACCCGGCGATCGAAGTCGACGTCATCGATGTCGAGTCCGCACAGTTCTGAGATTCGCACACCTGTGGCGTACAGCAACTCGATCAGGGCGTGATCGCGTAATGCGACAGGGTGGCCGGTGTCAGCTCCGACCTCGCCGACACGCATGAGTTCGGCGGCTTCGTCCGCACGCAATACGCCGGGAAGCCTTCGATGTGGGCGGGGAGATGCCAGCCGAGTGCCCGGATCGGACGGTAACAGTCCACGTCGATGGGCCCACGCTGTGAAAGTCCTCGCCGATGCCGCCCTGCGTGCCAAGGTGGTTCGGCTGCGTCCTTCCTCGCGTTGCCGCGCCAGCCAAGCCCGGAGTACGCCGACGCCGAGTCCGTCCAATCCGGTGTCCAGCCGCTCGTCGTGTGCACTCGGGTCGCCGGCGTCATCCGCGTTCACTCCGTGGAGGAATGCCAGCAGTGACACCACATCACCGATGTAGGCCCGGGTGGTGTGCTGCGACAGCATGCGCTCGTCACGCAGGTAGTCCTCGTAGTCGGCCACGATTTCCGCCGACCGCGGAGGAAGGGCGGCGCGGAGCCTGGCCACATTGGAACGCGCCCCACTACGAGGACCCGTTGTCGTCATGCCATGACGCTGCGCTGCCGGGCTCTCCTAGTCAAGCATCGCCACGCGCGGGACCCGGATCGTGATCGTCATCCCCTCGTCGGTCCGGTGATACGCCTCGGTCGTCGCCGCCACCCGTTGTCGGACCGCTGTACCAGTCCGTCGAGTTCCAGAGCGGGCAACAGTGCCCGTACCCGGGAAAGCTCCACACCCGACTCCATGGCCACGGCTTCGGGCGAACGGCCTCCACGGCTGGGCAGCGCTTCGAACACACGCAGAGCTTCCGGGTCCAGACCATCGGTGTGACGCCGCGGGCCGTCACCGTGGTCGGCGAGCCCGCTGCCCACGCTGCCGACGCTTTCGACGATATCGGCGACGGAGTCGACCAATACGGCGTGAGAACGACGGATCAGGCGATGACACCCCACCGACAGCGCCGACCCCACAGGTCCTGGCACCGCCATGACCACCTTGCCGAGAGTTCCCGCCGTGGCAGCCGTGTTCTGGGCCCCGCTGCGACAGCCTGCCTCGACCACGACGGTGCCCGCCGACAAGGCGGCGATGAGGCGGTTACGGACCAGGAAGCGATGACGTGCCGGCTGTGTTCCGGGCGGATACTCCGACACGACCGCACCACACTGCGCCACTCGATCGAGCAGTCGCACATGCCCCGCGGGGTAACCCACATCAAGACCGCACCCGAGCACCGCGACGGTGACGCCGTCGGCCGCGAGCGATCCCCGATGAGCCGCGCCGTCGATGCCGTAGGCGGCGCCGGACACGACGGTCATCCCCGCATCGGTGAGTTCGTAAGCGAACTCGGCTGCCGTGTTTTCGCCGTAGTCGGTGGCCGCACGCGCGCCGACGATCGCAACGGCGGAGTCGAGCGCGTCGTCGAGCGATGCGGAGCCACGAACCCACAACGCCAGCGGCGGGGCCATGCCCTTCACTCCCCGCCCGCTCGCGACCTCCAACGACAACAACGGCCATGCGGGCCACTCGTCGTCCTCGGGAATCACCAACCTCGCACCGTGTTCCGCCGCGCTCTCCAAGTCGTGCTCGGCACGATCGAGATCCCGACGGGCGGCCGTCTCGGCGGCCACGGACTCGGGCACAGCCGCTTCACGCACCCGGTCCGCCGCCTCGACGGGACCGTGCTCAGCGACGAACCGGTGTAGGGCGAGCGCTGGTGGTTCGGCGACGCGAAGCAGGTAGGCGCGGGCGAGACGCTCGGCATCGGTCATCACGCCCTCCGTTCCCGGAATTCGAGGGCGGACGCCACGTGGTCGGCATCGGGCCGGGGCGCTCCGGCGAGATCGGCCAACGTCCAGGCGACGCGTAAACAACGATCAGCGCCCCTCGCCGTGAGCGCTCCGCGCTGTAAACCGCGCTCCACCACGGCCGTGGTCGTTCGGGGCAGAGCGAACTCCCGCCACAGAACAGGACCGGGCACGGCGGCGTTGACCCGCCACCCGTGGTCGGCCCACCGCGCGGCCGCGCGTTCCCGTGCCGCCACGACACGTTGCCGCACCTGCTCGGTGGACTCGGGAGGTTGAAGGTCGTGGAGCCTCATGGCAGTGACCGGCCGCATTCGCACCCGCAAGTCCACCCGGTCGAGCAGCGGCCCCGACAACCGGGTCGAGTACCGCCGCCGCGCGGCCGGTGTGCACGTACAGTCCGTTTCCCGAGGCGGCGCACACGGGCAGGGATTGCTCGCAAGCACCAACTGGAACGCAGCGGGATACCGCACGACGCCTTTGATCCGGGCGAGGCGGATCTCCCCCTCCTCGAGCACCGTCCGCAGGGCTTCCAGCCGCTCGGATCCGAATTCCGCGGCTTCGTCGAGAAACAGAACCCCTCGATGGGCTTTGCTGATGGCTCCCGGAGTCGCGACACCACTGCCACCTCCGACGAAGGCCGCCGGGGAGATCGAATGATGAGGCGCGACGAACGGCGGCACACACGTCGGCGGAGACGACCTGTCCAACGAACCGTCCACCGACCGGATGGCCGCTACTTCCAGCGCTTCCTCCTTCGACAGCGGCGGAAGCAATCCCGGCAAGCGAGTAGCGAGCATGGTCTTGCCGATTCCGGGCGGCCCGGTGAGCAGCAAGTGGTGTCCACCCGCCGCCGCGACCTCCAACGCCCACCGAGCCTCCGGCTGACCCACCACGTCGGCCAGATCGGGCACGGTCCGCGTGCCGGTCGGCTCGACCGGATCGGGTCGGCACAACTCCGCCTCCCCGCGCAGCCAGTCGACGACATCGGCGAGAGTGGGAGCGCCGAACACCTCGACTCCGTCGACGAGTGCCGCCTCCGGTACCGACTCGGCGGGAACGACGGCACGCCGGTACCCGACTCCTCGCGCCGCCAGCAGCGCCGGAAGCACTCCGGGAACACTGCGAAGCCGCCCGTCCAATGCCAGCTCCCCGAGCAGAACCGTGCCGCCCAGCTTGTTCACGGGCACAGACGCCGACGCGGCGAGCACGGCGACGGCGATACCGAGGTCGTAGGAGGAACCGACCTTGGGCAGATTCGCGGGGAAGAGTCCCAGAGTAACCTTGGTGTCGGGCCAGCTCTGGCGGCTGTTGCGGACGGCGGCCCGAACCCTGTCCTTGGCCTCACGCAGACCGGGGTCGGGCAGACCCACAAGTTTGGTGCCAGGCATGCCGGCACCGATGTCCGCCTCGATCTCGACCAGTTGCCCTTCGATGCCCAGTAAGGCGATCGACCAGGTTCGCGCCAGCGCCATTCAGAACGCCTCCACGAGGTGCTGAAGACGAGGCGGCCCGTCCTGCGGGTACTCGATGGCGATCACATCGAAGCGCAACGGGCACCACGCCACCCGACGAGCCGCCAGCCAGCGCAAAGTCAGTCTGCGGATGCGGTGGCGCTTGTCCTGGGTGACGGATTCGGCCGGACTCCCGTAACCGCGGCCCGAACGGGTCTTCACCTCGCACACGACGAGCGTCCTGCCGTCGGTGGCGAGAATGTCCAACTCCCCCTCGCGGCACCGCCAGTTACGTTCCAGGATCACCAATCCTTGGCGCCGCAAATGCTCGGCAGCCAGGTCCTCACCGCGCCGTCCCAGAGCGGCCCGCGATCCCCCTCGCGCTCCGGTGCTCACGGCACCCACAGCGTCCACGGCGCTCACACGCCTCACCCCCGATGCTCGGCTTCTCCCGGTACGCAGACCACGCTGCCAGCACGAACACCGGAACAACCAGGCCACGATCACAGGCCTGTGGACAATCGACCCCCTGTGGACAACTCGCCACAGCACCGAACACGGCACGGCCCGACGGTGCTAAAGCACGACGCCGCCGTGCCCCGGATCAGGCGCTGAACGGACCGTCCTCGGGCAGTCGCAGCTCGGGCTTGTCGAGCTCTTCCACATTGACGTCCTTGAAGGTGATCACCCGGACGTTCTTGACGAAGCGTGCCGGACGATACATGTCCCACACCCATGCGTCCGACATCCGCACCTCGAAATACACGTCGCCACCGCCGTCACGTACCTGCACGTCCACGGCATTGGCCAGGTAGAAGCGCCGCTCCGTCTCCACGACGTACGAGAACTGCCCGACGATGTCGCGGTACTCGCGGTACAACGACAGTTCCATCTCGGTCTCGTATTTCTCGAGATCCTCTGCGCTCATGAAACTCGAGCCCCTCCTCGCGCGCCTTGCAATTCGTCGTCGGCAGAAGCTCCATTCTCGCTCACTACCGCCGTACCGGCACCCGCCGCCGCGCCGGCATACGTACCAGCGGCAGCTCCCGCTTGCAAAGCGGCAGCACTGAGCAGAACCCGCCGAGGCGGACGCATGCCGTGCGCGGCCGCCGCGGAGGCTACGTTCGTGAACGACCAGCGGTGCGCCTCACACGGCCCGTGCGCGGCCAAAGCCGTCCGATGCTCGGCGGTCGTGTACCCCTTGTGCACGTCGAATCCGTACATCGGATGCTCGGCGTGCAGGCCGACCATGATCCGATCCCTCGTCACCTTCGCGAGCACCGAAGCCGCCGCGACACAGGCCACCGCGCGATCTCCCTTCAACACCGGAACACTCGGTGCGGGTAAGCCCGGCACGCGAAAACCGTCGATCAACACGTAACCCGGTCGCTGCGAGAGTCCCGCGACCGCGCGTCGCATTCCCTCGATGTTGGCGGTGTGGATACCCCTCACGTCGATCTCGGCCGGAGGGACCACGACGATCGAGTAATCCAGCGCCCGACGCAGAATCCGCTCGTACACGCGGTCCCGCGCCAGCGGAGTGAGCAGTTTGGAGTCGGTGAGCTCGGATAGCCTCGCCCCGTCACCGGAACGCAACACGCACGAGGCCACCACGAGCGGCCCCGCACAAGCCCCGCGTCCCGCCTCGTCCACGCCGGCGACAGGCCCCAGCCCCCGTCGGTCCAGGGCGGCTTGCAACGCCCACGACGTGGCACCACGAATGACGGCGCGAGGTGGACGGAGCACGCCCACGCTGTCAGCGCTCACTGCGCTATCGCTCCCGTCCAACCAACCTCGTCACCACCCGGCGCGTTCCCGCGCCGATCTTCCGGCTCACAAAGAGGGTGGGCCAGGCAGCCAGCACACCCGCCGCCAAGGGTAGTCCCTGCTGCCAGGCGGGCGCACTCATCGCCGCCGTCTCGGCGGATTCCTGCGGGTTGTGATCGCTCACCACGTCCCAGCGGGACGGGGGCAGGACGATGAGCCGCGCCTTGCCGATGATGTTCTCCTCGGGCACGACACCGCGTTCACCACCGCCACCCTGGTACCGGGAGTCGGCGGAATTGTTGCGGTTGTCGCCCATCACCCAGAGGGTTCCCTCCGGCACCGTCACGGGTCCGAACTCAGGCTGCTCGCGCTCGCCCTGCCAGTAGATGTACGGCTCATGCAGCGGTTCACCGTCGACCATGACCCGGTTTTCCTCGTCACAGCACTCGACGGTCTGTCCGCCCGTGGCGATGATGCGCTTGACGAAGTCCCGTTCATCGGGCGGGGCGAGTCCGAACGCGGACCCGATGTTCTGGAAGAAACCCGCGATCGGGTTGTCGGACGAGTTCGTCGGCGGGTCGTCCTCCACCCACGGACCCGGGCCGCGGAAGACCACGACGTCACCGGGGGCCGGATCGGTGAAGTGATAAGTGACTTTGTCGACAAGGATCCGGTCCGGCGTACATCCGGGGCAGCCGTGCAGTGTCTGCTGCATCGAACCCGAGGGGATCATGTAGACCCGGGCGACGAACTGCTGGATGAAAAAAGCCAGCACGAGCGCGACGACGATGAGAATGGGCAGCTCTTTCCAGAAGGAACGCTGCTTCTTCTGCTTCGCCGCCCCCTGTGCCTCGGACTTACCGGAGCCTCGGGAAGTCTCGGACATCTCGGAGTCAGCGGACGCCCGCGCTCCGGAAGGAGGCGGATCGCCCGACTCCGATGAGGCGGCGTTCGTAAACGCCTTCGGTTCGTTCTCGTCGTCGGGACGACCCGGCTCGTCTTCCGCAGCGTTCGAAGGCACTGACTCCACCACGTCGTCAGATTACGGCAGCCGGCCTGATTGCTCAGGACGCAGAGGGCGTCTCGCGACGCTCCCGGATCTTGGCGGCCTTACCGTGCAGGTCACGAAGGTAGTACAGCTTCGCACGACGCACGTCACCGCGTTTGGCGACCTCGATCTTGGCGATGTTCGGCGAGTGCACGGGGAACGTGCGCTCCACGCCGACACCGAAGGAGACCTTGCGCACGGTGAAGGTCTCGCGGATACCGCCGCCCTGGCGACGGATGACCACGCCCTCGAACACCTGGTTACGCTCGCGGTTGCCCTCGATGACGCGGACGTGAACCTTCAGCGTGTCGCCCGGGCGAAAATAGGGGATGTCAGAACGCAGCGACTCGGCTTCCAACGCGTCCAGCGTGTTCATCGGTGTCCGTCCTCGTCCTTGTGTGGCAGTGTGGCTTCACATGGTCCGGGCGCGCGCCGGCCAGCCAGTGTCACCGGCAGTGTCACCGACAGCGGGCGGCCCAGGAGCTTCGGCGCGTGAACCGGTCGCGCCAACCTCGCAAGTATGGCAGACGTACCCAGGCGTCACTCATCGGCCTCCCGTCGGAGCCGGTCGAGCACCTGGAGGTCATGCTCGTCCAGGCTACCTTCCGGCAACCGCTCCAGCAGCTCAGGCCTGCGGTGGAAGGTTCTCGCCAACGACTCGTCCCTACGCCAGCGATCGATGAGCGCATGGTTGCCCGAACGCAACACGGACGGCACAGCCAGGCCACGCCACACCTCGGGCCTGGTGTAGCTCGGCCCTTCCAGCAAGCCGTCGGAGAACGAGTCCTGCTCGGCCGAGACCGGGTTGCCCAACACACCCGGCAACAGCCGCACGATGGCCTCGACGATCACGAGCACCGCCGCTTCTCCCCCGACCAGCACGTAGTCACCGATCGACACCTCGTCCACACGCATACGGCGCGCGGCGTCGGTCATCACCCGCTGGTCGATGCCCTCGTAACGGCCACACGCGAACACGAGGTGCTGCTCGCGTGCGTATTCCCGGGCGACCTGTTGAGTGAACTGTCTGCCGGCGGGAGTGGGCACGATGAGGCGGGTCCGCTCATCGCACACGTCGTCGAGCGCCTCGCCCCACACCTGCGGCTTCATCACCATGCCGGGGCCGCCGCCGTAGGGCGCGTCGTCGACGGCTCGATGCACGTCGTGGGTCCAGTCGCGTAGATCGTGCACGCCGAGTTCCAGCAGCCCACGGTCGAGCGCTCGCCCCAGCAGGGCAGCGCGTAGCGGCTGCAGGTACTCCGGAAAGATCGTGACGACGTCGATGCGCAGTGGCGGCCGCGACGGTTGAGACGACCGAGACGACTGAGAAGCGTCGTCCTGCGCCGTGGGCCGCTGCGGGGAGCTCGACTCGCTCACCTTTCCCTCTCCCACTCTCGGGCACGAGAAACCGGTCGGATTCAGTCGGGTCAGGCCTCGAGCAGCCCTTCGGGTGGGTCGAGCACGACCCGGCCCTCGCCGACCTCGACGCGCGGCACGATCGCCATCACAAACGGCACCAGCACCTCACGTCGGCCCTCGGGTTCCTCGACCTCGACAGCCAGCAGTTCACCACCGGGCGAGTGCACGACCTCGCGCACAGTACCGACCACCGTGCCGTCGACGAGCTCGGCCCGCAGACCTTCGAGCTCGTGGTCGTAGAACTCGTCGGGGTCGTCGATCGGCGGCAGGTCCGCGACGTCGACCCACAGCGTCACGCCCCGGACCTCCTCGGCCGCCGTGCGGTCGGGGATCTCGGAGAACCGTACGAGCAGCCGTCCGCCGTGAGGGCGGACGGCTGCCACGGTGAGCGGGCGAGCACGGCCGTCCCGGTCCTTGCCGGTGAGTACCGCACCCGGCGCGAAACGCTCTTCCGGGGAGTCGGTGCGCACGTCCACGGCGAGTTCCCCGCGGATACCGTGCGGCTTCACGATCCGCCCCACCACGACCTGCACGCCAGGTGCCTTCCGCGCTCTATCGATCGGTGTCGACGACATCCACGCGGACGCCGCGACCACCGACAGCTCCCATCACGGTGCGCAGAGCGGTGGCCGTGCGGCCACCACGGCCGATCACCTTGCCGAGGTCGTCCGGGTGGACGTGCACCTCCAAGGTGCGACCTCGACGGGTGGTGATCAGCTCCACCTGCACGTCGTCGGGATTGTCGACGATGCCGCGCACCAAGTGCTCGAGGGAATCGGCGAGGAAGCTCACGCCTGGTCGGCCTTCTTCTCCGCCGAGTCACCGGACTCGGAAGCCTCGCCGGCCTCGCTCTTCTCGGTCTTCTCGGACTTGTCGCCCTTTTCAGCCTTCTCGGCCTTCTTGCCCTTCTTCTTGGGCGTGGTGGCCTCGACAGCGGGCTCCTCGTTGGCGGCGGCCAGCGCAGCGTTGAACAGCTCCTGCTTCGACGGCTTAGCCTCCGGCTGGCGGAGCGTGCCCTCGGCACCGGGCAGCCCCTTGAACTTCTGCCAGTCGCCGGTGACCTCCAGGATGCGCTGCACAGGCTCCGTGGGCTGGGCGCCAACCTTCAGCCAGTACTGAGCACGCTCCGAGTCCACCTCAATGAAGCTGGGCTCGTTCTTCGGGTGGTACTTGCCGATGGTCTCGATGGCCCTTCCGGCACGACGGGTGCGGGCGTCCGCGACCACAATCCGGTAGTAGGGCGCACGAATCTTACCGAGGCGCTGCAGCTTGATCTTGACAGCCACGGGTGTGGGTACTCCTGTCGTCTTCTCGTACTCGGGTCGGGACACGATCCGAGTGGGGAGCCGGATCCGGGTGCCCGCAGGTATATGTGTATCGCTCCGGCACGGTGAGAGGGCCCGAACCGGAGCGGGCAAGCCACTATTTTGCCAGATCGGACCAACCCGGTTCGTGCCGGGGAGCGGGAACACGCCACCGACACGCCACCGACACGCCACCGACACTGCACTGTCACTGCACTGACACCGCCGAAGCCATCCGACAGCGCACGTCAATCGGTGAGAACTCCCAGCGAGGTCAGCAGAATGGCCAACGCAGGGAGGAAGTTGTTCATCTGGTGAGCGACGATGCTGCCGAGCAGTCGACCGGTCACCAAACGGGCCAAGCCGATCGGAACGGCGATGACCAGGAGCAACGACGTACGCAGTGGTTCGAGATGACTCACCGCGAACACCGCCGTGGACAACACGAACGCCGCGAACCGGCCCCAACGTTCGCTCCCCCAACCCAACCGCTCGGCCGCGCCCCAGAGCAGACCGCGATAGATGATCTCCTCACAGATCGGGCCCAGCAGCCACAGATAGAGGAACATCGTCACGGCCGCCGACACCGACATCGGCTTGTCCTCCACCAGCATGCTGATGGCCGAGGTCGCGTTGTCGTCACCCACCACCCGGGTCCAGACCAGCACCCCCGTCACCGTGCACACGAGTCCGAGCACGCCGAACTTCAGGCCGATCTTCACGTCGTCCCAACGCCACACCAGACACAGGTCGGCGAGAGGGCCGTTGCCCCGGAGCTTGGTGATGGCCAACGCCACGATCGCCGCGAACACGGTGGGGGTCATCGTGCCGATGAGCACGTCCCGCACGGGGATCGACTCCAACGTGTTCGGGCCGATGACGGCGCCCACGAACGCCGCGGTCGCCAGCAGCACGCCTTCCACGAACAGAAACGCGCCGAATCCCCATCGATGGGTGGGCGGCCGGTAGCCCGGTGCCGCGTCCGAAGAACCCTGCGCCGACCTGACCGGTGACAACGCCCCCGAACGGTCCCCGGAGGGTTCGACCTCACGTGCCGGGTCCTGCGAATCCGATGACCTCACGCGCGCGTCTCCTCCGCCGTGCCGCGATCTTCCCACCCGAGCCTACTTCGCGTTTCCGGTCGGTCACGCCGCGCTGAAAAGCAGCAACGCGGGAGGAAGGTTGTTGGTGGCATGGGCGACGATGCTCGCGCTCACCCTGCCGGTGATCATTCGTGCCGCGCCGATGGCGATGCCCTGGCCGAACAACGCGAGCGTGCGTGATGGCTCCCCGTGCACCTGGGCGAACACGAGCGCGGTGAGCACGAGGATCACCCAGGGCGGCACCCGGTAGTACGCGAGACCGCCCCACAACGCTCCGCGGAACAGCAGTTCCTCGGTCAGCGGCGCGACCACGACCAGCACGATCACCGCGAGGACGAGCCACCCGACACCGGACATCATGTCCCGCAGCACGTTCGTGGCCGAATCGGACAGATACTCACTGCCGTAGACCTGGAGCAACAACAGGTTCAACACATACGCCGCGAGCAGGGAGAACCCGCCGCAAGCCAGCCCGACCCGCACGTCCCGACCGGTGAGCAGCAACCCGAAGTCCGAACGGATACCCCCGCCCCACTTCCGTGAGGCGTACACCGGGCCGAGCCCGAGGAGCAGATTGGGCAGAAACGCCAGGAGGACGAAAGGACCGAGGTCGGACAGATCCCACGTCGTCACGAGACCGTCGAACACGAATCCCGTCAACAGCAGGGACAACAGGTAATAGAGACTGAGGGAGATGATGAAGGCGAGCAATCCCCAATGTGCGCCGAGAACGAGCCCGTCACGAGCAGGCTGCGAGCCCTCGTCGTGCTCCACCACACCTCCCCGGTCCGCAAGCGCCGATGGCCCCTGCAGCCAACCCTACGGCGGAGCGGCCGATCGCGTCAGTCGATCACCACTCCGCGCAGGACGATGTGTCGAGGACGGCGTAGCACGGACAGGTCCTCCCGCGGATCGGCGTCCAACACCAACAGATCGGCGGAAGCGCCCTCGGTGAGTCCGTCGACGCCCAGCCAGTCCCGCGCGGCCCACGACCCCGCCGCCAACGCCTGCTCGCGGGTCATCCCCGCTCGGTGCAGGGCCTCGATCTCGTCAACGAGCCTGCCGTGTTCGATCATGCCGCCCGCGTCGGACCCGGCGTAGACGGCGACCCCGGCGTCGACGGCCGCGCCCACCATGTCGGACACCCCCGCGTGCAACGCCCGCATGTGGGCGGCATAGGTGGGGTATCGAACCGCCTTGTCCGCGATCTCGGGGAAGTTCTCGATGTTGATGAGCGTGGGCACCAGCGCCGTGCCCCGCCGGGCGAGCTCCGCCAGCTGGTCGGCCGAAAGCCCCGTGCCGTGTTCGAGACAGTCGATGCCCGCATCGATCAGCCCGGGCAACGCGGCCTCACCGAACACATGCGCCGTGACCCGTGCTCCGGCGTCGTGGGCAACCTTGACGGCCTCGGCGAGAACGTCGTCCGGCCACAACGGCGCGAGATCACCCACGGACCGGTCGATCCAGTCGCCGACGAGTTTCACCCAACCGTCGCCGTCCGCGGCCTGCGCCGCCACCGCGTCCGGCAGCTGATCGGGGTGTTCGAGTTCGAGACCCAGGCCGGGCAGGTAGCGCTTGGGCAACGCCAGGTGCCGACCGCTGCGGACGATCCGAGGCAAATCGTCGTGGCGTTGCAGCGGCCGCACATCGAGCGGCAGACCGCAATCCCTGATCAGCAACGTTCCCGCGTCCCTGTCGCGCAGCGCCTGTTCCCGCGCCTGCTCCAGCGTGGTAGGTCCATCGGCGCCGATACCGGGATGGCAGTGCGCGTCCACCAGCCCCGGCACCAGAAAAGCCCCGTCCAGAGTGCGGGCGCCCTCGACCGGCTCGAACGTGATCCGGCCGTCACTGATCCAGACGTCGCGCTCCTCGCCTTCGGGGAGCACGACCCCTCGCAGGTGGTACATGGCCCTTTCCCCGGCCTACTTCTTTTTCTTCGGCAGGTTCAGCTTCGACGGGTCGAACCCGGGAGGCAGTTCGTTCAGCCCACCACCGAGCTGCGACAGGTCGGGCATGCCGCCTCCCTGCGGGAGTCCGCCGGGGAAGCCACCGGGGAAACCGCCCTTGACCTTGGGCGGCGTGGGCCCCTTGTTCTTGCCCTTCTTCCCCTTCTTGCCCTTGCGCTTCTTCGTGGCGCTGGCGCCCCCACCGAATCCGAACCGGCCCGCCATCTGCTGCATCATCTTGCGGGCCTCGAAGAACCGGTTCACGAGGTCGTTGACCTCCCGGACGGTCACCCCGGAGCCCTTGGCGATGCGCTGCCGACGCGACGCATTGATGATTTTCGGAT
The DNA here is from genome assembly GCA_021793175.1 of Actinomycetes bacterium. Taxonomy (GTDB): domain Bacteria; phylum Actinomycetota; class Actinomycetes; order Mycobacteriales; family Pseudonocardiaceae; genus Saccharomonospora. The sequence continues at coordinate 20,170 of JAJYTH010000050.1, forward strand.
TGGCGCGCTCGGCCGGGGTCATACCACGGATGATCGCCTGGAGCCGGTCGAGTTGGGAGTCGTCGACCTGGGCGAGCTGGTCCTTCATCTGGCCCGCACCGGGCAGCATGCCGAGCAAGTTGCCGATGGGGCCCATGCGGCGGACGGCCTGCATCTGCTCCAGGAAGTCTTCCAGCGTGAGCTCGCCGGTGCCGAGCTTGGTCGCGGCTTCCTCGGCCTTCTCCTGGTCGAACGCCTGCTCGGCCTGCTCGATGAGGGTGAGCATGTCGCCCATGCCGAGGATGCGGCTGGCCATCCGGTCCGGGTGGAAGACGTCGAAGTCCTCCAGCTTCTCGCCGTTGGAGGCGAACAGGATCGGCTTGCCCGTCACGTGCCGCACCGACAGTGCCGCACCACCACGGGCGTCACCGTCCAGCTTCGTCAGCACCACACCGGTGAAGCCGACACCGTCCCGGAACGCCTCCGCCGTGGTCACGGCATCCTGACCGATCATGGCGTCCACGACGAACAGGGTCTCGTCGGGCGAGACGGCGTCACGGATGTCGGCGGCCTGCCGCATCAGCTCCTCGTCGACACCGAGCCGACCGGCCGTGTCGACGACGACCACGTCGTGTTGCGCCCGGCGGGCCTCCTCGATCGACCGGCGGGCGACGTCCACCGGGTCGCCGACGCCGTTACCCGGCTCGGGAGCGAACGTGGTCACTCCCGCCCGCTCACCGACGACCTGCAGCTGGGTGACCGCGTTCGGCCTCTGGAGGTCACACGCCACGAGCAACGGTGCGTGGCCTTGCTTCTTCAGCCACCGCGCGAGCTTGCCCGCCAGCGTGGTCTTACCGGAACCCTGCAGACCCGCCAGCATGATCACGGTGGGCGGGGTCTTGGCGAGGTTCAGCCTGCGGGTCTCACCGCCGAGGATGCCGATGAGCTCCTCGTTGACGATCTTGATGACCTGCTGGGCCGGGTTGAGCGCCTGCGAGACCTCCGCGCCCTTGGCCCGCTCCTTGACGTGCTTGATGAATTCGCGCACCACCGGCAGCGCGACGTCCGCCTCCAGCAACGCGATACGGATCTCGCGCGCCGTCGCGTCGATGTCGGCGTCCGAGAGCTTCCCTTTGCCACGCAGGTTCTGCAGGACCGACGTGAGCCGATCGGAGAGTGTGTCGAACACGGGGTGCACGCTCCAGCGGGTCGTGGTTATCGAGGCCGGTATGCGGGCCGACCGCGATTTCCAAGGGTAGACGACCGCGGCTGGTCGACGGTCGGCCCGCCCGGTCGGCACTCCCCCCAATGCGTCCCCCTCCCGATCGGGCGGGCCTTGTCCCGACGAGGCGCCCGCCGGGCCCGGCTTGCGTTTTTCAACGTTCGCCAGACCCCCAGCGACTGGCGACCGTGTGAGGCCGGTGCGAGCACCTCATCGGGAACGACTACAGATTGCCCGGAAAAACGGCGCCACGGCAGAGTGAAGACACTGAGTAACCGGTGAGTAGTTCTACGCAATTCCGACGGGTTCCCACCGCGACGGGGGCCTGCGAGCCCATCATCCACGGACGAGCCTTGGTTTTCCACGGAAACGCCCACAACGGTGCGACCGCACCCCCACCCGGCCCGGCTCCGGCTTTCCCGGGACTTTCCCGGGACTTTCCCGGCCTTGCCGCTAGTGCTCTCGCACGATGTTCCGGACGGGGACACAAGCGGATCCAAGCGCCGAAAACGCTGCTACGGCATGTTTCGCGCGCCCAGACCCACGGGTTCCGCTGCGGTCACGTTTCCGGGTGCCGGGACGTGGTCGAATAGGGCTCATGCGTGCGAGTTCCCCTCCCCCGAATTCCTCGACGCCCTCGACATCCACGACGCTCTCGCCACTGCCCGACACCGTCGTGGCCGCATTGCGCTGCTCGATCTGCGGTGATCCGGTCGTGCTGCGGGACCGGACATTGAGATGTGGGCAGCGACACACATTCGACCTCGCGCGCCAGGGCTACGTCAATCTGCTGCACGCCAAGGTCCCGAAGGGCACCGCGGACACGACGGAGATGGTCGCCGCCAGGGACGCGTTCCTGAAAAGCGGCTTCTACGCACCACTGGCCCAGACCCTCGCCGACAAGGCACGGGGGCGGCTGGTGGTGGACGCGGGCGCGGGAACGGGCTACTACCTCGCACACGTATTGGACGCACTGCCGGACGCCACGGGACTCGCCCTCGACGTGTCCGCGCCCGCACTGAAACGGGCAGCCCGCGCCCACCCGAGGCTGGGTGCGGTCGTGTGGAACCTGTGGCAACCGTGGCCGGTAGGCACGAACAGCGCAGACCTGGTGATCAATGTCTTCGCTCCCCGCAACGTGGAGGAGTTCCGCCGCGTCCTCACACCGGGCGGCACACTGCTGGTGGCGGGCCCCGGACCCGATCACCTCCGTGAGCTGGCCGAGTCACTGCCCTTGCTCGACGTGGGCACCGACAAGTCCGAGCGCCTCGACAACGCACTGGCGGACGGTTTCACACTCGTCGACCGCACACGGGTGGACGGGCGGGTCACCCTGTCCGCCGAGGACGTGCGCAATGCCGTACTCATGGGCCCCAACGCCCACCACCTGCACCGCGACGGTCTCGGTGATCGCCTCGCCACCATCACCGAACCGGTGACCGTGACGACGTCGTTCACGGTGGCGACCTACACGAGACGAAGGTGAGGCCGAAAATGGAACTGTCTGCGACCGTCCTGACCGACCCCGCGTGGCTGGCCGACGACCTACGGCGGGCGCGTCGGCTGCACGGCCCCGCCGACCCCGTCGTGCTCGGCACCATCCGCTGGTACTCGGTGTCCTCGGTGCTGGTCGCCCCGGCGCTCGAACCGTGGGTACACACCGGTGTGGCCCGAGACCCCTCGCTGGACGCCGTGACACTCGACGTCACCGACGACGGCCGGTTCCTCGACGCGTACTCGTCCCGGACACTGGGCACGGACCCGGGTGACCTCGGCGCGGCACTCGTGCGTGCCGTCGACGGCGCGGTCACGGCGTTCTCCCAGACCAGCGGAGCATCGGCGCGGGCATTATGGGCCGTCGCCGTCGACTCGATCGCCAACCGGCTGCTGTGGACGGGATCGACCACGGGCGACACGCACGGCGCCAGGCGCATGGCCGACGAACTAGTCGAACACATGGCGCGGGCGGCGCGCGACGTGCCCGGCTGCGTGTGGAACGGCTCGCCGAGGCCCCGGTTCACGACCGTGGGCGAACGTCCCGTGGTGCGGCGCTCGTCGTGCTGCCTGATCTACGAGGCTCCGACCACGCTCGGCGCGAAGTGCGTCAGTTGTCCCCGGCAGTCCCCCGCGGACCGAGAACGGCGACTGCGCACGCTGCTGGGCCCCTGAGCTGCTCGAGCACGGCCGATGGGTCACATTTCGACGAGCCTTTGTGCCCTGCTGCCTGCCGGGCATCGTGACGCAGAGTCGATGTGAGCCGGTAGCAGTCGGCCACACAGCCACGGCCTGGAGAAACGATGACCGCCCCTATAGAGACGCACGCACTCACCGAGGCCGAATGCCTCGACCTGCTGAGAACCGAACCCATCGGACGGCTCGTCTTCACCGAGAACGCGCTGCCGGCCATCCGTCCGATGCACTTCGTGCTCGACGGTCGGGACGTGCTCGTCAGAACGGTGGAGGACTCGTGGGCCCGCCGGGTGGTGGACACGGTCGTGGCATTCGAGGTCGACCGCATCGACGACGCGAGCCACACCGGATGGAGCGTCGTACTGCTCGGCACCGTCACGGCTGTCACCGACATCGACACGCTGGTCCAGGTCACGGACTTCCGCAACCGGCCGTGGGTGCCGAGCCACCGCGACCGGTATCTACGCATCCGACCGGGTCAGCTCACGGGGCGGCGGCTCTCGTTCGCGCCGGTCTGAGTCAGTTCCCCCGGCCGGCTTCGACGAAGGACCTCACCGACACACCGGCTTCGACGAGTGCCTTGCGGACCCTGCGAGCGAGATCCACGGCCCCCGGCGTGTCGCCGTGGACGCACAGGGACTGCGGGCGCAGCGTCAGCACGCTGCCGTCCACGGCGCGCACGGCACCCTCCACCGCCATGCGCACGCTGCGCTCGACCACCTCGTCGGGGTCGCGCACCACGGCATGCGGTTCCCGCCGCGACACCAACGTGCCCTCCGGGGTGTAGGCGCGGTCGGCGAAGGACTCCAACACCACGGCCAGCCCCGCTTCTTCCGCCTGCCGCACGAGTTCCGAGCCCGGTAGGCCCAGCACCGGAAGGGTGGGGTCGTAACGCCGGATCGCGTCCACCACGGCGGCGGCCTGCTCGGCGTGGTAGACCACGGCGTTGTAGAGCGCGCCGTGCGGCTTGACGTAGCGCACGGCCGAACCGGCGATCCGGGCGAACCCGTCGAGCGCGCCGATCTGGTAGATGACGTCGTTGGCCAGGTCGTCGGGGTCCATGTCGATGAAGCGACGACCGAACCCGGCCAGGTCGCGATAGCCGACCTGAGCGCCGATCACCACCCCGCGTTCGGCGGCGCGCTCGGTGACCCGGCGCAGCACGCTCGGGTCGCCCGCGTGGAAACCGCACGCGACGTTGGCGCTGGTCACCACGTCCAACAACGCGTCGTCGTCCCCGAGCGGCCAGGTACCGAAACCCTCGCCCAGGTCGCTGTTGAGGTCGATCACCACGTCCACGTCGACAGAGTAATCGTCTTGCGGCGGGCCGTGGACAGCCCACGCGGTCGAATCGGGCCCGGTGCCGCTGCTTCGGCGGACGACATTCCGGCCCTTCGACAGCGCAGGGCGGCCACGATCCGACCGTCGAGACGCGTCAACGTTTCCGACGGCGCGAAGGCGTCGAAATCCTCGTACTCACGTCCCCGCATTCCCCGGCGCGGGCGGCATCGGCGTCTCGTCGACCTGGATGCTCATCCGGGCACGACCACTGTCGTATGACGTTTCGCGACCGGAACTCCGGCTGCGTGTTGTGAATTTCTGCGTAAGAGTCGTTTACTCCAACCCACGTCACTGGAGCTCCTCGGCCGGTCGCTGTCGTACCTCCCCGACTCCGGCGGCGAACGAGCGAGTCAGCTCATTGATCAGCCAAGCCAGCCTCCGAGCAAGAGAACACCGCCGCCGACGGCGATCGCGATGCCGACACCAGCACTCACGGCTTCGTCCTCCCAGGTCGGATGATGGAAAAGGATTGCTCGGACAGTACACGCAACACGGTGTTCAGCACGGCAGCACTGTCTGGGACGAAAACAGCACGAAGACCGGGCGACCCGGCCTCACCCGCCCTCAGGGCGGACCGAGGAGATGAGTTCCTGGAAGTCCCCCACGAGTTGATCGAGCGCTTCCAGCTGCACGGTCAACACGAACTGCAGGACCGCTCTGCGGTCGGGGTTGCCGGTGTCCTGCATACCGATATAGGTCTGCACCTGCACGAGTTCCTGGGCGCGTCCCTCCACCTCCGTGGAGAACCGCACCACTTGCGTCAGCCCGGGATTCTCCGCAGTACCGCTTTCCTCGCGTTTCTCCACCCGCACATCGGTACTCGAGGTACGCAGCCCGCCCAGACCCTCGTCGGCGATCTCCGTCAGCGGCACCGACCTCGGCGGGCGGAACCGATTGCCATCCGTCCGGCAACGAGAACTCGATCGGTACCGGCAACTCGGCCGCCAAAGCGGCACCGGGATTCTGGGGCGCGGTGGACTGCGCCGGGGCTGCCCCTCCTGCTCTGCTTGCGACGTCGAGGCAAGCGGTGTGCCCGAGGCCGTCGTGCTACAACCGGCGACGACCACGAAGGCACAACCGGCGACGACCGCGGTCACACTCCGCGTCCACGGCATCGTCCACGACAGCCTGCGTACGTTCCCTTCCTCGGCCACAGGGGCGATCTTGCCGACCTGGTCAGGCCGTTGTGGACGCGTTCGACACTCTCCCCCGGTCGAACCAGGAAAGACGCCTCGGCCTCTCCCCACACAAAACCGTGCCCCGACCCGCACAGTGTGGCAGGGCCGGGGCACGGTGTGATCACTGGATCCGCTCGTAGGCGGGCAGGGTGAGGAAGTCGACGAACTCCTCGGCCAGAGCCACCTGCTCGAACAGCTCCACCGACTCACTGAGTGTCTCGGCCGGGATCTGC
>JAJYTH010000160.1 GCA_021793175.1 Actinomycetes bacterium
GCCACCAGCAGCGAGTATCGGAACCTGGTGGACAGGCTGCGCACGTGGGAGGACTCCCCGGGCAAGGGCGCAGGCGCGATCGACGCCTTCACTCCGGAACGGCTGCAGCGCGCCGGTTCGAACTGACAGATTCCGAATCGGGCGCCGAGTTGTGCGTCTGCGTCGACGTGCTCACCGGTCGCGCGGCACGCACCGCAGGCCACGCGGCACATCCTCTACGCGCTGGAACCGAAGGCGCTTCTTCTCCGGTGATCCGAGAAGACGGGGCCATGGCGTGGCGATGCGCGATCCAGCGCAACAGCCCCGCCGCCGCCCGCCTCACGTGGTGGGAGCTGACCATCGGAGTGGTCGAGTTGAGCCGCGTCGGCCACCACGACGACTACAAACCCCGCTGACAGGCGGGAGTGCCAAAGAAAATCGATCACCAGGGAAAGGAGGGCGGACATGCCCGAATGCCGGGCCTGCCACGGCAGCGGTGAGTGCGAACCCTGCAACGGAACCGGTCGCGTCGACGGTTTCTTCCTCACCCGATGCGCGACTCCTGCGGCGGTTCTGGCCGCTGCTACCACTGCCGCGGTTCCGGTGCCGGTTGGTGAACCGGGCCTCCGCATGATCTGACCGCGTGGTGTGGCTGTCCGACCAAGGCAGCCACACCACGCCCAGGTGAGTCGTCGCGTTGTGTCTTGGAGCTATCGGAGACGGACAAGTTCGGGTAATGTGACCTGTCCGGTGCTGTGTCTGAGTTGAATGACGGTGTGCCCCGGGGGTATGGCCATGCTGAGGTCACCGGCAGGCCAGCGTTCACGCCAGATTTTCCGGGTAACGCTGCTTCGGGTGGCGCCGTACGTGGGGCCTTGTGAGGTTCCGGTCGGACCGACGTGCAGCCTGGTGGTGCTGTGCGTGTAGCTGTGTTCGAGCACTTGTTGTTCCCCCCAGAATCGGGAGAAATGTTCGGCATCAGCAGGACCGACACCGCCGAATACGGCCTTGCCCCCCGTGGAGGCGAACACGGTGGGCAACACCTGGGGCGGGAAGTCTTCCAGCGACTGAGACAGCAGGATTAGACCGGCGTTGTCGGAGCGGGTACGTTGCAGGGCTCGGGCCGTGCAGTCGTCGACGAAACGACCGGCCTCGTTCACGACGAGCCCTTTGAAGAGGTCGCGATTGGCGTGGTCGTTGCAGACCACGTGGGTGAACTGGGAAACCACCAGCCGGGCCAGGAAACGTGACGCTTCCGGCATCTGTGCTTCTCGCAGTGCGATCCGGATCCGCAGCGGTCGATTGATCTCGGTCATGGCGAACACGCCAGTGGGGTGATCGAACAGGCTGCGCAACCGGGGACGGTCCAATTGGCTAAGACGCTCTATCAGGGAGGCCGCGGGGTCTTCTCGGCGATGCAGTTGTTCAGCGCGGTGGGCCAGCAGGGGCGCGTACTCCTCCTTGATGGCCTTGCCGCACCGATTGAGGCCCGCACGAACCCGATCGACGATCTCTTGAGCATTGCGCAGCATGCCGAGCAGTTCCCGCACTGTCGGCCATCTTCCCATTCCGGCCTGAAACGAGGCCAATGCGTTGTAGAGGGCGTTGCGGGAGGCGTCCATGAGGTATTCGTGATCGGCCGACACCCCGATTGGAAGCAGCGCGGAGGCGAGCTGATCAGCGGCCTCCTCGGCGTTGGTGGCGGCGCCGAACAAGCTGAACCCGACATCGGGGTTCAGGGAGTCGATGGTGACGTCGAACCAGCCCGGGATATCGAAGTCGTCGCCTTGGGGATCGATCACCACCACGCTAGCGGCGTTGGCCAAAGACTCCAGGCAGAGATGCTCCACCAGGGGCAGTGCGAGGCTTCGGGTTTTGCCGGAGTCGGGAGGACCGATGACCAGCAGGTTGGCGCGCAGGCAGTCCAGGTCCATTCCGAAGTCGACGTCGTGGCGTTGCGGTGGGGTGCTCGGGTGGGCACACACCCGGCCGAGGAGCACCTGTCCGTGGTGGAGATCGTGTTCGGCCACACGCGGCGGGTTCGGCGGCAGGTCGCGTTGTCCGGAAGAGTGAACGGCGGCGGCAGGGCCGAGCGTGATGATCTCGTGGCACAACTCGTCACGCAAGTGCGGATATTGCCCCGCCTGCTGCACGGCACGGGTCAGGCGAGCCCGGTCGACATCACCGAGCTCGCCCGAATCCCACAGCCGTTCCAGCGCACACGCCGCTTCCGGATCGTGCTGCGGCAACCAGTCGCGTCCCGGGACCTCACCTGCTGATGCGGTCAAGGACGTGGTGGTCATGCTCACCCCTTCGGCGTCGAGTCGAGGTTCTCCAGGCGCAGCACGCGCTCACCCAGTGGAGGATGAGTGCTCATGATCCTGGCCGGCCAGCCGGTGGTGTGGTCCTCCCAGCCTCGGTCGATCCAGTTCTGGAATACGGCGGCCAGCTGGGGTCCGTAGCCGAGTTTGGCGGCGAACTCGTCTGCGGCGAACTCACTGCGTCGGGAGTGATACCGCGACAGTGGCCCGGACATCAGGAGCACGGCGGTCAGCGGGAACACCATCATGGCCGTGACGGCGAACAGGCAGAAGACCACGCTACCTGGGCCGGACGACAGGATGGTCGACCACAACACCCTGCCGAGGAAACGCATGACCAGGTCGACCGGCAGTCCGTAGAAGTACAGCAGGAACGCCACTGTGGAGTGGCCGAGCTGGTGGTGGCCGAGCTCATGCGCCAGGACCGCCTCCAACTCCTCCGGCGACAGCTGGGACAGCGCGCCCCGGGTGATCGCTATCGTCGTGCCCAGCGAGGCTGAGGCGTTGATCTCGGAGCTGTCCTGTACCCACAGGGTGTATGAGTTCGAGGCGATGCCGGCACGGGCGGTCACGCGTCCCCACACCGTCTCCAACAGCCTCTTCTCCCAAGCGGTGGGCTGGCGGAGTCCCATCAATCGGGCCACCATCGGCTCGAACCGCGAGGTGAAGGCCAACCCTCCTGCCACCAACCAGAACAGCAGCCACGCCGGTGCCAGGAGGTACATGACCAGCAGCGAAGCCAGCGCCTTGGGTGCCAGTACCCACAACACGGTCGCGATCGCGGAGCGGTCCAAGCCGTGTTTGGCACCCAACTCCCGCGCGATCGGTCTGGCCGTGGGGGGTGTCGTGGGCGTGGGGGAGTTGGGAACATGAGCCCCGAGGGGCTGCTCGGGGTCGGGCAAAGGTGCCTGGTTCTCGTGCGACGGCGGCACCATGTTCGGTCCGGTAATAGACATGGTCTGGTCCTCTCAGGGTTCTCAGCTTCCTGGGATGTCGTCATCCGGAGTGCTCGTCGTTCTGTCGTGTGCTGGGCGAACGCTGAGTGTTCGGTGCCAGGGACATCGGTCGATGAGCGATCTGCCGGATGACACCGCCCAATGGAGCGGCGGCTAGACCAGATTGGAATGAGCAGAGTTTTGCTCACATGCGTGACCAGCGATTATGACCAATGTGATCAATATGACCAACGTTATAATCACTATAAGAATCTGCTTGATTGCTCTATGAAACATTTGTTTTGAGGGGGACATGTGTCGAACAGAGTGCGGCCAGGCAGACGCAAGAAAGAACTCATCCACGACGGCGGACCTGTCACTGCCTTCGCGCTGGCGCTGCGGCAGTTGCGAGAACAAGCGGGGGATCCTACCTACCGGCAAATGGCACAGAAATCTCATGTGGCCCCCAATCTGCTTTCCCAAGCCGACTCCGGGCACCGACTGCCGACCGAAGCCGCGCTCACCGCATACGTGACTGCTTGCGGCGGAAACGTCGAGGAGTGGAAGGAGCGCCTCCGGAAAGCGCGAGCAGCCCAGGCCGCACTCCAACATGACTCCACAGGACCTGCGAAGGACAACGGAGTTGATCACACACCTGCGCAGGCGCGATCAACCAACGAGACAAAATCGGATCAGCCGCATACAGCCACTCGAACACGGCCGGAGGATGCGACCACGGCCATGGGGACCCCGTCGGCACCCCCGATCCCGCGGCGAAGTCGATGGCGTCCCAAACTGGCCGTGCTTTCGCTTGCGACCGTGGTGGCTGTTGTAACGTCCGTTTTTTTCATCGTCACGGGAACAACCGGCGGAGGAAGCAGTGAACCGCAGGCCTCAGCGGATGCCGGAAGGCCTGAATCAACCCTTGATGCACAGTGTCGTTCGAGTTGGGAAAAGATCAGACGAGCTTCGATCTATGTCATTCCGTGCATCGAGGTCCAGGCCGATGAACTGTTGATCTCTGTTCAAGTCAGACCTGCGAATGACAGCGGGATTGTCGACGCCACCGTCTGGGTGTGGCCGATGCACCTAGACGCACAACTGCTCGAGCGTAAGCAATACGATCTGGTCCGGGAACCGTCGACACTGCGTAGCTGTCGGCTCACCTTCACCCACGATGAGGTCCAAACCTGTGGACCTTTCGCCGTCACACCGACGACCGGTCCCGGCTTCTACAACGCTGCCACCAGCGCTGATATTCACGAAGCCCAGTACCCACCCGGCTGGAACTCCAGTCTCTTCGCCGGAACCCAAAGTCCGAAAGTCGACTTCCGCGCGCCGGAACAGGGAGCCTCGCGAGACTGATTTCCTTGTGTCCGCGTGCGTGACAGGACTCTGACTTCGTCACCGTTCGGAAATCCAGTACGGGCCGTGGAGGGCCGGATGCTAGATGGGTGGAGGATCGTCGTGGGCTAACCTCCGATGTCGATCATCCAACACTTCCTTCGGGGGCAGAATTCGATGACCAAGCGGATCAACCGCCGGGCTCTCCTCGTCGGCTTCTTCGCGATGCCCGTTC
>JAJYTH010000161.1 GCA_021793175.1 Actinomycetes bacterium
GAGCAGAGGGTTCCCGGGTGCGCCCAGCACATTCAAAACGACCAAGTCTGCGCAAATCGGGCCGCCTCCACATATCGGGTCACCCCTCTTCACCAGCGACTCATACGGGCTCTTCACAATTGACGGTGTAGTCGGGGTCTGAATCCGCCGGTTTCCAGGAGTGCTCTGGCGATGTAGTTGGTGAGGTTGCGGAAGCCGAGGGCGGAGCCGCGTAGGTGCTCGAGTCGTCCGTTGATCGCCTCGGTGGGTCCGTTGCTTGTGCCGGGCCGGTCGAAGTAGGCCAGGACGTCGGCGGCGCGCTTCTTCAAGGTCCGGCCCAGTGTGCGGACCTCCTCGAGGGTGGTGGGAACACCGGAGCTCACCGAGGCGATGAGCTCGGACATGATCGCTCGCCCGGCCGTGCGGTCCGGTGCGCGGTAGGCGGTGATCATCTGCTGGTATACGCCCCAGGTGGCCTCGACCTGGACGTGCTGCTCGGCCGCGAAGAGCGCCTCGATCCGGGCCTGCTGCTTGTCGGTGAGCAGGTCAGCGCCGGTGTGCAGGGTGCGCCGAGCCCGGTAGAGGGGATCAGCGGCCCGCCCGCGGTGGCCGTGGAGTTCTTGCTGGACGCGGCGCCGGCACCGGTCCATCGCATCACCGGCCAGGCGCACCACGTGGAAGGGATCCATCACCGCCACCGCCTCGGGCAGTTCCTCGGTGGTGGCGGTCTTGAACCCGGTGAAGCCGTCCATCGCCACGACCTCTACGCCCTGGCGCCAGTGCTCTCCGCGGTCCTTCAGCCACTGCTTGAAGGCCTGCTTGGATCTGCCCGGGACCATGTCCAGCAGTCGCGAGGGGCCCGTCCCGTCGCGGATCGGGGTGAGGTCGATGATGACGGTGACGTACTTGTCGCCCAGGGGGGTGTGGCGCCACACGTGCTCATCCACGCCGACGACTCGCACGCCGTCGAACCGGCCCGGATCGTTGATCAGCAGGCGTCGGCCTTCGGCCAGGACCGCGGCATTGGCGGTGTTCCACGACACCGCCAGGCCCTCGGCCACGCGCGCGACGGTCAGGTGCTGGCACACCAGGGCCTCCAGCGCCCAGCGCACCCCGCCGCGGGAGATCGCCGCCCGTGGCTCGGCCGCCGCCGTGGTGTCCTGACGCCACACATGCCCACACCCGGTGCACCGGTAGCGGCGCACGGTGACCAGCAGGGTGGTGGGCCGCCATCCCAGCGGCTCGTGCGCCAACTGCCGGGTGACAGTGTCGCGAGGTACGCCCTCACACCCGCATCGCCGACACCAGCCGTCCTCCTCCACGACGCGGCATGCCAGCACCGCGCGGTCAGGCTCCAGGCGCTGGCCGACGACCTCCAGGCCGAGCTCCTCCAGGCGAGTGAACGTGGTCAGGTCGGGGCGAGCGAAGGTAGCGTGAGGCACGTCGAGGTCCTTCGGATGGGTTGCGTGAGAACTCCCATCATCGGAGGACCTCGACCCCTATCCGACGAGCGACGCGCCCACGCCCTCTACACCCTCATCTGCGAAGAGCCCCGTTGAGGTGGGGCTCCACGACGTGCAGCACGAACACTGCCGCGGCCGCCGCATCGAAGGCATTCCCGCCCCGCTCGAGCACGCCGTGTGCGGTCGCCGTGGCGATCCAGTGCGTGCTCGCAGCCATCCCGAACGTGCCCTGCAGGGTGGGTCGGGTGGTGAACGAGGACGGCGGAGCGAAGGTGGGCGGCATCGGTCGAGGTTATCGAAGGCAGCACTGGCGGCACGGGGTGCGGCGCGGGAGGCGTTGGTACTCAGGCCGCAGGGTGTCGCTGTGGTGTCGGGGCAGCTTCGCCGGGGGACCCGACGTCATCGTGACCCAACACGCCACCGCTGCCCAGGATCCTGACCGCGGTGCTCACGTGCGTGCGATGCCTACACCTGCGCTCCGCGGCCCTCGAGGTCCTGGCCGTGGCCTGGCGGCCGCCACTGCTCGTCAAGGCGAGTCGCGCTGGCCGCTAGCTACCGACAGATCGGCTAGGCGGACCTCCCTGAGGGGATCGCCTAGCATTCCGATGGAAAAACACGGAATAGCCGACGCCGACGCCAACCAGTAGGCCTATCGTCCACTCGAGAATATTGTTCTGACTTAGCAGAAGAAGGGCCACCAAGGCGAGGAACAGAGCCAGCACAACCGCGGTAATTACCGACCGCGACTTTCCCGTCCGTTCCAATCGGGCAACTGCGGCGAACCCGAGTATCGCGACGGCAGCAACGACCGGAGTTACCGCCCAGGGCGCCATCATCGGCAGTACCCCCCAGCCTCGCTGCCACCATAAGGCTGCGGTACGGGAGTCGGTTGGTGGAGGTAATGAACGGCCTTTAAGCAACTGCCGGACGCCGTGATACCTGAGGCATAGGCGGAGAGCAGCCCGCAGGCAGCTGCAATGACCTTACTGACCGTAGGTTCTGGGATGAGACCTGCTACAGAGGCGCATCCACCGGCGCCGGCTGCGATCATGAGGGTCTCCTGCTTGTTGAAATACACGGTGCGGTTCCACCAGGTGGACGTCACCTTTGGGTCGGCGACGATGGGATAGGTGACGTCCTCGGTGGGATGAACTTCCTGAATGAGGGACCGTCCCTCAATCCTGTAGTTCGTGGCGACAGGGCTTCCCGCTGCATCGACTGCCCAGGGTGCGTCGATCTCGCCGACCTTGACGAGTGCGGGACCGCTTTGCTGCAGCACATCTATTTTTCCGCTGTCAGTTTCGACGAGACGGGTGCCCTCGCTGAAGGTGTAAGCGAACTCCTGGCTGCCCACGTCGTCGTGGCTCACTGAGTGAATGCGAACTGAGTCAGAACCGACCAACTGCACAGCGATGTCCACACCATCTTCGCCGCTGTAGACCAGGGTTCCGTCAGATGCGGTCTCGGCCTGAGCCGTCGAGGATCCGGTCGGCAACGAGATCTCGATGGGCGATGTCGAGCTGTCCTTCGTTGACGCGGCTGCCGACGGACGTGCTGTTGACAGTGATTGCGGCTCAGGGTTTAGACGGACACGTCCGTCGTCTGAGGGGTCCCACGCGCTCTCGTGTTCGTTGGTGATGAGTCCTTGGTCGGGTGCCACGTCGGCGATGAGGGCCGATACGTCCTCTGCCGAATTGCTGGCTCGTGGGACTGCCTGGGCGCTGGTGCTATAAACCCCAATGAGGGTGACAGCGCAGAGAAGCGCGCCAGTTCTTTTGAGCGGTTTCCAATCAGACACAAATTCCTCCCCCGTGGAAGTGTCGCTTGAAGCGCCTCGATGTGACGCGCCGCACAGGGCGGCCCTTGGAACGTAACACGCCCGCAAGATGCGGGGCAATGGGGCTCTTCCGGATCCAGGGTGTAGAGGTCGCCGTGTTGACGCGAGCGTCGGCATCGGCGCGTCGCTCGTCGGATAGGGGTCGAGGTCTTCCGATGATGGAGGTTCTCACGCCGCCCACCGGGAAGACCTCGACGTGCCTGACGCTACCTTCGCTCGCCCTGACCTGACCACGTTCGCTCGGCTGGATGACCTCGGGCTGGAGGTCGTGGGCCAGCGGCTGGAGCCCGGTCGGGCGGTGCTGGCCTGCCGCGTCGTGGAAGACGACGGCTGGTGCCGGCGGTGCGGCTGTGAGGGCGTGCCTCGCGACACGGTGATCCGGCGCCTGGCGCACGAGCCGCTGGGCTGGCGCCCCACCACGCTGGAGGTCACGGTGCGCCGCTACCGCTGCATCGGGTGTGGGCACGTGTGGCGCCAGGACACCGCGCTGGCGGCCGAGGCGCGGGCCAAGCTCTCCCGCGGGGCGCTGCGCTGGGCGCTGGTGGCGATCGTGTGTCAGCACCTGACCGTGGCTCGGGTCGCCGAGGCGCTGGCGGTGTCGTGGGACACCGCCAACGCTGCGATCCTCACCGAGGGACGCCGGCTGCTGATCAACGACCCGCACCGCTTCGACGGCGTCAAGGTGCTGGGCGTAGACGAGCACTGCTGGCGCCACACCCGCCGCGGGGACAAGTACGTCACCGTCATCATCGACCTGACCCCCGTGCGCGAGGGCACCGGCCCGGCGCGGCTGCTGGACATGGTCGAGGGCCGCTCCAAGCAGGTGTTCAAGCAGTGGCTCGCCGACCGCCCCGCCGTCTGGCGGGCCGCGCTGGAGGAGGTCGCGATGGACGGGTTCTCCGGTTTCAAGACCGCCACCGCCGAGGAGCTCCCCGACGCCGTCGCCGTCATGGACCCCTTCCACGTCGTCCGGTTGGCCGGCGACGCGCTCGATGAATGCCGCCGCCGCGTCCAGCAGGACACCTGCGGGCACCGCGGCCGCCAGGGCGACCCCCTGTACGCCGCTCGGCGCACCCTGCACACCGGCGCCGAACTGCTCACCGACAAGCAGACCCAGCGGATCGAGGCACTGTTCGACGGCGATGAGCACGTGGAGGTCGAGGCGACCTGGGGCGTCTACCAGGAGATGATCACCGCCTACCGCGAGCCCGACAGGGCACGGGGCAAGCAGGTGATGTGCCGGCTGATCGACTCCCTCAGCCACGGCGTACCCACCGCCCTGAGCGAGCTGCGCAAGCTCGGCCGCACCCTCAAGCGCCGGGCCGCCGACGTCCTGGCCTACTTCGACCACCCCGGCACCTCCAACGGGCCCACCGAGGCCATCAACGGACGACTGGAGCACCTACGCGGCTCGGCCCTCGGCTTCCGCAACCTCACCAACTACATCGCCCGATCGCTCCTCGAGGCCGGCGGCTTCCGGCCGCGGCTACACCCTCGATTGTGAAGAGCCGGATATCGACAACCTC
>JAJYTH010000051.1 GCA_021793175.1 Actinomycetes bacterium
CCTTAACTCAGTCGCTTCGTGGTGGGAGCGGCAGTCAATTCGGGAAACGAAAAAGGCCCCGCTTTCGATACGCCCTCGAAAGCGGGGCCTTTCTCATGCCGGTCTCACACCGGTCCCGTGGTGGGAGCGAGAACCGTCAGGGCAGCAGCAGACCGTTGCGTCCGGCCTTGGCGTCCTCGAAGCGCCGACCGATCTCCGCCCAGTCGAACACGTTCCACAGGGCGTTGATGTAGTCCGGCTTCACGTTCTTGTACTGCAGGTAGAACGCGTGTTCCCAGACGTCCACCAGCAGGATCGGAACGGTGGGAAGCACCATGTTGTTGTGGTGGTCACGCAGCTGCTGCGTGATCAGCGTCTTGCCGATCGGGTCCCACGACAGCGCACCCCAGCCGTTGCCCTGGATGGTGGTGCAGACTGCGGTGAACTGGGCCTTGAACTTGTCGAACGAGCCGAACGCTTCGTCGATCGCGGCGGCCAGCTCGCCGGTCGGCTTGTCGCCACCGTTCGGCGACAGGATCTTCCACCATACGACGTGGTTCGCGTGGCCCGCGAGGTTGAACGCCAGGGTGGTCTCCAGGCCGACGATCGAACCAAAGTCGTTCGCTTCCCGCGCGGCGGCCAGCTTCTCCAGCGTCTGGTTGGCACCGTTGACATAGGTCTGGTGGTGCTTGCTGTGGTGCAGCTCGTTGATCTCGCCGGAGATGTGCGGCTCGAGGGCACCGTAGTCATAGTCGAGGTCGGGAAGCTCGTACGTGGGCATGAGCCCTCCTTCTTGTGTTGCGGACCAAGCCTTGCCGATGCTGCCAAACCTAGTAGCCACTATGGGCTCAGGCTAACCGGGGCGTGACCAAGTTGACCTTGCAAAGTGGAGTTAGGTCGAGGTCAAGGTGTTGTTACGGCAGACACACTCGTGCGCTGTGTGGGCGCGGGCACGGCGTGGTAGTGCGTCAATCCAGCGGCCAGGAATGCACGGGCTCGCCTGAGCGCGACAGCTCCAGATACCGCGCGAGCATGGTGGCGAGCGCGGAGTCCCTGTCCATGCCGCGTTCCTCGGCCCGAAGCACGGTGTCGCGCTGCCACATGCTGCCGGTGCGCCGCCGCAGACACCGCTGCTCGATCACGCCCAGGTACCGGTCGGCGACCGTGTCGGACACACCCGAGTCCCGCAGTCCCTGCCGAGCCAGCGGCAACAACACCCGCAGCGCCAACTCGTCGGGCGGAATCCACCCGATACCGGGCCAGTACAGCTGCGCGTCGAAACCGTTGCGCGCGCCGGCGTAGAGGTTCTCCTCGGCCGCCTGGAACGACATCCGAGTCCACACGGGCCGTTCCTGCTCCGCCAGCGCTCGCTGTGCGCCGTAGAAGAAGGTGGCGTTGGCCATCATGTCCAACACGGTCGGACCCGCCGGGAGCACACGGTTTTCCACGCGCAGGTGCGGTTTTCCGTCCACCACGTCGTACACCGGGCGGTTCCACCGCCAGATGGTGCCGTTGTGCAGTCGCAGTTCGGTCAGCTTCGGCGCCCGGTTCGACTCCAGCGCCTCCATCGGATCCTCGTCGTCGGTCTCGGGCAGCAGTCCGGGGAAGTACCGGACGTTCTCCTCGAACAGGTCGAAGATCGATGTGATCCATCGCTCGCCGAACCACACTCTCGGCCGCACTCCCTGGTTCTTCAGCTCCTCCGGCCGGGTGTCCGTGGCTTGCAGGAACAACGGGATGCGGGTCTCGTGCCACAACGCTTTGCCGAGCAGGAACGGTGAGTTCGCGCCGAGTGCCACCTGCACGCCCGCCAGGCACTGTGCGGCGTTCCAGTGCGCCGCGAACTCCTCCGGCGCCACCTGCAGATGCAATTGCACCGACGTGCACGCCGCCTCCGGCAGGATCGACTGCGCGAGCACGCGTAACCGCTCGGGGTCCCGGCCCGGCAGGCCGATGCCCTCCAGCGACAACAACGGCTGCTCGCCCCGCGAGGCGAGGATCTCGTCGTTGAGCAACGAGTACCGGGTGCTGTGGGAGATCCACTTCTGGTCGAAGTGCTCGGAGCGCAGAGTCGGCAGCACGCCGATCATCGCGATGAGCGAGCCGACGGCATCGGCTCTGGTGTGCGCCTTGTGGAGGTAGTCGTCCAGCACCGCCTCCAGGCGCAACGCTGAGGTGCCGTCCAACGGGCACGGTGGCACGTTGAGCTCGATGTTGTGTTGCGACAGTTCCGTGGTGAACGACGTGTCGTCGAGCGAGGCCAACACCGCGGTGTTGGCCATCGACGGGCGCATGATCTCGTCGACGAGGTTCAGCTCGACTTCCAGGCCGATGTGTTTGCGTGGGAACGTGAAGCTGCCGTCCGAGAGCATTCGCGCCAGAGTGTCCAGACAGCGTTGTACCTTGTGGCGGTACCGCCCCCTGTCCCTCGGGGTGAAGGCGTTCGGTGACACGTCCTTACCCATGGGGTTCGTTCCTTTTCGTGCTCGGCCTCGGCTCCCGGACGCCTCGGCGTTGACCCCTGCCGGCGGCAACGGTGACACACCCGGGTGACCTCGACTAGCGGCCAAACCGGTGCACTCCGTCACTCGGGGATAACGCAGTGCATCCGAAGGGCCGTTCGTACGACCGGGTTACCCAGCGTTCGGAGCACCGATACCCGGTGGGATGGAGGAGTGCGACACTCCCGTGCGTGGCCTTGCTGATCGACATCGACGACGCGGCCGATCCGCGCCTGGACGACTTCCGTGATCTCACCGTTGCCGATCGAAGGCCGGACCGGCCCGGTGGGCGCGGCCTCGTGATCGCGGAGGGCACGGTGGTCGTGCGGCGCCTGTTGAGCTCGCCGTATCCCGTCCGCGCGTTGCTGGGTGTGCCGAAGCGCATCGGCGAGCTCGTCGACGACCTGGCCACACTGGACATGCCCGCGTATGTCACCTCGGACCGGGTCATGACCGAGGTCGTGGGTTTCCACCTCAATCGAGGAGTGCTCGCCGTGGCCGACCGGGCGCCGAGACCGACGTTGGACGAGGTGGTCGTCGATGCGCGGGTGCTTGCCGTGGTGGAGGGCGTCAACGACCACGAGAACCTGGGCGCGATGTTCCGCAACGCCGCCGCGCTCGGAGTGGACGGGGTGCTTCTGGGCGCAGGGTGTGCCGATCCGCTGTATCGCCGGAGTGTGCGGGTGTCGATGGGGCACGTGCTGCGGATGCCCTTCACGGTCGCCGAACAGTGGCCGCACGCGCTCGACGAGCTACGAAAGCACGGATTCCACGTCGCCGCCTTCACACCTCGCGCCGAGGCGGTAACGTTGCGCGACGTGCGTGAGGCGGGCCACTGCAGGATCGCGTTGCTGTTCGGTTCGGAGGGGCACGGCTTGTCCCAGGCCGCCCTCGACGCCGCCGACAGCGAGGTGCGCATCCCGATGGCGTCGGGCGTGGACTCGCTCAACGTCGCCACGGCGGCCGCCGTGGCGTTCTACGAGCTGACGAGGTGAGGTTGCGCGAGGAGCGTGGGTGAGCGGTGTGACAGACAAGGCCGAGCTGCTGCTGCGCGACGACCGTGCGGTCATGGTGCGGCGACGCGGCGAGGGCGGCCGGGAGACCCGGGGCGGGACGGCGGGCGTGTCCGCCGAGGCCGACACCGTCCGTCGCCGGAACGATGCCCGGAGCGACACCGCCGTGGCCGAGGGCGGCGACCTGGACGACCTGGTGGGCGCCGAGCTCGCCGAGGCCCTCGACGAGTGGGCGCGGGTGTGCGCGGCGTTGGTGCGTACCGGAGGCGATGCGGGTCGCGAAGTCGTGTCCCGGCGTGGCAGACAGCTCGTGTCCAGAGTGGCGACGGTGTTGGGGGAACCCGTGCGTTACCGCGACCCCATGACCGATGAGACGGCCGTCGTCCACCCCCCTTCACCCGGCCTCCGCCGGGCCGCCCCACCGCCCGGGCCGTCGCGACACCACCCGGTCGCCCGTTCGGCCGGTCCGGCTCCGCCGTGGGGGACCGGCCTCACCGCCGCCGGGTTCGTCGCCGTGTTCGTCATCGTCGCGATGCTCGCGTTGGCGCAGTCACTGGCCTCCGAGACCATGGGATGGGTCGCCGTGCTCGCCGCAGCCGTGGTGACCGGTGGCCTCGCCCCGTCGCTGTGGCTGGGCCGCACCGTCCCCGTGGTGCGCTGGGTGGTGCTCGGGGCCGTGGTGGGCATGGCGTTGTCATGGGTCGGTGTGCTGTTCGTCGCATTCTCCTGACGCCCGACTTGGCCCGATCGAACGCGGACCGTCACCGACGTGTTGCGGGTACAGGTTGGGCCGACCGGAGCAGGGGGTAGTTTGACCCCATGTCTTCACCCACCAATTCAGACTCGCCCCACGTCGTGGTCACCGGAGGCTGCGGCTTCATCGGGCGCGCAGTCGTCGCTGCGTTCCGACGTCGCGGCGCGCGGGTGACGATCGTGGACCGGGAATCGGTCACCGTGCACGACGAGGGGGTCGTCGCCGTTCAAGGCGATCTGGCCGACCCGGAGGTACGAGAACGCGCCGTGGTGCCCGGGACCGACGGGATCATCCATCTCGCGGCCGTGACCTCCGTGCTGCGTTCGGTGGAGATGCCCGCGAAGACGTACACGGAGAACGTGGCCATCACCCACGAACTGCTGGAACTGGCGCGGATGCACGGCGTGCCCCGCTTCCTCCTTGCCTCCACCAACGCCGTGGTCGGAGACGTCGGCACATCAACCATCACCGAGGACATGGCATTGCAGCCGCTCACCCCCTACGGCGCCACCAAAGCGGCCTGCGAGATGCTGCTGTCCGGCTACGCGGGCGCCTACGGCATGGCCACCTGCGCACTGCGGTTCACCAACGTCTACGGCCCCGGTATGAGCCACAAGGACAGTTTCGTGCCCCGGCTCATGCGAGCGGCGCTGCACGACGGTGGGGTGAAGGTCTACGGCGACGGCCTGCAGCGGCGCGACCTGGTGTTCATCGACGACGTGGTGCGGGGCATCGAACTCGCGTGGGACTCCCGGCACGTGGGCAGGGCCATCATCGGTGCGGGCCGCTCGGTGCCGGTCCTGGAACTGATCGACACGGTCCGCGAGGTCACCGGCTGCCCCATTCCCGTCGAGCACGTTCCCGCCCCGGGTGGTGAAATGCCCGCGGTGGTCGTCGACATCTCCCGCAGTGCCGAGACCATCGGGTACCGCCCGGCGTACAGCCTGCGAGACGGACTGGCCGCCACCTGGCAGTACTTCCTCGACCACGACAGGCAGAAAGTGTTTTAAGAAGTGCCGGGGTTCCTCCGCCGCCACTGGCTGCTGCTTTCCCTGCTCGCCGGCGGCATCACGTTACGTGTGCTGGTGTGGCTGGCGTACGAACCTGCCCTGCTCTACATCGACAGCTTCCGGTACCTCGGAAACCTCGACGCCCTGCGGCCCACCGACCTCAACCCGCTCGGGTACACGGTGGTGCTCAAGCTGCTGCTCTCCTTTGGCGGG
This sequence comes from Actinomycetes bacterium, assembly GCA_021793175.1. GTDB lineage: Bacteria > Actinomycetota > Actinomycetes > Mycobacteriales > Pseudonocardiaceae > Saccharomonospora. The sequence continues at coordinate 5,471 of JAJYTH010000051.1, forward strand.
CTCGCGTTCGTCCAAGCGGTACAGCACCTGGTCGGGGTATTGCTCGCGCTGTCGCTGTACGCGCTCACCCTGCGGTACACGTCGAGGACCTGGATCGGCGCGCTGGCCGCCGCTCCCGTGCTGCTCGACGCCTACCAGCTGCAGATCGAAGCGCTCGTCATGTCGGAGGTCTGGTTCCAGGCTCTCCTGGTGGGTGTGCTGTGGGCGCTGCTGGGCAGGGGCGAGCCGACGTGGGGGCGAGCCGCCCTGGCGGGGGTTCTCATCGGCTGCGCCGTGGTCACGAGGACCATCGGCTTCACCCTGGTGGTGCCGATGGTGGTGTACCTGGTGCTGGCGGGCGGCGCCTGGCGCAGCAGGGACGGGTGGAAACGCATCGCTGTGCGGGGCGCGGCCGGTCTGCTCGGCGTCGCCGCGGTCCTGCTGCCGTACTCGGCGTACTTCTACTCGCAGGCCGGCTACTGGGGGCTCACCGGCGCGACCGGCAACGTGATCTTCGGCCGCACGGCCACCGTCGCCGACTGCTCGAAACTGCCCGAGGACGACCCGGGACTGCGACTGTTCTGCCCCGACGAACCGCTCGACGAACGCAGAGGCATCGACTACTACACGCATTTCGTGTACGGCGACCCGGACTGGCCGCCGGAGGGACTGCCCGACGAACGGACCAAGGAGGACCTGGCCGGTCAGTTCGCCAAGGAAGTCATCCTCAACCAACCGGTGGACTTCTTCGGCTCGATCGCGCGGGACTTTTTGAAGAACTTCGACCCGGTCAAACGCACCCACCCCAAGGACGTGCCCGTCGAACGCTGGCACTTCCAGGTGACCTACCCCTACTACGACGTCGGCTCCGAATCGGTGGAGCGGTACAACGCGGTGACGTACGCCTACGACGGTGTGTTGCCGGACGCCGATACCGAGCTCGCGTCGTTCCTGCGGGCCTACCAGCTCGGCGGCGGCTACACGTGGGGGCCGTTGCTCGCCGCGTTCGCCATGCTCGGACTGCTCGGCGCCGTCGGAGTCGGCAAGGCTCGCCGGTCGGGATTGAGATCGGCCGCGTTCCTCGCCACCGGCGGTGGCTTGATCATCCTGATGGGAGCCGCGGCGTTCGAGTTCTCCTGGCGATACCAGCTTCCCGCGCTGGTGCTTCTTCCCCTCGGAGGTGCGCTCGGGCTCGCTGCGATCCTGGGTGCGCGCCCCGAGACATCCGGTGTGACAACAGGACGGAGGACCAAGTTGGACGACTACCCCGACGAGACCGACTCCAAGGCGGTGGCCGATTTCCGGCAGCGCTACGGCAACAATCCGCTCACCCCGCTGGTCGTGGTGATCGCCGCCTACAACGAGGCCAAGGGCATCGGCGCCGTGCTGCGGGAAATGCCCACCCACGTCGGTGACCTGCCCGTGTCCACACTCGTCGTGGTGGACGGCGCCACCGACGACACCGCCGAGGTCGCACACCGAGCGGGCGCGTACGTGTGCGTGGCCGACCGCAACCGGGGCCAGGGAGCGGCCCTCCGCCTCGGCTACCACCTCGCCGCCGAATGCGGGGCGCGCTACATCGTCACCACCGACGCCGACGGACAGTACGACAACAACGAGATGCCGCTGCTGGTCAAACCGCTGCTCGACGACACGGCCGACTTCGTCACCGGCTCACGCAGGCTCGGCAGCTACCAGCACGACAGCGCCATCCGCTGGCTCGGCGTACGGGTGTTCTCCTGGATCGCGTCCCTGCTGACCCTGCGCAGAATCACCGACACGTCGTTCGGATTCCGCGCGATGAAGGCCGAACTCGCGACATCGGTGACGCTGCGCGAACCGCAGTACCAGTCCTCCGAGCTGCTGCTCGGCGTCATGGCACGAGGAGCACGGGTACTGGAAGTCCCCATGACCATGCGCCTGCGCAACAACGGCACCAGCAAAAAGGGCCGCAGCATCAAGTACGGCGCCAACTACGCGAGGGTCATGCTTTGGACCTGGGTTCGGGAGTACGTGCTCCGCGGCGGAAAACGAGCCGGTCGAGCAGTGCGAACTTCATGACGAACACGACCGCGTAACTGCTGAGGAACACAGCGTCCAAAACGAGGATCCGGAGGAGACCGGTCAATCCCAACGGTTCCGTGAGCCACCCGGCCAGCGTGGTCAGTCCCACCGACGCCACCCCGGTGAGGGCTATGACCACCAGGTACGGCACGAGCTCACCCTTCACCGGGGGCTTGCCCTTGCGGCCCCACGCCCAGCGCCGGGCGATGAAGAAGTTGGGAATCGCACCCGCGATGAAAGCCATGGCGCTGGCCAGCGCCGGAACCGCTCCCCACCACAGAAGGCCGATCAGGGTGACTTGACTGATGGCGGTCGCCAGCACGGAACTGGTGGCGGCCCTGAAGAGCCGGACCAACAACCGGGGTTGTTTCACCGGGACGGACATCGGCGGTTCCGTAGCAGCCGGAGTAGCGGTGCTCACTTCTCCATTGTGCATACCCGCCATCGAGGCGTTCGCCGAACGCCCCGTATTCTCCGTGGAGGTTGCTCCGCGTGCCCGTGTGGTACACGGTAGTCCTGTACATATGAGGGGTTCCGCCCGGACAACAACCCGGTCCGGGCGTAGGCAGTAACGGTCTGGAGGCAGGCGAGTCGTGCGAGTCCTCGTTCTCGGTGGTGACGGATATCTGGGGTGGCCGACAGCCCTCCATCTCTCGGATTGCGGCCACGAAGTCGCCGTTCTCGACAACTTCGCTCGCAGAAAGTACGACGAGGAACTCGGTTCACAGAGCCTGGTCCCGATCGAGGACTTGGACGTCCGCGTCGCGGCGTGGAAGGAGGTCTCCGGTAAGGAGATCCCCATGTACGTCGGCGACCTGCTGGACGCCGACTTCCTGTACCGGGCCGTGCGTGAGTTCGAACCCGACACGATCATCCACTTCGGCGAGCAGCGGGCCGCGCCGTACTCGATGATTGACCGCGAGCACGCCGTCTACACGCAGCACAACAACGTGATCGGCAACCTCAACGTCATGTACGCCATCGCCGAGATCAACCCTGAGATCCACTTGGTGAAGCTCGGCACGATGGGTGAGTACGGCACCCCGAACATCGACATCGAGGAAGGCTGGATCGAGATCGAGCACAACGGTCGCAAGGACCGGATGCTCTTCCCGAAGAAGGCGGGCTCGTTCTACCACCTGACCAAGGTGCACGACTCGCACAACATCGAGTTCGGTTGCCGGATCTGGGGCATGCGCGCCACCGACCTCAACCAGGGCATCGTGTACGGCCAGCAGACCGAGCAGACCACACGTGACCCGCGCCTGGCGACCCGGCTCGACTACGACGCTGTCTTCGGCACCGTGCTGAACCGCTTCGTGATCCAGGCCGCGCTGGGCCAGCCGTTGACCGTTTACGGCAAGGGCGGCCAGACGCGCGGCATGCTGGACATTCGCGACACTGTGGAGTGCGTGCGGCTGGCGGTGGAGAACCCGGCCGAGCGTGGCGAGTACCGCGTGTTCAACCAGATGACCGAGAGCTTCTCGGTGAAGCAACTCGCCGAGCTCGTCGCAGAGGCATACCCGGGTTCCGTGCAGATCGACTACCTCGAGAACCCGCGCTGGGAGCTGGAGGAGCACTACTACAACGTCAAACACACGGGGCTTTTGGACCTGGGCCTCAAGCCGCACCTGCTCTCCGACACGCTGATCGAGTCGCTGTTCCCCATCATCGAGGAGAACAAGCACCGCGTGGACATGGGGAAGCTGCTTCCGAGTGTGAAGTGGGCGAACGCCAAGAACTCCTGATGTGACGACACAGGTGAAAGCCCCCACCGAGGGTGGGGGCTTTCACCTGTCGGTGTGTCCGCAGTTTGTGTAGCTGTGTCCGCAGACCATGTCGATGTGTCGCAGTGTGTGCCGATGTGTCCACGCCGGACGATGCCGCTAGGACTACGCAGGCTGCGGACACGGCTACCTAACCTGCGGACACGGCGTCGCAGGCTGCGGACACGGTGGGGCTTTAGCCTCGTTGGCTGCGCACTCCCAGGAGGACGTCCTCCCAGGCCGGCACAGTGGGGTGGCCCTTCTTCGACTTGCCGCGGGCGGAAACGGCGGACGAGGTCTGCTCGGGCACCAACCCGTTGTCGTCGTCCTGCCGTTCGGCGCCACGATCGAAGCGATCGGCGCGATCATCCGCAGGTGTGGGGATCGGCGCTTCGATCACCATGGCACCTTCTCGTTCGAACGAGGGCAGGCCGTGCGCGGGACCGTCCTCGTACACCGGCTCACCTCGCCGACCGACGGCCCTGGGCGCGTGGTACGACTCCGGGTCGAGCAACGTCTCGGCCAACTCGTCCAGCGCCGTCACCGTGCCGCCGTGGGCCCCGGGGGAGTACGACCAGCGTGCACGGTTGTCCGAACGGCCCGCCGTCCAGGACAGCCCGACGACCCACTTGCCCTCTTCCGACCGCCACGCGTCCCACTTCGCTTGTGCGTAGTCCTGCCCCCGCAGCGCGAACGAGTGAGCAACGACCTCACCGAGAGTCCGCACGTCAGGGCCGTCCTCGCGGACGGGGTGGGCGCGTTGCGCGAGTTCGGCGGTGCGGGACCGCTCCAGCAACACCGGATAGGCGAACCGTTCGACGCGCGTTGTGGACATGCCCGCAGCCGACGCGACTTCCTCGACCGACTCCCCGGCCCTGATGCGAGCCTGGATCTCACGCGGCCGCATCGTGTATTCCTGCTCGATCTCGATCTGGCCGAGTCGAGCGATGTCACCACGAGCGGCCGCACGCAGCCGCTCGTCCGCGGGCAGGAGGAATCGTTCACGCCGCTCCGGGTCTTCGCACACGATGGACTTGCCGTCCTCGTGCAACCCGACCACTCGTAGCGTTCGCATTCCCGCCTCCGAAAGACATCACCTATGTGGGCGTCTACGGTAGAACGGCGCGTCGCCTTGACGGGTGAGGCGCGCCGGACTCCGTGCACATCCGTTACTGATCGTGCTCGATAGGTACTTCCTATCGGGCCCGACGCGCCGGGATACCCACTTCTCGATCAGGCGAATCCGTGATCCTTACTTCGCCCTTACTTCGCTACGCGTTCGACGACCCAGTCGATGCATCGGGTCAGCGCGGTGACGTCGTCGGGTTCGACGGCGGGGAACATGCCGACGCGGAGTTGGTTGCGGCCGAGTTTGCGGTACGGCTCGACGTCCACGATGCCGTTCGCCCGCAGGGTCTTGGCCACCAGCGCGGCGTCGACGGAGTCGTCGAAGTCGACGGTGCCGACCACCTGCGACCGCAGTGCGGAGTCGCTGACGAACGGCGTGGTGTAGGAGGTCTTCTCCGCCCACTCGTAGAGCCGGTTCGACGAGTCCTTCGTGCGCGCGGTGGTCCAGTCCAGGCCGCCCTGTTCGAGCATCCACTCGACCTGGTCAACCAGCAGGAACAAGGTCGCCACGGCGGGGGTGTTGTAGGTCTGATCCTTGCGAGAGTTGTCCAGGGCGGTGGGCAGCGACAGGAAGTCCGGCACCCAGCGGTCGGAGGAACCGATCTCGTTCACCCGCTCGACGGCGGCGGGCGACATCAGCGCGACCCACAGCCCGCCGTCGGAGGCGAACGATTTCTGGGGCGCGAAGTAGTAGACGTCGAAGTCGGTGGCGTTCACAGGCAGCCCACCGGCGCCTGAGGTCGCGTCGATGGCGACGAGCGCGCCGTCGCTGCCCTCGGGGCGCCGCACGGGGACGGCGACACCGGTGGAGGTCTCGTTGTGTGCCCAGGCCACCAGGTCGGCGCCCTGCTGGTAGGCGATCTCGGGCGCGCTGCCCGGCTCACCGGCCACGATGATCGAGTCGCCGAGGAACGGTGCCTTGTCGGTCACCTTGGCAAACTTCGCCGAGAACTCGCCGTAGGTGAAGTGCTGCGCGCGTTCCCGGACGAGACCGAACGCCGCCGCGTCCCAGAACGCCGTGGTACCGCCGTTGCCGAGGACGACCTCGTAACCGTCGGGCAGGCCGAACAGCTCGGTGAGTCCGGAGCGGAGCCGGCCGACGAGGGACTTGACCGGTTTCTGGCGGTGGGAGGTACCGAGGACGTTCGCTCCCTCCTTGGCGAGGTTGGCGAGCTGTTCGGGCCGAACCTTGGAAGGGCCGCACCCGAACCGGCCATCGGAGGGCTTGAGTTCTGCGGGCAGAGTCAGCTCAGCGGCTTCGGTCATGTCTCCAGTCTTCCACGTGGTGTCCGAGGGGTGAATGGTGTTTCTCACCTCTCGGGCCTCGGCTGCCAGCCTGTGTCGTCGACGCCGCCGGGGACGGGGGCCGTGGGGTCGTACGGCGTGCGGGTGAAGACGAAGGTGGCCAGGTCGAGGTAGTGGGGGCGGCCGTCGGAGTCCCTGCCGACGGTGAGGGTCTCACCTGCGTAGTAGCCGTCGAGGCCCAGCCACCGGTCGTCGTCGAGTGGCCGGAAGCGTGAGGCCCTGCCCGCGCCGACGGCGGGACCGAGGTCGAGCCACCCGTTCGGCAGCACTCGAAGGTGGTACGGCGACGGGCCCCAGTGCCACAGGCCGGTCAGCTCCAGCAGCGCGGGGTCGATGGGGGCCGGGCGCCATTCGGCGGGCAGAGGCGGTTCGTAGTCGTCGGCCATGGCGATGAGGTCGGCGGTGAGCGACAGGACGCCGATGCCCGACGTGGTGTTGGCGAACGCCACCGCGCCCGTCCGGGTCGCGGGGTCGATCATGGAGCAGGCGAGGAAACCCGGCATGGACCCGGTGTGTCCGGCCAGTCGTTTGCCGTGCACGTGGGCGAGTTGCAGGCCGAGGCCGTACCCGGCCGTCCACGAACCGCTGTCGTCGATCACGGCGGCCTCCCGCATCTCGGCCACCGTGTCGGGGTGCAGCACGTCGCCGGTGTCACCGCCCACGAACGCGGTCCAGTGGGAGAGGTCGTCGATACACGACCACAGCTGCCCGGCCGGGGCCATCGCGCCCGCGTCGTGTTCGGGTTCGGGCAGGACGACGTCGGCGAACGGGTGCACGGCGTAGCCCTGGGCGTGCCTGCCCTCGGGACGGTCGGTGGTGTGGGACATCCCCAGTGGCAGAAGGACTTCGTCGCGCACGGCCTGCAGCCAGGTGGTGCCCCGCAGCCTGGCCACGAGCTCGCCGAGTACGCCGTAGCCGACGTTGGAGTAGTGGAACCGGCGTCCGGGGCGGTGTTTGAGCTCGCTCGGGCCGAGGCTCGCGTTCAACTCGGTCCAGGTGCCGCCCGGGGCGCGTTCCCACCACGCGCCGGGCGATTCGGAGGTGAGTCCGCTGGTGTGAGCGAGCAGCTGTGCGATGGTGACGTTTTCGAACTCGGTGCCGGGTACGTGCTTTTCGAGCGGGTCGTTCAGATCGAGTCGGCCTTCGTCGCGCAGCCGCATGACGACGGCGGCGACGAGTGACTTGGTGATCGACCCGATCCGATAGAGCGTGAGGTTGTCGGGGGCCGCGCCGTCGACCTCCCCGCGTGCCGCCGACCACACGAGTTCACCGTCGCGGATCACGGCGGCGGTGAGCGACGGTGCGCGGCCGGAAGCCTGTTCGGTGGCCACGCGGCGGAGCAGGGCGAGTTCGGTGGTAGGCAGCATGGCGGCTATTGTGCCGCGTCTCACCGACTGTCCGCTGTCCGGCCGCTCTGCAGCCGGTAGATCACCCAGCCGACCGCTGCGAGCACCAGCACGAGCAGGAGCGTGCCGAGATTGAGTCCCAGTCCGTTGGTGAACACGAACGTCAAAGCGCCCGCGAACAGGCAGTAGTAGACCATCGGGATGATCGTCTTGCGGATGGTCTCGCCTTCTCTGCCCAGCAGGCCCACGGTCGCCGACGCCGCGACCACGTTGTGCACCGTGATCATGTTGCCTGCCGCGCCGCCGATGGCCTGACCGGCCACGACGGTCTCGGGCGCCACTCCGATCTGTTCGGCGGTGGAGAACTGGAACAGCGAGAACATCAGGTTGCTCACCGTGTTGCTGCCCGCCACGAAAGCGCCGAGCGCGCCGATCCACGGGGCGAGGATCGGCCAGGCGTCCCCGACGGCCGAGGCCGCGCCGTCGGCGAGGACCAACGGCATGCTCTCGTATCCCGACGAGTTCACGTCGGAGTTGATGAACACCCGCACGAGTGGCAGTGCGAACAGCAGGGCCACGGCCGTGCCCGCGATCTGTTTGCCCGCCACCTTCCACGATGCCGCGATCTGTGCCCGGTTCATCCGGTGCAGCGCGTAGGACGACACGCTCGCCACGATGAAGATGAATCCGGGCAGGTAGAACGGTTCCAGGCTCTCGTCGATCCCCGTGCCGAGGATGGCGTCGAAGTCGAGCGACAGGCCGGTGAGGAAGTCGGTGAGCGGTTCGATCGTGCGCGTCAGCACCAGCAGCGCGGCCACGAGAAGGTACGGCGCCCATGCCCGTACGGGGTGCATCGTGCGGCCCGTGACTTCGGTGTCGGGTACCACCGCGCCCATCCAATTCGGATGCCAGGTGTCGCGGGGAGCGAAGTCCCACGACCGTCGGGGCAGGAACAGGCCACGACGTGCGGCGGTGACCACGATCCCCAGGCCGATGAGGCCACCGAGCAGTGCCGGGAACTCGGGGCCGAGCACGGCGGCCACGGTGAGGTACGGCACGGTCATGGCGAACGCCGCGAACAGGGCAAACTTCCAGATGCCGAGTCCGTCGGCGAAGCGTGCCAGCCGTGGTTTGTCGTCGGCGCCGAAGAAGCCGGTGAGCAGGCAGGCGAGGAACAGCGGCATGAGTGTGCCGACGATCGCGTGGATGATGGCGGCGTCCAGCGCGATGTGGGCGATGTAGTCGGGCATGGGCAGGCCGAGAAACGACGCGCGGTCCTCGACGGCGGCACTGCCACCGAGCCCGTCGGTGACTCCCACGAGGACGGGGGTGCCCACGGCGCCGAAAGTGACGGGTGTGCTTTGGATGACCAGCCCGACCAGCACCGCTGCCATCGCGGGGAAGCCGAGTGCCAGCAGCAGTGGTGCGACCACCGCGGCGGGTGTGCCGAACCCGGAGGCGCCCTCGATGAAGCTGCCGAACAGCCAACCGATGATCACGGCCTGGACGCGCCGGTCGGTGCTGATGTCGGTGAAGGTGGCGCGGATGGTGGCCAGCGCCCCACTGTTCGCCAGCGTGCCGAGCAACAACAGCGCTCCGAACACGATGTAGAGCAGGCCCACGGCGAGGACGAGGCCCTCGATGCTGGAGGCCGCGATCGTCACCGGTTCGACGCCCCACACGAAGGCGGCGATGCTGACGACGACGGCGAATCCGATCGGCATCGCGTACTTGGCGGGCCAGCGTAGTCCGACGAGGAGGAAACCGATGACCGCGATGGGAGCCAACGCGATCAGGCTCAGCACTGCCAGGTCATCCATGCCCGTACCGCCTTCGTCGGTGGTTCAGGTGTCCCAGCGACTTTCCGCATGCCGGAATGTGATTTCTGTCATGTTGCTGGAATCACACAGTGTTACAGCGCGTTGGCCCGGCGTCAATAGTTCGAGTGGCGGGTGGTCGCCTTAGCATGAGGCGATGCGGACAACGGTGACGGCCAGCGACGGCGTGCGGTTGGCGGTGCGGGTACGGGGCCCCCGGAAAGCGCCCACGCTCGTGTGTGTACACGGATATCCGGACAACGCCACACTGTGGGACGACGTGCTACGTCATCTCCCGCAGTTCCGCGTCGTCACCTACGACGTGCGGGGCGCGGGCTTCTCCGACCGGCCTCGGCGGCAGGAGGCCTACCGGCTCGACCAGCTCGCCGAGGACCTGCGGGACGTGATCGAGGCGACCTCGCCCGACCGGCCCGTGCACCTGCTCGCCCACGACTGGGGCTCCATCCAGGTCTGGCACGCGGTGGCCGGTCCATGGTTGCGCGGCAAGGTCGCGTCGTTCACCTCGATCTCCGGGCCGCCGCTGGACCACGCCTCGCGCTGGTTGCGTTCGGGACTGCGGAACCCCCGGCGGCTTCCCGCCGTGCTGTCCCAGTTGGCGCGGTCGGGCTACATCGGTTTCTTCCAACTGCCCGGCCTGCCCGAACTGGCCTGGCGTACCGGGGTCACCGCCGCTTTGGTGCGGAGGTTCGAACCCGACGAACCGAACCCGGTGACCGCCGACGCCGTGTACGGCCTCAACCTCTACCGCGCCAACATGATGCGTGCACTCGGTCGCGGTCGGACGCCGCGTCGGGTGGACGTCCCGGTACAGGTGCTCGCGCCCCGAGCCGATCCGTTCGTCGGTGTGCCACTGCAAACCGAGCTCGGCCGGTGGGCGAAGAACCTGCGGGTGCGCTGCGTCCCCGGAGGTCATTGGGTGGTGCGTGCCGATCCCGGGAGGATCGCCGCCGCCACGGCCGAGTTCGTGACCCACATCGAGGGCGGGCCAGAGACCCGGGCACTGCGCCGCGCCCGTCGGGACCCCTCCGGACGAGCCCGGTTCGACGGCCGGCTGGTCGTGATCACCGGTGCGGGCAAGGGCATCGGCCGCGCCACCGCGCTCGAATTCGCGCGCGAAGGAGCCGATCTGGTACTCGCCGACATCGACCCCGCCTCCCTCTCCGACACGGCCGACGAGGTCCGCGGGCTAGGCATCGCGGTGACGACCCGTCGAGTCGACGTCGCCGACGGCGAGGCCATGCGCGCGTTCGCCGACTCCGTGGTCGCCGAGTGCGGCGTGCCCGACATCGTGGTGAACAACGCGGGCGTCGGACTCGCCGGGTCCGTCCTCGACACCACCGAGGAGGAGTGGCGGCGACACCTCGACGTGAACTTCTGGGGAGTGCTCCACGGGTGTCGCCTGTTCGCGGCGAGGATGGTCGAGCGAGGCGAAGGCGGTCACCTGGTCAACATCGCCTCGATGGCGGCTTACCTGCCGAACGCGACGTTGCCCGCGTACTCCACCGGCAAGGCCGCCGTCCTGATGCTCAGCGAGAGTCTGCGTGCCGAACTCGGCGCTTCCGGTATCGGGGTCAGTGCCGTGTGCCCCGGCTTCGTGGCCACGGACATCGTGAGAACCACCCGCTTCGCCGGTACCGACGAGTTCGAACAGCAGCGCAGGCGGCGCAAGGCGCAGCGATTGTTCACCGCACGCGACGCCAAGCCGGAGCTCGTGGCGAAAGCCGTGCTGCAGGCGGTGGAGCGCGACCTCGCCGTGGTGACACCCACCGTGGAGGCGAAGGCCGCGCGCCTGCTCAGCCGCTGGGTTCCCGGACTGGTGCGCGCGGCCCTGCGCAAACGGTGAGCGGTCGGATCTTCCGGTCACTCGGACCGGAAGATCCTTTTCGAAGGGCGCATCAGGGCGTGCCGGTGTCCACCACCCGTTCCCAGCCCCGAACTTCCTGTACGGGCCTGGAACCGGGTCCCACGTAGGTCGCGGACGGCCGCACGAGCCTGCCCGTGCGCTTCTGCTCCAGGATGTGGGCGGCCCATCCCGCCGTCCGCGCCGCTGTGAACATCGCGGGCATCATGGCCGGAGGTACCTGCGCGAAGTCGAGGACCACCGCGGCCCAGAACTCCACGTTCGTCTCGATCGCCCGGTCGGGACGCCGATCCCGCAGTTCGGTCAGCGCGGCCTGTTCCAACTCGGCGGCGACCTCGTACCGCGCGGCGCCGAGCTCCTTGCACGTGCGCCGCAGCACCCTCGCCCGCGGGTCCTCGGCGCGGTACACACGGTGCCCGAAACCCATCAGCCGTTCCTTGCGGTCGAGGATGCCCCGCACCACGGCGCGCGCGTCACCCGTGCGCTCCACCTCCTCAATCATCGGCAGCACCCGGGCGGGCGCACCACCGTGCAGTGGCCCGGACATCGCGCCGATCGCTCCGGAGACGGCCGCCGCGACGTCGGCGCCGGTGGAGGCGATCACCCGGGCGGTGAACGTGGAGGCGTTGAGACCGTGCTCGGCGGCCGACACCCAGTAGGCGTCGAGGGCCTTCACGTGGGCCGGTTCCGGCTCGCCCCGCCAACGCACGAGGAACCGCTCTGTGATGCCGCGTGCCTCGTCGACCCGGGACTGCGGCACTGCGGGCAGGTCGACTCCGCGTGCGGACTGGGCGATGAACGACAGCGCGATCGCCGAGACACGGGCGAGCTGGTCCCGGACCTCGGTGTCGGAGATGTCGAGTACCGGTTTCAGCCCCCACCGCGGCGCGAGCGCGGGCAACGCGGACTGGACGTCGGCGCGTACGTCACCGCTATATACGGGAATGGGAAACGGTTCGTCAGGGGCCAGGCCATTGTCGAAATGACCGTCGACGAGCAGTCCCCACACATCACCGAAGCCGACCTTGCCCGCGAGTTCCTCGATGTCCACCCCGCGATAACGCAGTGCGCCTCCGTCGCGGTCCGGTTCGGCGATCTCCGTACGGAACGCGACCACACCTTCGAGCCCCGGTCGGAAACCGTCGTCCGGTTCGTGGCTCTGTGCCTCTTCTGTCGCCGTCTGCCCGTTCTTGGTGGTTGCCATGGCAGTAGACCTTTCGTGCGAGCCGCCGTTGGTCGTCGGCGCGTGAGGCACGGGTTGCTGCGCCTCGTCGCGCGGTGGAAGTGACTTTGCCCGCATTACGAAGAGGCAGCAATCAAAAGCGTGGTGGTTTCGGTCACGATTCCGAGAACGATTCAGAAAAGCCTATCGGGGTGCGAGTGGCTCCAATCACTGTTCCTGCACTTTCGCGTTCTCGTGAGAACATTTACCGTCGGCCCCAAGCCGGGGATAACAGGTGCGGGAGGTTGGCATGGCCGAACTCGGAAACGCCACGGGCAGCATTGACGCCGCCGTGCGGTTACCCGCTATGCGGGTCGCCTACGACGGTGAGGCTCTCGAGGAATCCGATCTCGCGCAGTCCTGGGTCGAACAACTTCAGGCGTGGCTCGACGAGGCGTTGGCCCACGGTCTGGCCGAGCCCAACGCGATGGTGCTCGCCACCGCCGACGCCGACGGTCGGCCGTCCTCACGGACGGTGCTGTGCAAGGGGCTCGACGAGCGCGGCATCGTGTTCTACACCAATTACACCTCGGCCAAGAGCCACGATCTCACCGTCACGCGCTACGCGTCGGTCACGTTCCCGTGGTATCCCCTGCAGCGTCAGGTACACGTGCGTGGCGAAGTGGAGAAGGTGGACCCCGCCGAGACCGCGGCGTACTGGGCCACCCGGCCACGCGGGTCGCAGCTCGGTGCGTGGGCGTCGCCTCAGTCGAAGGTCGTCGACGGCAGGCGTGACCTCGACACCGCGTTGAACGCCATCGAACGCCGGTTCCGCGACGTCGAGCGCATCCCGGTTCCCCCGCACTGGGGCGGCTGGCGCGTCCGGCCCGAGATCGTCGAGTTCTGGCAGGGCAGGCAGGACCGGCTGCACGACCGGTTGCGGTACGTGTGCACCGAGGACGGCTGGAGTATCCAGCGCATCGCTCCCTGACGCTTTTGCGATGTGGCGGTGTGACGACGTTGCTGGAGTAGTTCGTTAGCTCGGCTAAGCTCTCTTCGCGTGAGCGAGCAGACCTCGGAAGCGCCGTCGACACCGCCCCCTTCCCCCGGACGCCTCCGCAAGTTCCTCGGCTCGGTGGTCGCCGACCGGAGGCCGCTGCGCATACCCGCGTTCCGGCGGCTGTGGGTCACCTCGATCGTGACCGCACTCGGCAGCCAGGTCACGGCCGTGGCCGTGCCCAAACAGATCTACGACATCACCGGTTCGTCGGCATACGTCGGTCTCACCGGGCTGTTCGGTCTCGTCCCGCTGTTGGTCTTCGGGCTGTGGGGCGGTGCCATCGCTGATACCGTGGACCGGCGGGTCCTTCTGCTGGTGAGCAATGTCGGTATCGCCGTCACCGCGGTGCTGCTGTGGGCTCAGGCGTTCGCCGACATCGGATCGGTATGGCTCGTGCTCGGGCTGCTCAGCGTCAACCAGGCGTTCTTCGCGGTCAACATGCCCACGCGTCAGGCCGTGGTGGCACGGGTGGTGCCCAAGCACCTGCTCGCCTCCGCCGCTGCCCTGACCAGCACGGTGACCACGTTCGGCGCCGTGTTCGGGCCGATGGCTGCCGGGGCGTTCCTGCCCGTGGTGGGCCTGTCGACACTGTACCTCGTGGACACCGTCGCGCTGATCGCCGTGCTGTGGGCGGTGTGGCGACTACCGGCGTTGCCACCGTTGTCGGGACAGATCCGCAGCGCGGGAATCCGGGATGTCCTCGCGGGCTTCCGCTACCTGGGTACCCAGAAGGTGTTGCTCGCGTCTTTCATCGTGGACATCGTCGCGATGGTGGCCGGGATGCCGCGGGCTCTGTTCCCCGAGCTCGCCGAACGCACGTTCGGCGACCCGCCGGGTGGTGGCTTCGCCCTGGGCTGGCTGTATGCGGCGATCCCGCTCGGCGCCATGCTCATCGGCGTGATGTCCGGATGGGCGCACCGGGTGAGTAGGCACGGTGTGGCCGTCGTGGTGGCCATCGCGGCCTGGGGACTTGCGATGGTCGGGTTCGGTCTGTCGCAGTCGCTGTGGCTGGCGGTCGTGTTCCTCGCGATCGGTGGTGCCGCCGACATGGTGAGTGCGATCTTCCGGCAGGCGATCCTGCAGACGGCGGCCACCGACGAGATGCGCGGGCGCATGCAGGGCGCGTTCACCGTGGTCGTCGCGGGTGGGCCACGTGTCGCGGACCTGACTCACGGATGGGCTGCCGCGGCGGTGGGCACCACCCTGGCGACATCCGGTGGGGGACTGCTCGTGGTTGTGGGTGTGGTGGTGTCGGCGTTCCTGCTGCCGGCGTTCTGGCGTTACCGGGCTCCGACGTCGAAGAAGGCGGCGAAGGAGGAGGGGCCGAGCCGACCGAGTCGGCGTAAGCGGAGAGTAGTATGATTACTACTCAATGTGCTGGCATGTGGCTTTGTGTTGCTCACGGTGGATCACTCGCTGTCGAGATAATCCGAATAGGTTTATCCAATCGGGTGAAGGGCGAGCGAATGGCGTGACTGAAAAGGACCAAAGGTCCCTCAAGTAGTTGAATCGCTTATTATCTCGGTTGCTAGTATGTCGCCATCACGTGGTCTGCGTGGACGGGCCCGCGAGTGAGGTGATGTACCAGTGTTCACCAGGGAGGGGCTCGGCGCGGTCGAACCAGGCCGAGTTGCGGCGGCGTTCGAGAGGTCCCTCGACTTCGTCGGGACTGCCACGGTCGGGACTGCCACGATCGACATCGAGCGACGAGAACGTGTTGAGTGCGCGTGTCGGTTGTTCGACCGGGCCGACCACGGGAAGGTGTTCGTCGAACCCCCGAAAGGTCGGCTTGGGGAGATCGGCGCCTCCGTCGGGAGTGCGCGGAAGGTTCCGCGAAGGCTTCTTCCGGGAAAGCGAAATATTATTCGCCTTCTCGGGGGTTGATGGCGGTTCGGCGTCTTGTCGTTCGATTTCTTCGAGAAATTTTCGATGACCTTCTGTTCGGTTGGTTTGGTTTTCGTGTGCGTCGGGGGCGACTGTTCCGGTCGCGGCCTTCCGGGTGTTTTCGGTCGTTATTCGGCGGTGTCTCTTGATTTCATTATTTTGAATATTTGTCACGATTTCGTCGCGTGTGGAGAGTGGCTTCCGGGGTCGAACCTTCCGGAGTAGCCTCCCCGAGTGATTTTCGAGCATAAATCCAATAGGTACCATTAGTGTGCTCGACAGCTGGAAGTAGTTTCCGACGTTTCCGGCCAGGCGGGTTTGGTGATGTGGTCCATGTGGCTTCTCTGAGGAGCGATCCAGTTCACGGAACATGATCCACGGGAGACTGGCAAAGGAGAAACGAGTGGAGTTCAAGCTTTTGGGGCCACTCGAGGTGGTGCATGAAGGTCGATTAATCACTCCGTCTGCGCCCAAATTGCGTAGGGTAGTGGCCCTGCTGGCCTTGCGAAGCAACCAGGTGGTCACTTTCGGACAGGTCATCGAGGAGCTGTGGGACCAGCGGCCGCCGAGCAGTGCGAGTACCACCATGCAGACCTATATCTACCAGATCCGAAAGCTTTTTCGCATGAATGACGGGGACGACGGTGAATCCTCGTTGTTGCGAACGACTCCCGGTGGATACATTCTCTCGGTGCCCTCCGAGAAACTTGACGTGGCTCAGTTCGAAAAATTGCTGAAAATCGCTCAGGAAAAACGTTCGGAAGAGGAGCTGGAAGCTGCCGCGGAAGCATACCAGTCGGCTTTGCAGATATGGCGTGGCCCGGCGCTCGGCGACATTTCTTTGGGTGCTCTTTTGCAGGCGGAGGCGGTCCGTCTGGAGGAAATCAGGAAAAGTGCTCTGGAACAGCTCCTCGATCTTTATCTTGAGCTCGGTCGGCACCAGGAGCTCATCAGCGAACTCTTGTGGCTCACCAGTAAGGAACCCACTCACGAAGGATTCTTCGCGCGGTTGATGATCGCATTGGCCCGCACCGGGCGCAGAACCGAGGCGCTCAGCGTTTATCACCGGTGCCGCCGCAATCTCATCGAACAACTCGGTCTGGAACCGTCAGCCGAATTACAGGAACTCCAACATTCGTTGCTCGCGTCCGAGGTTCCGAATCGGGAAACACAACCGGTCGTTGCCACACAACGTCGGGAGGTCGTCGCCCGCCCACCTCGCGGGCTGGTCGGCCGGGACCGGGAATACGAGCGCATCGTGAGGGAACTGACCCGTTCCCGCGACGACACCGTGTCGCCCGTGGTGTTGGTGACCGGCCCTGCCGGGGTGGGCAAGACCGCGCTGGCGTCGGCGGTCGCGCAAGAGGTCGCCCCGATGTTCCCCGACGGTCGCTTCCTGGTGGATCTGGAATGCGCGGACGGAAACCACGACGAGGAAGCGTTTCAGCGGGTTCTGGACAGCCTGCTGGCCCAGGTGGGGCTGTGCGTCGACCAGGCCGTCGGGGTGGAGGGCCGGTTACGCGCGCTGCGCGACTGGACCCGTTCCCGCCGCGTGCTGTTCGTGGTGGACAACGCGGTTGATTTGACCTCACTTCTGCCGGCGGGTTCCGGTTGCGCGGCGCTGGTTTTGACCCGGCGCAGAGCCTACGACGAGTGTGTCGACCACTTCGTCGAACTGGCCCCGTTGTCGACCGCGGAGAGCATCGAGTTGTTGACCTCGGTGCTCGGCGCGACTCGGGCGAAGGAGGACATGCGGGCCGCCGAGGAGTTGGCGGAACTGTGTGAGGGACTGCCTGCCGCGCTCCGGGCCGTGGCCGTGCGGTTGGCGACCCGACCTCACTGGACGCTGGGTCAGATGGTGCTCCGGCTGCGGGATCACCGTTGGGAGTCCGTGGAGTTCAACGTCGGCTCGCTGAACGTGTTGCGCAGCATCGAACTCACCGTGCGGTCGCTGCCACCGGACTGTCGGGACGCTTTCACCAGGCTGGCGTGCCACACCACCGAGAACGGGCTGGCGATCGAGGAAGCGGCGCTGGTTCTCGGCACCGACGTCTTCACCGCTGAGGAGATCCTCGAATGCCTGGTGGAGGCGCACCTGGCCGTTGCAGGGGCCGACGAACAGCGTGACAACGGCGCACATCCGTTCCGTTACCGCTTCTCGCGGCTGCATTGTCTCGCGGCACGGACGATGAGTACGGAAGGCAGCGCCGATCCGGCGGCTTCCGCGGGTTCGGGTGAGCAGGCGAAACGTTCGGGACGCGTGGTGCCGGGCAAGGCGACTGTGGTGGGGTTTTGAAGGGACGTTTCGACTCCACGCGAAACCTTCGGTGGAGTCGAGGGCATTCGAGGGGGCCCGAGAGCGGATCCGAGAACTTCGAAAGCTTTGAAAGCACTGCTGAGCCGATTGCCGGGTTCGCGCGCCACACCGGCATGCGGAAGAAGCACGGCCAGGGCCTTTTCGTACCCGTTGCCGTGGTCTTCCGGATAAGCAGTACACAAAGGACCGCCGTACGATACGGGCCCACGTTCGGTCCCGTCACCGGAAGCGGCGCCCGGCTACCGTTCTCTCCGGCGGGGAACGGTCGGCCCGAGTACGGTCAGGTTCTCCTCCGTCCGACAGTGGCGGTCGATTCGTGGCCACGTTCTTCGTCGCGGTGGGCCCGTGCCCGGTGCTCCAGGAACCGGGTGGTGTGTGTGCCCGCGCGGAAACTCGAATCGTCGAGCAGCTCGGAGAGATACCGTGCGGTGGTCCGGACTCCGCTTCCCGCGATCCGGAACTCGTCGAGAGCGCGACGCATCCGTTCGATCGCGAGGGCCCGGTCGGGGGCCCAGGCGACCACCTTGGCCAGTAGTGAGTCGTATTCGACGGGGACACTCCAGCCGGTGCGGGCGTGGGTGTCGACTCGCACGAACGGGCCGCCCGGTGGAACGAATTCGGTGAGGGAGCCGGCGGTGGGGGCGAAGTCCCGGTTCGGGTCCTCGGCGTTGACCCGGCACTCGATGGCGACTCCGCGCGGCTCGATCTCCGCTTGTGTGAAGCGCAGCGGCCTACCCGCGGCGATGTGCAGTTGTTCGCGAACGAGGTCGATCCCGGTGACCATCTCCGTGACCGGATGTTCGACCTGGATCCGGCAGTTGACCTCCATGAAGTAGCAGTCGTCGCCGTCGACGAGGAACTCGAAGGTGCCCGCCCCGGTGTAGCCGACCGCCTCCGCGCCCCGCACGGCCGCGCCCGTCAGGCGTTTACGTACCGCTTCGGGTAGGCGTGGAGCGGGGGTCTCCTCGATGAGTTTCTGGTGGCGACGTTGCACCGAGCAGTCCCTCTCACCCAGGTGCAGCACCGTGCCGTGTTCGTCGGCGAGGACCTGGACCTCGACGTGCCGAGCCTGCGGGCAGTACCGCTCCACGTAGACCCGGCCGTCGCCGAAGGTCGTCTGTGCCGTGGCTCGCGTCGCGTGGTAGGCGGGTACGAGGTCGTCGCCGTCCCACACGATCGTCATTCCTCGCCCACCACCTCCGGCCACCGCTTTGATGATCAGGGGGAAGCCGATCTCGGAGGCGAGTTCCACCGCCTCGGCGGCGTTGTCGACGGTGCCGAGACTCCCGGGGAGCAGCGGCATTCCCGCTTCGGCCAGCAGAGAACGGGCCTGTGCCTTGTCACCGAGCCGGGACATGAGCTCGGGGCGTGGTCCGACGAAGACGAGCCCGTTGTCCGCGCAGATCTCCGCGAAGTCCGGGTCCTCCGACAGAAAGCCGTATCCCGGGTGTATGGCCTGCGCCCCGGTCTGCCGTGCCGCCTCGATGATCGCCGGGGCGAAGAGGTAACTGCGTCGCACCGTCGATGGTCCGATGTAGACGGACCTGTCGGCAGCTCGAACCGCCGCCGAGTCCCGGTCGGCGGTGGAATACACGACGACCGTGCGCAGGCCGAGCTCCCGGCACGTCCGCACGACGCGAAGGGCGATCTCGCCCCGGTTGGCCACGAGCACGGTGTCGAAGGGCAGGTCGGTGTCGCCGCGTGGGATCATGTCCCCTCCTCGGGGGCGATCAACAGTAGAGGCTGGTCGTACTCGACGGGCTGGCCATCGGACACGAGGATGTCGACGACCGTCCCCGCGACGTCGGCCTCCACCCGGTTCATCAGCTTCATGGCCTCGACGATGGCCACCTGCTGGCCCACGGAAACCCGGTCACCTACCTGCACGAACGGTTTCGCGCCGAGTTCGGGTGCCTGGTAGAAGGTGCCGACGAGAGGGGCCGTCACCGTGTGACCGGACGGGGTGGTGTCGCCGGCGTCGTCCATCTTCTCGTCGGTGTCCGCCGTTCCCCGTTCGGCATCGGCCACGAGGTCGGTGGGCCACTCGACGTCGATACTCGCCGTGCCGAGCCGGACGCTGATCCGTTGCGGCGAGCGGGGAGCGACCCGCAGTACCTCGGCGAGCCCGTCGCAGAGCTTGTTCAGGGCCGTGTCGTCGGGCACGGCCGGCTCAGCGTCCGATGCCGTGGCGCTGGATTGACGAAGAAGGATGGAGTCGCTGTGGGTCATCTTTGTCTTCCCTCCGACAGGGCTGTCGCTTGTACCCGGCCGTATGCCCGGTACCGGGCTCGCCGGTCGCGGACGAGTCGTGGACCGGGAAGCGGCAGCAGTTCACTCAGCGTCGTCAGCACCGCGTCCCGTAGCCGGGTGCTGGCCTCCATCGGGTCGGTGTGGGCACCGTCTCCCGGTTCCGGGACGACGGCGTCGACGATCCCGTGGCGCAACAGCGACGGCGCGTCCAGTTGCAGTGCCTCCGCGGCCTTCGGGGCCGCTTCCGCGGTTTTCCAGAGGATCGCCGCGCATCCCTCGGCACTGATCACGGAGTAGATGGCAGA
>JAJYTH010000001.1 GCA_021793175.1 Actinomycetes bacterium
CGTTGACCCGCCTAAGGCGGGTCAACGGCCCTTCCAGAACCGCTTCCGCTGCGTACACTGTCGCGCTGACCCATACCCGAATGCGGGAGGAGCGCCGGTATGGACTCGCTGATGGACGCCGTCAGCGAAGTGAACGACGGGTTCTGGACCTATCTCGTCATCCCACTGTTGGCGTTGCTCGGCCTGTACTTCACGGTGCGGACGAGCGGCATGCAGTTCCGGATGATCCCCGAGATGGTCCGTGGCCTGCGCAGCGCACCGGAGCGTGCCCAGGACGGCAAACGCGCCATCTCGTCTTTCCAAGCGTTCTCCATCTCGGCCGCCGCTCGCATCGGCACCGGCAACATCGCGGGTGTGGCTCTCGCGATCGCCATCGGAGGCCCCGGCGCCGTGCTGTGGATGTGGATCATGGCGATCCTCGTCAGTTCCCTGGCGTTCGCGGAGTCCACTCTGGCCCAGCTGTTCAAGGTGAAGGACCGCGCGGGTTACCGAGGAGGGCCCGCCTACTACATGCAGCACGGGTTGAACGCCCGCTGGATGGGCGTGGTGTTCGCGGTCGTCATCCTCTTCACGTTCAGCTTCAGCTTCAACATGGTCCAGGCCAACAGCATCGCCGAGGTCGTGTCGAACTCGGTCACCACGGTCACCGGCGCTGCCCAGCCCGCGGGATGGCTGGCCCCGGCGATCGGCCTGGCACTTGTCGCCCTGGTGGCCGTCGTGGTGTTCGGTGGGGTACGGCGCATCGCGACGGTGGCGGAGAGAACCGTCCCCTTCATGGCACTGATCTACCTGCTGCTGGGCCTGGTGATCGTCGGCATGAACCTGGAGAAGCTACCCGCCGTGTTCTCCGACATCATCGGTTCGGCGTTCGGCTTCGAACAGATTGGTGGCGCCGCCGTGGGAACCACGATCATGCAAGGAATCCAACGCGGCCTTTTCTCCAACGAGGCGGGTATGGGTTCCGCGCCCAACGCGGGGGCAACGGCCGCTGTGAGCCACCCGGTCAAGCAGGGACTGGCTCAGGCTCTCGGCGTCTACTTCGACACCTTGGTCGTGTGCTCCGTCACGGCGTTCATCATCCTCGTCTCGGACCCGACCTACGGCGAAGCAGCAGGCGCGACGGTGACCCAGAACGCTATGGAAACCAATCTCGGTACCTGGTCGCTGCACCTGTTGACTTTCATCGTGTTCCTGCTCGCCTTCACCTCGGTGCTGGGCAACTTCTACTACGGCGAAGCCAACCTGCGATTCCTCATCGGCGACGACCGGGCGGTGCCGATCTTCCGGATCGTGGTGCTCGGCATGCTGTTCCTGGGCGCGGTCAGTTCCCTGGAGCTCGTATGGGGTATCGCCGACGTCACCATGGGAGTGATGGCGGTGGTGAACCTGCTCGCCGTCGCACCGCTCGGAGCGCTGACCATACGGTTGCTCAAGGATTACCAGCAGCAGCGCCGAGCGGGTCTGGAACCGGTGTTCACCCGTGACCGGATGCCCGACGTCCGGGGCGTGCAGTGCTGGGAGGTCGACCGGGAGACCGCGCCCGAACGCTCGTGACGGCGCGGAGCGGAAAGGATGCGAAAAACACGGACTGACTCGCGCCGAATGGACGTCCGGGTCGGTCCGCCATATCGGGACGTTCCCGTTTACCTCCTGGCAAGGCCGGGAAGACCGACGGAAAAGGTGTCGTGGCGCCGAACCGGGGAGCAGTCCGATGGCTAGGCAGGCCAAGCGCATTACGTACCGTCGGATTTACGACGATCCCGATCCCTCGGACGGGACTCGGGTCCTGGTCGACCGGGTGTGGCCACGGGGTGTGAAGAAGGAGAACGCCCACTACGACGAGTGGCTCCGCGACGTCGCGCCCTCCACCGAACTGCGTAAGTGGTACGGCCACGATCCCGAGAAGTTCGCCGAATTCCGCCGACGCTACCTCGCGGAACTGCGTGACGACGAGCACGCCGAGCACGCCGCTCGGCTCCGGGACATCGCCGACCACGGCGGTGTGACCCTGTTGACCGCCAGTCGCGACATCGAGCACAGCCAGGCCGCTGTCCTCGCGGAGTGGCTGGACGAAGCCACCCATTGAGCAGGCCACCGAGATCCGGTGCGATGTCCACCGGCACCGACCGAGGGAACCCGAAACGCCCTGAATCGGATACCGGTGGCCGCCGCTGACACCGGATCTACATGCGCCCTCGAGCGTGGCGGAAGATCGTGAGGAGACGATGCAGAAACTCTCGTTGGAAGCACTCGCCAAGAACCACTTGGAACGCGCGGTCAACGCCAGTTCAGGCCGGAGCGCGAGCACCGTCTACGGCGGTCACGAACACGTCCTTCGGCAGACGGTCATCGCGTTGACCGCCGGGACCCACTTGACCGAACACGAGAATCCCGGCGAGGCGACGCTGATCGTGCTCCGTGGGCGCGTGCGACTGCACTCCGGAGGTGCCGAGTGGGACGGGCGCACGGGGGATTTCATCGCGATCCCCCAGGAACGCCACAGTCTCGAGGCGCTGGAGGACAGTGCCGTCCTCCTCACGGTCGCGAAGTAGAGGTGGGCTCGCCCGCCACTCCGATGTCGTCCAGCAGTACCGTGCCGCCGGTGGCCCCGTCGAACTCCAGTGTCACGGTGGCGAGTTCGGCCGCATCGAACGCGGTATCACCACCGACGTCCTCGAGCGGGATGCGGTAGGTCTGCGGCACCGGTTCGTTCAGTGCCGTGCTCTGCAACCACGGTGCTACGAGATACTGGCCCGGCACCGAGCCTTTCAGCGGCAGACGGTCGGCCAGCGACACGCTCACCGACTCTCCCGCTTCGTCCACCAGTCGCACGGTGACACTGTCGGCGAGGTCGGTGCCAGGGGTGGTCGCGACGGCGTCGAACACCACGGCCTCGATCTGGCCTTCGGATCTCACCGGTGTCGTCACGGTCGGAGTCTGTCCCCCCTCCCACGTCAACCGGTGCACGGTGTCCTGTCCGGGGCCGCTACGCAGGGGCAGAGGCGTGGTCGTGAAGTCGCTGCCCCCTTCGGCGCGAACAGTGCCGTCGTCGGCGACCACGGTGGTGGAGTCGGTGAACCGACTGACATAGTTGGTCTCCGGCAGCCACGGCTCGGCCACCCGGTAGTCGCGGAACAACTCCAGCATGTCCTCGTTCCCCAGGAGGGTGCCGGTGAAGAACGCGGTGGAATACAGCTTCGCGACGCGCCTTTGGTCCTCGGCGGACAACAACGCGTCGTCGTCGAGCAACATCGCGGGCAGGCCGTAGCCGATGTCGTGACGGCCCCAGCGACTGTTGAAC
Source organism: Actinomycetes bacterium (assembly GCA_021793175.1). Lineage (GTDB taxonomy): Bacteria > Actinomycetota > Actinomycetes > Mycobacteriales > Pseudonocardiaceae > Saccharomonospora. The sequence continues at coordinate 3,302 of JAJYTH010000001.1, forward strand.
TGTCCGTGGTTGGCTCGTTCGACGGCGAGCGCGGCGGCGAACCGGTACTCGTCTCCGTCGAATGTGGTGCGTGCGTACTGGTTCAGTCCACCGAAACCGACGACATCGGCGTCGTGCGAGCCCTGCAGGACAAGGTAATCGACGTTCCGCAGGGTGATCAGCCCGTCGTCGGACCGATACTGTCCTTCGGAGGGCGCGAGCGCGAGCAGTGAACGGATCGTCATCCCCGAAAGGCCGTCTCGCTGTGCCAGGTGAGTGGCGGTGACGATAGCTTCACCGCCACGGGAATGGCCGAGCAGCCCGACATTGACGAGATCGACCTTGCCCGTGAACGGCGTGCCCTCTTGTTCGTTCCACGCTTTCCACGTTCGCAGGTGTTCCAGCAATAGCCGGCCGCGTGCCTCCTCGACACCGCGAAGACCACCGTCCCGGTCGAGTACCCCGGTGTTGAGGAAGTTCTGGTCTACTGACACCGCGATGACACCGTGGCCGGCGAGCTGCTCGCCGAGGTAGCGGAAACCGTCCTCGGAGTGAGTGGCGTTGCTTTTGTTGCCGTGCACCAGCAACACTAGTGGGAAAGGCCCGTCGCCGTGTGGGTACCACACCCGTGCGTTGAGCGGCAGTTCCTCGATGGCGAAGCCCCACAAAGCGCGTCGGTCCTCATCCCAACCCTGGATGGTCCGCGACGCGTCCACGGTCTCTGTGATGAGGTCGGCCTCGTCGCCATAGGCGGGGCGTGGGTCGGTGCCGCTGCCGTAGGTGAGTTCGGTGCTGGAGAACGGACCCGGCGCGGACGGGTCGCTCGGCAATGTGTGGTCGACCGTTCCGTCGTCGACGACGGTCACCGGGTCTTGTCCGGCCGTGGCGAGCCAACTCGCTGGACCGATGAGGACTAGCACCGCGAGCGCGAGCGTGCCGAGTCGTCGATCCCAGCGCCTCAGTGGTGGGCGCCCACGGTGTGGCAGCAACTCGCCGAGTGCCGCGCCGAGCAGGGACGAACCCACTACGAGTACCGCGACGGCGACGTACCAGCCGAGTGGACTCGCACCAGCGCCGCCAGAACGGGCGGCGGGACCGTTCGCTCGTGGTGTCCACCGTGTCGTCGCCGGACGGAGTGTCGTGCTGTCGTACACCGTCTCCCCAGGCCTGTTCCACTGGGCAACCGTAGCAGCCGAAGACGCTCGGTTTTCGGCCTAACGCGAGTTCTGCACGGGGTACGGAAACGCCTAATTGTTCGGTCTAGGCCGACCACCGCCGCGGGACTCCAGACGTACCACGGGCTCCATCTCTGTGGAGGCACAGGATGTCACGGCCGGTTCTCCATGCCACGGCACACAGCGGTGACTCCACGATGGACGGTACGGATGAAACATCGACGTCGCCCCACGTGGTCCCGGCCGGAGGAACCACGCGCACGGACATCAACCACGCGGGGGCGCGGGTGGGGCGTCCTGGATGCCCCCTTGCGCGGGGAGAACGCTGATCATGCCGTTGGGTTCCAGGTAGGCGTACCTGACCTCACCGATGTCCTCGATGCCGTGCAGCCGCAACTGGCTGAGCACCTCCTCAGTGGCCATGAACTCCCGCTGCAACACCCGGTGGTTGAGTTTTCCCTCCCGGATCAGAGCCCGTGGCCGGGCCTTGGTCACCACCGAGAACCAGGGGAACCGATACGCGGCCGCGTCCACGGCCACGCTGCACAGCAGAATGGTGGTGACGAGCACCGCGGCGTCGGTGATGCTCTGGGAATCACCGGCAAGCCCTCCACCGACGGCCTGCGCGAGCAACACGATGATCAGCACATCGGTGATTCCGAGGCCGCCGGCTTCTCTCTGTCCGAAGACCCGTATCAACAGCAGCAGCATCAGATAGATGACGACCCCTCGGACCACGAGTTCGAGAATCGGCGTCTCCAAGCGGAACATGCTCGTCCAATCAGCCATGAGCCCGGGTACCCGGAAAGACACCCCGGAACGGCGGACAGGACGGTGTCGACCACTGTCGGGTCACCGGGAAGTGGGAAGGCCACCACTCCACGCGTACCGCCGCGGTCCCCCGCCTTCCGGCTCACCGACGTACGGTGACCTGCCGGTGATGCGCGGATGACGGCCACGTTGCGAGAAGCCGGTCGCTGCACCCTCCCGTCCGGCGTCCGAGTAGTCTCCGCTCACCTGGAACGATCACCGAGCGAGGAGCCCGGATGAGCACCGTTGGCAGTGGCCCGTCGCCCGCGACCGACGCCCGTCAGCGCAGGCGCGAACAATGGGGTTGGTACTTCTTCGACTGGGCGAACTCCACGTTCTACACGTCAGTGATCACCGTGTTCGGTGCGCTGTACATGAGTTCGGTGGCAGCGCAGGACGCGAAGGCGCACCCGGAACGCAACGGGCCGACTCCGTGCGTGGACGACCGGGGTGTCGACAACAACCTGGTGAACTGCGACATCAGCCTGTTCGGGCTGACCTTCCCCGCCGGGTCGTTGTGGGGCTACCTGTTGGCGGCGTCGACCGTGATCCAGGTACTCATCCTGCCGATCACCGGCGCGATCGCCGACCGCAGCCAGTACAAGAAACGCATCCTGGGGGCCTTCGCGTTCCTGGGCTCGGCGGCATCGGCACTGCTGTTCTTCGTCTCCGGTGACCGCTGGGAGCTCGGCGTGGTGCTGTACATGCTGGGCAACATCGGCTACGGCGTGTCCGTCGTGACCTACTACTCGTTCCTGCCCGACATCGCGACGCCGGACGAGCGCGACGAGGTGTCGTCGCGCGGATGGGCGTTCGGTTATCTCGGCGGTGGTGTGGCGCTGGCAGTGCAGTTGGCGTTCTATCTGAGCCGGGACGCGCTCGGGGTGAGCGAGGAACTAGCGGTACGGATCTGTTACCTGAGCTCGGGTGTGTGGTGGGCACTGTTCACGCTGATCTCTCTGCGCCGGTTGAAGGAACGGCAGCGGCCGCGCGGACGCGAGTCCGGGGTGTCGCTGGTGCGGACCGGGTTCGCGGAGCTGCTGGACACGTTGCGGTCGGCGAAGGCGTTCCCGTTGACGTTGGCGTTTCTGGGTGCGTACCTGGTGTTCACCGACGGCATCTCGACGGTGGTGTCGGTGTCGGCGCAGTACGGCTCCGAGGAGCTGAAGTTCGGCAACGAGGTACTGATCGCGACGATTCTGGTGATCCAGTTCGTGGCGTACGCGGGCGGGATGTTGCACGGACTGGTGGCGCGACGGTGGGGTGCGAAGAAGACCATCCTGGCGAGCCTGGTGGTGTGGATGGTGGTGATCACGTCGGCGTACTTCATCGAGGCGGGGCAGCAGTTCCAGTTCTACGCCGTGGCGGCGGGGATCGGCCTGGTGTTGGGTGGGACGAACGCCTTGTCACGGTCGCTGTTCAGCCAGATGATCCCGCCGGGCAAGGAAGCTCAGTACTACTCGCTGTACGAGATCGGTGAGCGCGGCACGTCCTGGCTGGGGCCGTTGGTGTTCGCGGCGGTAGGTCAAGCGACCGGTTCGTTCCGGTACGCGATTCTCGCGCTGCTGGTGTTCTTCGTGGTCGGGTTCGTGCTGTTGGCGCTGATACCGGTGCGACGGGCGATCGCCGCGGTGGGCAACCCGGAGCCGTCGGTGCTGTAGCGGCCGACGCGTCGCGGCGGTTCTCACTCGGTGTCGTGCGAACGCTGCGCGGAAGTACGGATAGGGTGCTGCGTCGTGACGCTGCATGACGACGACACCGACCCGACCGATGCCCTCTCCCCCGTACCGGGTGCTGTGCGGCGGCGCGAGTTACCGATGACGGGCAGAGTGAAGTTCTCCTACGGTCCGATGGACTGTGGCAAGTCGACGTTGGCATTGCAGATCGACCACAATCTGGCTCGCCAGGGCAGGCAGGGGCTGTTGCTGGTACGCCACGACCGGTCGGGGAACGCCCAGATCACCAGTCGTATTGGGATCACGCGGCAGGCCGTCGAGTTGGAGGCCGATACCGACGTGCGGGCGGTGGTCCGGCAGGCCTGGGAACAGGGTAGACACGTCGACTACCTGATCGTCGACGAGGCACAGTTCCTGTCGCCTGAGCAGGTCGAGCAGTTGACGGAGCTCGCGGACGAGTCGTGTATCGACGTGTATTGCTTCGGGATCGCGACGGATTTCCGCAGCGTCTTGTTCCCGGGAGCCCAACGGTTGTTCGAGCTGGCCGACGAGCTGCAGCCGGTGCAGGTGGAGGTGCTCTGCTGGTGTGGCAGGCCGGGACGTTTCAACGCACGCGTGGCCGACGGTGTCGTTCTGCGCACCGGGGACACGGTGTTCGTGGCGGACACGGGACCGAATTCGGCCTCCGGGTCAACCGGTGAGGTGAACTCGAGCACGACACGCTCGTCGACGGAGTTAGCTACGGTCCGTTACCAGGTACTTTGTCGTCGGCACTTCCGTCTGGGCGAGGTGGGGCCGGATGCGTCCGGTCAGGGGCAGTTGCAGCTGGCATGACCAGCAATGCCCCCTCGCCCGAACGGGTGATACCAGGAGAAGGGGAATCGTTGCCGCGTCACAGTGCCGCATGCAGCGTCTCCCCTGAGAAAAGGCAGTTTTCGACTTGGGTGACGTGGTTCACTTTGCGTAACGGCGGGTCGTTGGGAATTCAACCGACGGTCCCTGCCGTTGCATAGGGTGAGCATCACCCTGGCTTTCCTGCGGGAGCCGACCGAAAGGACCCATCATGGCCGACCGTGTTCTTCGTGGAAGCCGGTTGGGTGCGGTCAGTTACGAGACCGACCGCAATCACGACCTAGCCCCCCGACGTACCGTGCGCTACAAGTGCCCGAAGAACCACGAGTTCGAGGTGCCGTTCTCCGACGATGCGGAAGTTCCCTCCACCTGGGAATGCCGCTTGCACGGCAGCGAGTCGAAGATCGTCGACGGCGGGGCGCCTGAGCCCAAGGAGACGAAGCCGCCCCGCACACACTGGGACATGCTGCTGGAGCGGCGGTCGATCCCGGAGTTGGAGGAACTGCTCAACGAGCGACTCGCCGAGTTGAGGAACCGCCGGGGTCGCTCCGCATAGCGCACGAACCGACTTCCATCGGTTTTTTCAGGGCCGCCTCCCCGTACATCGGTTACGGGGAGGCGGCCCTTACTGCATCGGACGGGGCCGGGTCGGGTCAGCGCCGCACTCGCTGGAGCAGGGAACGCGCCTGTTCGGCACGGCGGCGCAGTCCCCACTGGGCGACCTTGACGACGGCCTCACCGATGATGGCGCCGCTCATCTTGGACTGGCCGAGCTCGCGCTCGGTGAAGGTGATGGGCACCTCCAGGATGCGAAAGCGCTCCCGATCGGTGCGCCAGGTCAGGTCGATCTGGAAACAGTAGCCCTGCGAGGCGATCTCATCCAGTGGCAGGGTCTTCAGCACGGCACGGCGGTACGCCCGGAACCCGGCGGTGATATCGGAGACGGGCACGCCGAGCGCGACCCTGGAGTACAGATTCGCCATGCGGGACAGCAGCTGCCGGTGCGGAGGCCAGTTGACGAGCGCGCCGCCGGGCACATAGCGGGAACCGATGACGAGGTCGGCGTCACGTAGCGCCTCGAGCAGGCGTGGCAGGTCCTCCGGCGCGTGGGAGCCGTCGGCGTCCATCTCGACCACGGTGGCGTAATCGCGGTCGAGGGCCCAGCGGAACCCAGCGATGTAAGCGGCACCGAGTCCGGCTTTCTCCGTGCGGTGGAGTACGTGGATACGGTCGTCGTCGGCGGCGAGCTTGTCGGCGACCTCGCCGGTACCGTCGGGGCTGCCATCGTCGACCACGAGCACGTGGACCTGCGGCAGCACCGTGTGCAACCTACGCACGAGTGGTGGGAGATTGTCCCGCTCGTTGTAGGTCGGGATGATCACCAGCACCGGGTCGACGTCATCCGTGTGCTGTGTCCCCTCGGCCATGCTGCTCCCCTTCTGTCGCGTCTGCTCGCGTTGCGGCCTTCTTCGTGTGCGACCGGAGCACGAACCCGGCGACCATGGCGGCGAGCGCGGCCCCGACCAGCGCGTACTCGGTCCACGCACCGAGTCGATCCGACAGCGTAGTCTCCCCCCTCAAGGGAACGTCGGCGACCAGGGAGGTGTCGGTGTAAAGGCTGGTGGAACGGGTGACGGTGCCGTCGGGCGCGATGATCGCGCTGATGCCGCTGGTGGCGGCGACCACGACGGCGCGGCCGTGTTCGACGGCTCTGACCCGGGACATGGCGAGTTGCTGGTGGCTCATCTCGCCGGGTCCGTACCAGGCGTTGTTGGTCGAGGTGACGAGCAATTGCGCTCCGACGTCGACGGTGTCGCGCGCGACGTAGTCGTAGGCGACCTCGTAGCAGATGACCGAGCCGACAGGGGTGCCCGCGACGTCGAGCGTGGTGGCCTCGTCCCCCCAACGCATGTCTCGGGTGTTGTCGACGAACGGGGTGAACCAGCTCGCGATGTCCCGCACCGGCACGTACTCGGCGAAGGGCACGAGTTCCCGTTTGACGTAGTGGTCGGTGATGCCGGTGGGGCTGTCGCCGGGTTGCCAGACGAGAGTGGCGTTCTCGGTGAGGTCGCTGCCGGGTGGCTGGTACAGCGCGCCGATGAGGGCGGGGACACCGAATTCGTCGACGAGCGCGTCGAGTTGTGGGTCGGTGCCGCGCACGTCGGTCGCGGTCTCGGGCCACACGACGAAATCGGGGCGTGGTAGTTCACCCGAGTGGATGCGGTCGAGGAGTTCGGCGCTCTCGGCGAAGTGGTTCGCGCGGATGGTGTCACGTTGGCCGAGGAGGCCGATACCCACGTCGGGGGCGTTGCCCTGGACAACGGCGACGGTGCGGGTGCCGTTCTCGGGGTCCGTGTCGATCGTCGGCCAGACGGCGAGGCCGGCGAGTGGTGGGACCAGCACGGCCGCGACGGGAGTGACCCAGGCGCGGCCGGGGCGGAGTCCCGTGGCACGGATACGCACCAACAGTTGTGCGAGGCCGAATCCGGTGACGAGCACGGCGAAACCCACGAGTGGTGCACCGCCGAGCGAGGCCAGAGACAGGTAGGCGCCCTCGGGCTGGCTGAAGCCGACCCTGCCCCAGGGAAAGCCGTTGAACGGCCAACGCATCCGCGCGGACTCCTGAAGCAGGAACACCAGGGCCATCCACACGGGCGCGCCGGGCAACCGCGCCACGATCGGCATCAACGCGCACGCCAGGGCGATGTAGACGGCGAGCGCGCCGGACAACGCCAACCACGGTGCGGGACCGAATTCCGCGCCCAGGAAGTCCTGGATCCACACGAGATGGGCGAGGTTGAAGGCGAGGCCGAACACGAAGCCATAGCCGGCGCTGCCCCACCAACGACGGCCGTGCAGCGCAAGTCCGAGCCCGGCGAACGCCAGCGGCACCACCCACCACAGTGGCCGTGGGGAGAACCCCGCGTGCAGCAGGAGCCCGGAGGCCGCGGCGAGCGCGACACGGACGGTGACACGCCCGAGTCGGCGACGTCGTGTTGGTCGGGTGTCGGCGGATGGCACGGTGGTGTCCGACGCTGAGGCCGTGGTGGTCACGCCGCCAGCCTATGCGCGGGCCTGGCCGCCGGTGTCCGCGTGAGCGGTGTCGTCGGCATGGTCGTAGATCACCTGTCCGGCACGGACGGTGCGCAGGCAACGAGGCAGGGTGGCGTCGGGGTCCAGCGGTGGGAGGCCGGGGACGCGGGAGCGGGGGTCGGTGGACCAGCGCTGCACTCGGGCGTCCGGGGTGGCGACGACGAGTTCGTCGGCTTCCCACACGGCGTAGTGGGCGGGCGCTCCGGGCACGAGGCTGCCCGTGATCCCGTCGGCCACGCCGGCGGCGCGGTGACCACCGCGGGTGTGAGCGTTGAAGGCGGCGCGCGCCGAGATGCCGGAGCCGGGCGTGTGGTGGTACACGGCGGCGCGCACACTGCCCCACGGGTCCAGCGGCGTGACGGGGGCGTCGGAGCCGAACGCGAGCGGCACCCCCTCGGCGGCGAGCGCGGCGAAGGGATTGAGCGACCCGGCTCGGTCAGGACCGAGCCGGGTCGCGTACATGCCGTGCGCGCCGCCCCAGGCCGCGTCGAAGGCGGGCTGCATGGAGGCGGTGACGTTCCAGCGCACCAGGGCCGTGGCCTGCTCGGCGGTGATCATCTCGACGTGTTCGAGCCGGTGCCCCACTCGGGCGAGGGCACGCTGTCCGGTCGTCTTTTCCGCCACGGCGAACGCCTCGACGACCTCGGTGACGGCGGCGTCGCCGATGACGTGGAAACCGGCCTGGATTCCGGCTTCGGTGCAGGCCACGATGTGGTCGGCTATGGCCTGTCCGGAGAGGTAACGGGTGCCGCTGGTGTGGGGCCGGTCAGTGTAGGGCTCGTGGAGCGCGGCGGTGTGGGAGCCGAGGGCGCCGTCGACGAAGAGGTCCCCGCCCAGTCCGCGGAGGCCGAGTTCACGGGCGAGGTCGACAGCGGCGGCGTCGGCGAGCGCTCCCCAATAGGGCACGACCTCGGGATACCCGGGTTCGGCGGCGACTTCGAGCAGGGCACGCAGGTCGTCCTCTCCGGAGATGGTCGGACCCGCGCACTCGTGGACGCTGACGATGCCGGCAGCCGCGGCGGCGCGCAGGAAGGCTCGTTGTGCACGCTCGCGTTGCTCAACGGTGATCGCGGCGTGCGCGGCGACGCGGACGAGGTGGTGGGCATCGCGGGTGAGCGGCCCGTCGGGCGAGTAGCCCTCGGCGTGAGCGGCGTCCGGGGCGAGGTCGAGCAGGGCGCTGGTGACGAGTGCGGAGTGGACGTCGACCCGACTGAGGTAGACGGGCACGGCACCCGCGGCGTCGTCGAGTTCGGCGCGGCTGGGCAGACGGGGGTCGGTCCAGGTGGTCTCGTCCCAGCCGTGGGCGATCAGCACCTCTCCGGGGGCGGCGGAATCGGCGGCGGCGCGGACGGCGGCGAGCAGATCGGCGGCGTCGCGGGCTTCGGTGAGGTCGAGTCCGGTCAGGTGCAGGCCGGTGTTGGTGGCGTGGACATGGGCGTCGACGAACGCCGGCGCGACGAACGCTCCGTCGAGGTCGACGACCTCGGCGTCCGGGTGCAGCGCGCGGCCGGGGCCGTCCTGGCCGACCCAGACGACGACGCCGTCGGTGACGGCCATGGCGGTGGCGTCGGGCGAGCTGGGCGTGTGGATGCGGCCGCCCACGAGAAGGGTCGTGTTGCTGCTACTCACGCCCCCGAGTCTGCCACCTCCATCATCACGAGAAGTTTTGCGTCAGCGGGGCAATATGACAGGATAATTTTCACGAGCAGTCGAAACTGAGGAGCAGAAGTGACTGTCATCCAGGAACCTGCTACCGAGCTCGCGGAACAGCCCTACACCTACCGGCGGGCCGAGCTGGTCGAACCCGACTGGCGACGCTTCCCGGGCTGGCGCGACGTGACGGAAGCCGAGTGGCGGGACGCGCAGTGGCAACGGGTCCGCTGCGTACGCAACATCAAGCAGCTTCGCGCCGTCATGGGCGATCTGTTGGAAGAACGGTTCTACGAGGACCTCGTGGCCGACCAACAGCAGATGGCGACGATGTCGATGCTGTTGCCGCCGCAGATGCTCAACACGATGGCACCGCACGCCGGCACCGACCCGACGGAGTTCACCGAAGCGTTCTACGCCGATCCGATCCGTCGTTACATGCTGCCCGTACGCAGCGACCGTCACCCGGACTGGCCGAGCCACCCGCACTCACAGCGCGACTCGCTGCACGAGGCGGAGATGTGGGTCGTGGAGGGCCTGACCCACCGCTATCCCACCAAGGTGCTGGCCGAGCTGCTGTCCACCTGCCCGCAGTACTGCGGGCACTGCACGCGGATGGACCTGGTGGGCAACTCCACCCCCCAGATCGACAAGCACAAGCTCACGCTGAAACCGGTCGACAGGCAAGACGCCATGATCGACTACCTGAAGCGCAGCCCGGGAGTGCGCGATGTGGTGGTGTCCGGCGGTGACGTGGCCAATGTGCCGTGGCACCAACTGGAGTCGTTCCTCATGCGACTGCTCGACATCGAGACCGTGCGCGACATCCGCCTGGCCAGTAAGGCGTTGGCGGGCCTGCCGCAACACTGGCTGCAGCCCAAGGTCGTTGAGGGCCTCGCCCGGGTCGCGGGCACCGCTCGCCGTCGCGGGGTGAACCTCGCGATCCACACCCATGTCAACCACGCCCAGTCGGTGACCCCGCTGGTCGCCGAGGCCACCCGCGCCGCGCTGGAGGTCGGGGTACGGGACGTGCGCAACCAAGGAGTGCTGATGCGGGGCGTCAACGCCACCCCCGCCGACCTGCTCGACCTGTGTTTCGCCCTGCAGGGCGAGGCGAACATCCTGCCCTACTACTTCTACATGTGCGACATGATTCCCAACGCCGAGCACTGGCGGCTGGCCGTGTGGGAGGCGCAGGATCTCCAGCACGCCATCATGGGGTACCTGCCCGGCTACGCCACTCCGCGCATCGTGTGCGACGTGCCGTACGTCGGCAAGCGGTGGGTACATCAGGTCGCCGAGTACGACCGCGAGCGCGGCATCTCGTACTGGACGAAGAACTACCGCACCGGCATCGAGCACGACGATCCCGAGGCGCTGCGCCGCCGCTACCCGTACTACGACCCGGTGTCGACTCTGCCGGAATCGGGTCGGCAATGGTGGCGCGAGCAGCACTGAACTGTCCCACCTTTCGGTGATTGACAGCGCGGTTACTATGCGGCATGCCCATCCGGCGTCGATCATCGCGGCCCCTGCCGCTGTTGCCGTGGCTGTCGGCCCCACGTGCGGCGTTGTCGAGCCCGCTCACCCTGATAGCCGCCGCGGTCACCGCGTTGCTGTCGTGCTTCCTCGGCATGGGCGCGGTGCTGCACACCTCGGCCGCGGGTGGCGCGACGCTGGACTACCAAGCCGATACGGCGTGTCCCGACCACTACGGACCGGTGTTCATCAAATCCAGCGCCGAACCAGAGCAGGTCGAGGCCCTGGCCGAGGCCGTGACGCGGCATGCTCCCGCCCACGGTTTCGGCCGGCCGAGCGTGAGCCTGTTCAGTCACCTGGTCCACGACGTCGACTTCGGCACCGGAAAGACCTACACGGTGCGAGTCGCCTACAAAGACGGCGGCACGGACCACCTGGAGTCGGTGCGCGGTACCGACGCCCCGGGACTGTGGATGGGCCGTGACCTGGCGAACGCCGGCGGTCTCGGGCCGGGTGACCGCGCCGTCGATCCCTCGTGGCCGGCGATCACGGGGGTCTACGCCGATCTGTACAACCCGGCTCCCCGCTGGTGGTGTTCCGTGCAGGATCTCGCGGTACAGAACCGCCTGGTCGACCACATCGCCACCGGAGCGGTGTTGTTCGCCACCGACCGCGCCACCTTCGACGAAGTCACCCGTCACCAATCGCGGCTGGAACGGTTGACCATCACCTTCCCCACTCCCGCACCCCGCACGTTGGCCGAGGCGGAGGACAACCAACACCGTGCCGAGGCTCTGATCGCCGATGTGCGTGAGGAACTGCGTGCCCGAGGTGTCGGAGACGCGCTGATGTCCACCCCGTTCGCGCGGTCGGTGGAGCTGGCGCAGCAGGCTCAGGCGACGGTGACGTGGTCGATCCTGCCGTTGGCCGCCCTGAGTGTCGGCGTCGGCTTGCTGGGCACGGCCACCGTCGGCCTCCAGTGGTACCACCGCCGCCACGCGCAGGTGCGGCTGTACTCCGCTCGGGGACACGGGCCCTTGGCCATCGGGATGGTGGCCGTGGCCGAACTCGGCCTTCCCATCGTGCTCGGTGGTGTGGCCGGAGCCGTACTCGCCCGCGCGGCCCTTCCCCTCTACGCGCCACCGGGGCGGTTCGGCGTCGACGCGGAGCTCATCGGGACGGCGGTGGCCGCGGGCGTACTCCTGGCGACCCTGGCGTTGCTGGTGGCGGTGGTGGCCGTGCGCACCCACCGGGAGTTCGCGCTCGGTCTCACCGCCCCTCGCCGCCCACGCCGACTGTGGCTGTTCCTGCCGTGGGAACTCGGCACGGCCGGGGTGGCGCTGCTGGGCTGGCTCCGCCTCCCTCGTTACGGCGACAGCGCCGCCACGGACCCGGTGCCTGAGACCGACCCGTTGGCGTTGCTCTATCCCGTGGCTGTGGTCCTGACCGTCGGCTTGGTGGTCGCACGGCTGGCCTGGTGGACGTTACGTGCCTCGCATCGACTGCGTTGGTGGTCCCGCCCGACCGTGCAGTGGGCCGTGCGGCGTTTGGCGCACGCCCGCGCTCCCGTCACGGGCGTGTTGGTGATCGCCGTGCTCGCGGTGGGCACACTGGCCGCCGGGTCCTCCATCGCCGCAGCCCAACAACAGGCCCTCGCGGTGAAATCGGGTGTGTTCGTCGGCGCCCATTCCCGAGTCGACGTCGAGAACCCGGTCGGCCGGGGCGAAGTCCCCTTGCCCGCGTCGCTGCGGTCGAACAGCACGATCGTCGGCGTCGTGAGTGACGACGGCACCGGGAAGGTCCTCGTGGTCGACCCGGGCACGTTCGGCCACGCCGCCTACACCGATCACCTGCCGCAGAACGAACTCGACCGGATGCTCGAGGAATCGGCCACTCCCGAGTCCGGGTCACTACCCGCGATCCGGGTGGGCGATGCACTGTCCACCAGGGACACCGTGCTCGGCGAGGTCCACACGGTGGGCACAGTGGACACCGCCCCGATGCTGGGTGGACAGCCGGGCCACATCGTGTCCCGCACCGCGTTGGACGCCGAGCAACTCGATCGGATCCCCCGGTGGACGCTACTATCCACGAAGTCCGCCGAACAGGTCGGTGCCGCGCTGAGGCAGGCTGCGATCGTGCACATGAATTCGGTCGACCGGGACACCGCCTTCAATGCCCTGCCGTTCTACGTGGTCGAGTGGACGTTCTCGTTCGTGGCGTTACTCGGTGTGGTGCTCGGCGTGGCCGCGGCCCTGGCGATGCTGATCGCGGTGGAGGTGCGGCGTCGACAGAACGCGCTCACGGGCGCGTTGGCACTACGCATGGGACTGCGCCAACGCTCGTTGTGGTCGGGTCACCTCACCGAGCTCGGAGCTGTGGCGCTGCTCGCGCTGGCCGCCGGCCTCACGTGCGGAATCACCGTGGCGGCGGTGTCGGTGGCCCGATTCGACCCGGCTCGCTGGCTGCCTCCGGTGTCGGAGCTACCCGATCTGCTTTCCTTCGTCCTGACCGTGGTCGCCTGTGGTGCGGCGGTGGTGACGCTGGCCTGCTGGATCGCGGTGCGCTCGGCACGCACCGCCCGAGTAGCGGAGCTGCTGCGTGACTGACACCCCGATCTTCCAGCTCGAGAACGTGGGCGTGGACTACCCGCTGCCCAGCGCCCGCAAGGGGGACGTCGCCGGGGTCGTCGGGCTCGACGGTGTCGATCTCACGATCCCCAGGTCGGGGCTGACCGTGTTGGCCGGACCGTCCGGCTCCGGGAAGTCAACGTTGCTGAGGGTGCTGTCGCTGTTCCAGACGCCCACGCGCGGGCGAGTCGTGTTCGAGGGCACCCCGGTGAGTTCCTCACCTCGCCGTCGGCGTGCCCTGCGCCGCGACTCGATCGGACTGGTGTTCCAGACACCGACCGAGAACCTTCTGCCGCACCTGTCGGTGGCCGACAACCTGCACGCCGCCGCACAGTCGGCACGCCGCCGTTGCGACCCCGCGGCCCTACTCGACCGACTGGGCCTCGGCGGCACCGAACAGTGGCGGATCGGCGCATTGTCCGGCGGGCAACAACAACGGCTGGCCTTCGCGTGTGTACTCGCTCGCGGCTGCCCGGTCGTGCTCGCCGACGAACCCACCTCCCAACTCGACGACTCCTCCGCGTCGCACGTCCTGGACGCGATCGCCCTGCTCCAGGCCGAGGGCGTGGCCGTGGTGGCCTCCTCCCACGACGAGCGGGTGCTCGAGCAGGGTTCCCGCGTGTTCCGGCTCCGGGCCGGCCGAGTGATCGAAGAGGAGAACGAACCGTGACACTCGAACACTCCGCCTCCCCCTCCCACTCCGCCACCCAGGGGCCTCGGACGGGCCGGATGCCCGCCCTACGCGCGGTGGGGCTGCGACGTCGCTTCGAGCACGGCGAGGTGGACGTGCTCCGGGGCGCCGAGCTGCACGCCGACTCCGGGGAGATCGTCACGATCACGGGTCGGTCCGGGTCCGGCAAGACGACCCTGCTCACACTGTTGTCCGGGTTCGACACCCCCGACGAGGGCACGGTCACCTTCGGCGGCGGCTCCGGCGAATCCGCCGTCGACGTGCCGTGGTCGGTGTGCGCCGTACTGCCCCAGGCCCTCGGGTTGGCGGCCGAGCTGACCTGCGCCGAGAACGTCGCACTGCCGCTACGACTGCGCCGCGCCCCACATCGCGAGGTCGAGGCCGTCGTCACGGCACTGCTGGAGGAGCTGGGCCTGGTCGAGCTAGCCGACCGCTACCCCGCCGAACTGTCGTTCGGACAGCAACAACGGGTAGCGTTGGCACGCGCTGTGAGTGTCCGACCTTCGGTGCTGCTGGTGGACGAACCCACCGCTCACCTCGACCCCGAGTCGACACGCGTGGTGCTGACACTGCTACGTCGTATCGCCGACGAGGGCGCCGCCGTCGTGGCCGTCACCCACGACCCGGTGGTCCAGGACGTGGCCGACCGACGGCTACAGCTCGCCGATGGCGTGCTCATCCCTACTTGAGATCACATCAGAAATGGTCGAGCAGCTGCCCGAACCGCTCCACCGTCACCAGCCGTTCCGCCGTCGTGTCCAGTTCGGCGTGCTCCAACACCCACGTGTTGTCGTTGGGGATGAGAACGGCCCCCATGCCTGCGGCCAGAGCCGGCAGGATGTCGGAAGCCGGGGAGTTACCCACCATCCACGTCGACTCCGGCGACAGTTCATATCGCTCGGCCAGCCACGTGTAGTTGGCGGTCGTCTTCTCCCGCACCACGTGCACTCCGAGGAAGTGGCTTTTCAGACCGGAGCGATCCAGCTTGCGCCACTGTTCCACCACATCGCCCTTAGTCACCAACACCAGCGGATAGCGCTGCTGTAGCGCGGTGAGCGTGTCGACCACCGTCGAACAAGAGGAAACAGCCAGTGCCGAACACGCGATTCCTCCGGCTCATGACAGTCGACCGGCCTGCGCATCCTTCCACGCGCGCCTCGAGATCAGCCATACCCCCGGTAGAATGATCGACCGTGCGGAGAACTGGCTGGGTACTCGGCGCGATCGCGCTCGTGGCGGTCACCGTCTTGGTGGCCGTGTTCGTGTTCACCGGCCCCGATCCCGATTCGCCCGTCGATCCACCCGGGCCGCCCGGCACGGGCCCACTCACCGTGGTGTCCTTGGGTGACAGCACCCTGTCCGGGGAAGGGGCGGGCGACTACACGGCGGACACCGACGGTAAGGACGGCAACTGGTGTCACCGTTCACCGCACGCGATGGTGCACCAGATCGAACTCACCGGTGTGACCGAGTCGGTGAACCTGGCCTGTTCCGGCGCCCCGTCCCCGCACGTGGGTCTCGGCGACGTCACGCAGTACACCGAGCCGTCCCAGGCGGGGCAGTTGCGTGAGCTGGTCGACGACCACCGGGTCGCCGCCGTGGTCGTCGCGCTCGGCGCCAACGACGACCCGCGTTTCTCCCGGCTGATCTCCGAGTGCTTCACCTCGTGGTTCCTCGACCAGGAGGCCCCCTGTAGCGACAAGATCAAGCAGGACTGGCAGAGGCGACTCGACGCCATGGTGCCCAAGGTCGTCGCCGCGCTCGAAGACATCAAGCAGGTGCTGAAGGAAGCCGGTTACGAACGCTCGGACTACGAGCTCGTCCTGCAGTCGTATGCCTCCCCCATCGGCCCCGGCATTCCGGAGAAGTGGCGCAACCTCAACGGCTGTCCGTTCCGCACCGAGGACCTGCAATGGGTCGCCGAAACCGGTGCGGTGTCGCTGTCGGACGCCCTGCGCGGCGCGGCGCAGCAGGCCAACGTGCGATTCCTGGACCTGTCCCGCGCGGGCGTCGGTCATGAGGCGTGCAGTGGCGGCGACGACGCCGAGGACGAATGGTTCACCCGCTTCACAGTGCGGTGGGACGACCTCAAGGATGTGGAGCGCGCGTCCCATGCGGTGCAGGAGTCGTTCCACCCCAACGCCGCCGGACACGAGCAGTTCGCTCGTTGCATGAGCGAATTCCTCGCCACCAGCGACCGCGAGGCCGCCTGTCTGAAAGGCGAGGATGGCAATCTCCACGCCGCCCCCGCCGCGCCCTCACTCACCGACAGCTGAGTAGCCGACCTCTCAGGAACACCCAGCCCTTCAAGCCTGACGGCCCGTGTGGTCCGGCCGTCACGCGCACATCGGGTCGCAAAGGCCGGTGCGCGGCGACGACGCTCACAGGTTCGGCGAACGGCCCTCGAACGGGGTGGACAGCACCACCGTGGTGCGGGTGGAGACCTTGGCCGCCTCCCGGATGCGGCGCAACAAGTCCTCCAAAGCCAGTGGGGACGCCACTCTCACCAGCAACACGTACGACTCGTCGCCAGCCACCGAGTAGCACGACTCGATCTCGGGGATGTGTTCGAGCCGCTGCGGATAGTCGTCGGGGGCGGCCGGGTCGTTCGGTGTCAGTGAGATCAACGCCGTCAGGGGAAGTCCGATCTGTTCCCCGTCGAGCCGGGCGGTGTATCCGCGGATCACTCCACGCTGCTCCAGCCGCCGCACCCGCTGGTGCACGGCCGACACCGACAACCCGACCCGCTCGGCCAGGTCAGTGAAACTGCGGCGGCCGTCGGCGGCCAGCTCCCGCACGATGGCTCGGTCCAGCGGCTCCAGTCCTCCACCCGTCATGCCGGAAGAACGACCAGTTCGTGCGGCCGCGTGTTCAACGGCTCGACCCCGTCGGCGGTGACGACAACGATGTCCTCGATGCGAGCGCCCCAACGCCCGGCGTGGTAGATACCCGGCTCGATGCTGAACACCATGCCGGGCTCCAACGGCAGGTCGTTACCCGCCACGATGTAGGGCTCCTCGTGCACGTCGAGGCCGATGCCGTGACCGGTGCGGTGGATGAAGTTGGCGCCGAATCCCGCCTCGGTGATGAGGTCGCGGGCGACCGCGTCGATCTCCTGTGCCGTCACACCGGGCCGTACGGCGCGCACGGCGGCGTCCTGCGCACGCTGCAACACGGCGTAGGTGTCGGCCACATCGGCGTCCCGGGGTTCCCCCACCGCGTAGGTGCGTGTGCAGTCGGAGTTGTAGCCCTCGGCGATCGGACCTCCGATGTCGACCACCACCACGTCACCGGGCTGGATCACCCGGTCGGACACGTCGTGGTGGGGGCTGGCGCCGTTGGGTCCGGAACCGACGATGACGAAGTCGGCGTGCGTGTGGCCCTCGGCGACGATCGCCTCGGTGATGTCCGCTCCCACCTCGGCTTCGGTACGGCCCGAGCGCAACCATTCGCCCATGCGTGCGTGAACCCGGTCGATCGCCTCACCCGCTTTGCGCAACGCGGTGAGCTCGGCGGCGTCCTTGCACATCCGCAGTTCCCGCAGTACGGGCCCGGCGAGGGTCTGTTCGGCGCCGGATACCGCGTCTCGCAGCCCGAGGACGTGCAGGGCGGCCATGGTGTCGCTCACGGCCACACGGCCGGGTCGACCCAGCCGGTCGGCGACCATCCGGTACGGGTCGTCACCGTCGACCCAGGTGACCAGCTCCACGCCTATCTCGTCGAGGGGGATGTCGGCGTAGCCGGGAGCTTCCAGCTTCGGCAACACCAGAGTCGGTACGGCCTCGTCGGACGCGGGCACGACCAGTGTGGTGAGCCGCTCGAAGGAGCCGCCCGCCTGCCCGATCAGATACCGCAGGTCGGAGCCGGGCGCGACCAGTAGCGCGTCCGTGGCGGCGTCGGCCGCGGCTGCCCGGGCGCGGTCGAGTCGGGCACGCAGGGTGGAGGCATCGGGTGCGGGTGTGTGCAGCGAACGACGCGACATGGCCGAAAGCCTAACCTTCCTGCACGACAAGTGCCCGCACACCCACCACGCGTACGGCGGTGTGGCACGCTTGGACGCGTGACCGCCCCGCTGGTGCTACTCGATGCCGCGAGCCTGTATTTCCGTTCGTTCTTCGCGCTGCCCGAGTCACTGACCGCTCCCGACGGCACTCCGGTGAACGCCGTGCGCGGGTTCGCCGACACCGTGGCGCGGGTGCTCACCGATCGACGTCCGGCACGGCTCGTGGCGTGTCTAGACGCCGATTGGCGTCCCGAGTTCCGGGTGCGGGCGCTGCCCAGTTACAAGGCGCACCGTGTCGCCGAGAGCTCCGAAGACGGCTCGGACGCCGAGGAGGTGCCCGACACGCTCGCCCCGCAGGTGCCGATCATCCTGGAACTGCTGGAAGCGGTGGGGATCGCCACTGCGGAAGCCGAGGGATTCGAGGCCGACGACGTCATCGGCACGCTGGTCGCCGGGGAGTCACAGCGGCCGGTGGAGGTCGTGACCGGTGACCGCGACCTGTTCCAGCTGGTGCGTTTCGAACCGAGTCCGGTGTCGGTGATCTACGTGGGTAAAGGTTGGGCCAAGGCCGAGGTGTTGGGCCCGGCGGAGGTCGCCGACCGCTATGCGCTTCCCGTCGAACACGCCGGCAGCGCCTACGCCGACATGTCGATGTTGCGGGGCGATCCGTCCGACGGGTTGCCCGGGGTTCCCGGAATCGGGGAGAAGACGGCCGCGAAACTGGTGACCCGGTTCGGGTCGCTGGAGGCGTTGCTGGAGGCGGCACGAGAAGCTCATCCCGATGTGCCGCCCAGGGCACGGACCAAGCTGCTGGAGTCCGCCGACTACCTGGCGGCCGCGCCACTGGTGGTGCGGGTGGCCACCGACGCGCCCGTGACCGGCCCGGTCGACGACCACGTGCCCGCCGAACCCGCGGCCCCGGAACGCGTGGCCGAGTTGGCCGAGCGCTACAACCTCGGCGGATCGGTGACGCGTCTGCTGGCCGCTCTCCCTGGTCAGACCGGCAGACCGACCTCGTAGAGGCCGTCGTCGTCCACGATTTCGATGGGCACACGTTTGTTCTCGCCCTCGATGACGGCGGTGCAGTCGAAGGTGGCGCCCTTCCGCACGGTCGGCCGCAGCGGGCAGCTCACTTTGTCGACATCACTGATGCCGTAGCTGCCCGTGAGCACCACCCGCACCGACTTCTCCACCGACGCACCGTTGAGTGCCTTCGTCACGGGAGTCGGAGACTCGGACAGCTCCGTGGAGGTCGTCCTGATGCTGGTGGGGTTGACCGGGATGGTGCCCTGCTCGGCGGGCTCGGTGTCTCCGTCTCCCCCGGCGCAGGCGCCGAGAGCCAGGACCGCACAGATGGATATGAATCCTCTCCACACACCGCGTACCCGCACGGCCGGACACTCCACAACGCTCGTTAATGCTCGTCAGTGCTCGTCAATGCTCGTTACCGAGAAACCTCCCGGTCAGAAAAACGTACCGCACCACGGAGCCGACCGCGTGCGGGCCAGGTCGTCCATGAGCGGTGCGACTTCGGCAGCACGCACGGTGATCCTCCCGGCGTCGACCAAAGCCGAGGGACGCCACCCGCCGACGAACATCATCGCCAACGTGTCCACACCGAGGCGGGCATCGGCAGGCTGGTCTGTTCGCGTCACACCGGTCGGTCCCACCCGGTATCGGCCGGTGTTGTGTTCCAGTATCGGATCGGTGATCTCCAGCACGAGCGGCTCACCGTGCCAGACCCGCGCCCGTAGTGCGGCCTCGACGTCCACCAGCCGTAGCCACGACTCGTCCCCCACCTCGGTGGTCTCGCATACGCGGGGATCGGTGAACAGCAATTCCAGCGGCTCCTCAAGGGAGCGTTGGCGTACCACGATGGTGTCGACGAGGTCCACGCCGAGCAGGAAGCGCCACAGCCCCGCGAACGCGGACGCGTCCGCGGCATGCAAGTCCATGACCTGCATGGCGCCGAGCTGACCGGACTGCCGAGTCACCCGGTAGACCGCGAATCCGTCCGGCCCGTCCGTGCCGTGATGCACGAGCGTCGCCACGGGTTCGTCGCTCTGCCACAATCGCGCGAACAGGCGCGCCCACCACCGCTCGGGCCGAGTCATCATCCCGGGCCGTAGCGGAATCCGCGCGTACACGTCGGGCAGGCGGCGCTCGGCTTCATCGAGGTTGAGCAGCTCGATCCGACCCCCTGCGGGGACCTCGGGCCGCAGCCGTGCCTGCCGCCGGTGCACGGTGCAGGAGCGTGAACGGGTGGCGACGCCGTAGCCGAATCGCCCGTAGATCTCACCCTCGGTGGCGTACAGGAGAGCGGCGGTGACCTCCCGTTCGGCGAGATCGGTGAGCTGGCGGTGCATCAACGCCGTCAGCACTCCGCGCCGGGTGTGGTCGACCCGAACCCCAACACCCGTGACAGCCGCCAACGGGACCCGCGCCCCACCGGGCACGACCAGTTCGGCATCCGTCGAGCGAGTCGTGCCGATCAGCTGCTCGTCGAAGGCCCCGAACACCCGCCCCGGCTGGTGCGTGGGACGGAGACGCTCCCACTGTTCGTCGGTGGCGGGGCCGTGGTGCAAAGCACCGCGGAACAGCGTGTATGCCGCACGGAACTCATCGTCGCGCAGAGGGCGGACCACAACATCGTTCATGCATCGCTCCCTGTCGTGCCGGGATAAGTCGAGGAAACGCGGTGCCTCAGATCTCGGGTTCCGAGTTCCGGTTCCGAGTTCCTCAGCCTTCAGACGTCGGCTTGTCCACGGTGTAACGACCCTCGTCGTTGACAACCGTGATCTTCACGCTCTGCTGCTGGCCACCCACGGTGGCGTCGCAGGAGAACGTGTGCCCTTCCTCGACCTTCTGGTCACCGGGGCAGCTGACGCCGTCGACCTGCAGTCCGTAGCTTTCCTGCAACACCCGTTGGATGTCGCTTTCCATCTGTGCCCGGTCGAACACCGTCGAGTTCAGCAGACCCGGTTTCCAGAACAGCACCACACCGGCGGCTGCGAGCACCACCACGGCCACGGCGACACCGATCCACAGTCCCTTGCCGCCCGACTTCTTACCCGGCTGCTCCCCCCCGGGCTGAGGTGCGCCGTAGGGCTGCCCGTACCCGGGTTGCTGACCGTACGGGGGCTGCTGGCCGTACAAGTTCTGCTGACCGTAAGGAGCGGACTGGTCGTACGGGTTCGCAGCGGGCTGTTGGCCGTACTGGGGGTCACCGTAGGGCTGACCGTACCCGGGCTGCTGACCGAAGGCGGGTTGCTGGCCATACCCACCAGGCTGGGCGAAGCCACCGGATCCGGGATTCGCGGGCGGTTGCTGACCCCATTGCCCGGGGTTGTTGCCTCCGTACGGCGTGCTCATCGTGTTGCCTTTCGCCTGCTTTCGCCTATCCGACTGCCACAGCCATGTCAGGTCACGCTGTCACGGCAGGTCCGCCTGCGGGCTGCCGCCCCGAAATACAATCACACTCGCCGCGCGGCTTACAGCTCCCCTGCCGCGACCACACCGCGTCGAAGTAAGCGGGACGCCTTCCCGGCCGCACCGCCGACTGGGTGTTCCTTACCGAGCACGTCCCTGATCTGCTCCAGTAGGTCCACCACCTGCCGAGACCATCGTACGAAGTCCCCCGCGGACAGTTCCTGGCCGTTTATCTCAGCGGAGGTGAGGACCTTCTCCAACGACTCGCCACGTGCCCACCGGTACACCGGCCAGGCGAACCCGGCGTCCGGTTCGCGGGTGCGGTCCAGGCGGTGTCGCCGCTCGTCCTCCACCAGGTCGCTCCACAGCCGCACCGTCTCCTGCCACGCCGCGCTGACCGGGCCCGACGGCACCTTGGCCTCGGCGGTCGAGTCCCGACGCGCCTCGTACACCAGGGTGGAGACGACAGCGGCGAGTTCGGCGGGCGCGAGACCGTGCCAGACACGCTGCCGGATACACTCGGCAGCCAACAGGTCCGACTCGCTGTACAGGCGGGAGAGCAGCTGCCCGTGTTCGGTGACGTCGTCACCGCTCTCGCCGAGATAACCGCGTTCGACCAACAATCGGCGGATGCGGTCGAAGGCCCGCGCCAGGGAGTGGGTCGTGGCCGCAACCTTGCGCTCGAGTTTCTCGTTGTCCGCCTTCAATCGCTGGTAGCGCTCGACCCAGCGCAGATTGGCCTCCCGGTCCGCCATGCCGTGGACGGGATGGGCGCGCAACTGCCGCCGCAGCTCCGCCAGCTCGGGATCGGAGTGAGCGTCGGAACGCCACCGTTGCCGCTTCGGGGGACGGATGCCGGTGTTACGCAGCGAGGAGGCGATGTCCCGACGCGTCTTCGGCGAACGCAGCTCGACGTGCTTGGGCAGCCGCATCCGTCCCAACGGTTCCACTGGAGTCGGGAAGTCGGACAGCGACAGGGCACCCGACCACCGGTCCTCGGTGACCACGACGGGCCTCGGTTCGTCGAACTGATCCACTCCCGGGTCGACGACCACGGCCAGACCCGCGCGCCGACCCGACGGCACGGCGATGACATCGCCCTTGCGGAGTTTCTCCAAGGACTTCGCGGTCTGAGCTCGTCGCGCGGCCGTGTTCTGCTTCGCGAGTGCCTTCTCCCGGTCCGAGATCTGCTTACGCAGGTCCAGGTAGGACAGCAGCTCGTCGAAGTCGCCGGTGACAGCGTCGGCGTAGCCGCGCAACGCCTCGGTGTTGCGCTCGATGCGCCGCGACAACCCCACCACCGAACGGTCGGCCTGGAACTGCGCGAACGACTGTTCGAGCAGCTCCCGAGCCTTCGCCGCGCCGAATCGGCCGACGAGGTTGACGGCCATGTTGTAGCCGGGACGGAACGACGAGCGCAGCGGATACGTACGCGTGGAGGCCAGGCCGGCAACCTGTCTCGGGTCCACCCCCGGTTGCCACACGACGACCGCGTGCCCCTCGACATCGATGCCGCGCCGTCCCGCGCGACCGGTGAGCTGGGTGTACTCGCCGGGAGTGAGGTCGACGTGCGCCTCACCGTTGTACTTGACGAGCCGTTCGAGTACGACGGTGCGGGCGGGCATGTTGATGCCCAGGGCAAGGGTCTCGGTCGCGAACACGACCTTGACCAACCCGCGAACGAACAGCTCCTCGACCGTCTCCTTGAAGGCCGGCAGCATTCCGGCGTGGTGGGCAGCGATGCCCTGTTCCAGGCCTTCCCGCCATTCCCAGTAGCCCAACACCTCCAGGTCGCTGTGCGGCAGGTCCGCGGTGCGTTCGTCGACGATGCGCCGCACCTGCTGGACCTCGTCGGGAGTGTTGAGACGCAACCCGGACCGCAGGCATTGGGTCACGGCAGCGTCGCAGCCCGCGCGGGAGAAGATGAACACGATCGCGGGCAACAGCCCGGCCCGATCGAGCCGGTCGACGATCTCGGTGCGGGACGGAGGTCGGTATCGCGGTCCGCGGTAGGGGGCGCCGCCGCGCTTGCCGCGTCCTCGCAACCCGGCGGGGGCGTGCATACGCGCGGTCTCCTCGACAGCGCGGAGCAACCGGGGGTTGAGCTTGGCCTCGCCGGTCTCGGTGTTCTCCCCGACGAACAAATCCAACAGGCGCCCACCGACCAGCATGTGCTGCCACAGCGGCACAGGTCGATGCTCGTCGACCACGACGGCGGTGTCGCCGCGCACCTCGACCAGCCATTCCCCGAATTCCTCGGCATTGCTGACGGTCGCCGACAACCCGACCACCCGCACGTAGTCGGGCAGGTGCAGGATCACTTCCTCCCACACCGCACCGCGGAAGCGGTCCGCGAGGTAGTGCACTTCGTCCAACACGACGTAGCCGAGGTCGTCGAGCGTGGTGGACTCGGCGTACAGCATGTTGCGCAAGACCTCGGTGGTCATCACCACGATCTGCGCGCCGCCGTTGATGGAGGTGTCACCGGTGAGTAGGCCGACGACATCGGAGCCGTAGCGCTCCACCAGGTCGCCGTACTTCTGGTTGGACAGCGCCTTGATCGGGGTGGTGTAGAAGCACTTGCGTCCCTCGGCCAACGCCAGGTGGACGGCGAACTCGCCGACGACCGTCTTGCCCGCACCGGTCGGAGCGCACACGAGCACACCGTGCCCGTCCTCGAGTGCCTCACAGCCCTGCAGCTGGAAATCGTCGAACTCGAACGCC
This sequence comes from Actinomycetes bacterium, assembly GCA_021793175.1. Taxonomy (GTDB): domain Bacteria; phylum Actinomycetota; class Actinomycetes; order Mycobacteriales; family Pseudonocardiaceae; genus Saccharomonospora. Next base: position 27,493 of record JAJYTH010000001.1, read on the forward strand.
ACGTCGGCTGCAAACCGAGCGAGTTGCGGGTAACGGCCGCGCCGCCGCGCCGCTGCGTAGGCCTCGGCCGGGCTCGGGGATGTAGTGGAGGAGTCCACGAACGCCAGGGTTTCACATCCCGCTGAACACATGCACGGGGTGGTGTCGTAGTGAACGACCACACCGAGGTCGGGCCCCGGAAAACGACCTCCGAGCAGGTTCTTGGGCCTTTCCGACCATGGGTCCCGAACGTAGGCGAGTCACGCCGCACCGTGCGCACGGCGTCCCACTCTGCGCGGTTTCGGCCACTGCCTCGTTCGGCTGCCACGCGTCATCGACGTCGTATCCGTGGCTCGGAATCAGGCCAGGACGTGTAAGGCTTCCGGCGTACACGTCACCGCCACCGGAAGAGTGCCCAATTCGTCACCGTCGGCGAACACCGGCCATCGCGTCCCACCTTCGGTGTCTCCACCGTGGACTTCGATCCGCACCCGCGAGGCACGCAAGGTATGCACGGCGGGATGCCGCACGTGGGCTCCGGTGCGTAGACGGGGCAGTATCCGCGCCAACTGCAGCCTGCTCACCCGCCCCACCACCGTGACGTCGAACAGTCCGTCGTCGGGCCGCGCGCCCGGACAGATCGGCACACCACCGCCGTAGAACGCCGTGTTGCCCACCGCCACCAGAGTGGCCTCGGTGGTCACCCGGCCCGCGTCGGTGTCCACCACGATCGGCTGCGCACGCAGCGACATCAGCTCCCGTATCAGGGCAACGTCGTAGCGCCGTGCTCCGGACGGCCAGGGCAGACGATTGGCGCGCGCGTTGACGGCCGCGTCGAAACCCGTGCACAGCACCGTGCCGAACCGACGTGCCGTCCCCGAGCCGACACCCTCCGCCCGGCCCACATCGACCAGCCGGCGCCGTCCACTTCGTAACGCTGCCAGCAAGTCCTCCACGGCCTTCGCGGGGTGGGTGGGCAGTCCCAGGGCCCGGGCGAAGTCGTTCCCGGTCCCCAACGGCACCAGCCCCAACGCCACCTCGGTGTCGACACAGCACTGCACGGCCTGGTGCATGGCACCGTCCCCGCCGAGTACGACGAGTGCGTCCAAACCCAAAGCGCGGCACTCCGCCACCTGCTCACGGAATCGCTGCGGCGTGTCCGCGGTGATCAGCACCAGGTCGTCGACCTCCGCGCGCAGGCGCTCGGCGACCGTGCCGGCTATGCGTGCAGCCGCCCCCTGCCCGGAACCGGGGTGCACGGCCAACGCCACTCGTCGTCCCATGCGTTACGTGATGTCGTCGATGTTGGTCTTACGGCCACCGGAGGCGGTGTCGGACTCGTCGTCGATCGTGCTCGGCACGTAGTCGAACGGGGCGGGCTCGTCGTCGGCGAGCTTGTCCCAGTCCTCCTCGCCGCGTCGCCGGGCCTTGCGTTTGTCGTGGATGCGGGTGACCTGCAACGCCAGCTCCAACAGCAGGGTCAACGCACCCGCCAACGCCAGCATGGAGAACGGGTCGGCCGGGGTCACGAAGGCCGCGAACACGAACGCGATGAAGATCAGCCCGCGCCGCCACTTGCTCAGCTGCGCATAGCTCACCACGCCCACCCGGTTGAGCATGATGACCAGCAGGGGTACCTCGAAACTCACCCCGAAGATCAACAACAGGGACAGTACGAACGACACGTACTTGTCACCGGTGAACCAGGTGTCGAACGCGTCACCGCCGAAGTTCACCAGGATCTCCAGCGCGAACGGCACCAGCACGTACGCAAGTACCGCGCCCAGAGCGAACAACGCGCTCGCGAATCCCACGAACGTGAGCGCGTAACGGCGTTCCCTCGAGTACAGCCCCGGGGCGATGAACGCCCACAGCTGGTACAGCCACACCGGGGAGAACAGCACCGCGCCCGCGGTCAGACCCACCTTCAGCTGGATCATGAACGCTTCGAACGGCACGGTCTGCAACAGCCGACACGGTGGGTCCTTCGGGAACCGTTTGTCGGCCGGGATCGCGCAATACGGGCCGGTGACGAGGTCACCGAGGGACGGGATGGGGCCCACTCGGTTGGAGAACCAGAGGAATCCCAGGACACCACCCGCGACGATCGCGAGCAGCGCGAACCCCAGGCGACGGCGAAACTCGTAGATATGCTCGATCAGCGTCATCGTGCCGTCGGGATTGTGCCGACGACTGCGTTTGCGCCGCTTGCTCTCGCGACTGTTCGAGGAGTCCGCCACGAACCGTGTCCGTTCTCGTCCCGTGTTGTCGAATCAGACCTGAAAAGGTGAACCGTGGTCAGCTCGCGTTCTTCTGCTCCTGCTGCTGCGCGGCCTGCTGCCGCTTCAGCTCGTCGAGCTGCCGCTGCAGCTGCTCCACCTTCTCATCGGTGCTCGTGCTGCTCGCCGCCGGCGTAGTGGTGGACTCGGGCAGCTGGCGGGTGTCGGGCTCGGTCGTCGCGGACGTGGCCGTCTCCGAATCAGCGGCCTGACCGGATTCCCGCATCCCCTTGGTCTCGGCCTTGAAGATCTTCATCGACTTACCGATCGACCTGGCCGCGTCGGGCAGGCGCTTGGCGCCGAACAGCAGAACCACGACAAGAACCAGAATGATCAAGTGCCACGGCTGCAACGCATTAGCCATCGCCTGGCCTCCTTACTCGTTCAGAGTCGATCGTACTGTGGTGCCGTGCTGTCGCCTCGGCGACGGCGGCGTTCCGTGATCGCGACACGTACCGCCGCGGATCGCGCCCGCAACAACCCGACCCGATCGCTGGTGTGAGCCGCCACCATGCTGGCCGTCACACGATAGGTGCGCAAGAGTCGAAGGACGCGAAAACCGACGAGTCCACAAGCGGCTGCCGCGACCACAACCAGCGCAACACTCACCACGTACACCACAGCGACCAGCCTAGCCAGCCAAAGTTGCAGCGAGGTGACGAGTTCGGGCCAACGCCTCGGCCGCCCGCTGTCGTACAGCTTGCGCCACGTGTTCGGGCCGCTCCACCGTCGCCTCTCCCCGCAACCGCAGAATCAGCCGCACCAGCCAGGACTCGTCGCCGTACCGCATCCGCACCCGCAGTCGGCCGCCCTCCAGTTCGGCCAGCTCCTCACACGGGTAGTACTCGGCCACCCACCGCGCGTCGGGCTCCAGCACCAGCTCGGCCTCCGGGTACTCCGGGCTCTGCGGGAACACCCCTTCCGACAAGTCCTTCGGGGTGGCGGTCTCGGGCGGGGCCGCTTGCTCGGACAGCATCGTCAACTCGTCTATCCGATCCAGCCGGAACAGTCGCACCGCCTCCGCCCGGCGACACCACGCCTCCAGGTAGCTGATGCCCTGCACGATCAGCAGTCGCATCGGGTCCACCGTGCGTTCACTGAGCGCGTCCTTCGACGCCGTGTAGTAACGCAGCCACAGCGCTCGCCGCTCCTGCAACGCCTCCCGCACCCGTTCCCTAGTCTCAGCGGTGCTCTCCGCCTCGCGCACACCGTGGCCCACCACCACGCCGGACGGGCGGGAGTCCCCCGAGGCGGCCTCGATCTTGCCGATCGCCCGATGTACCGCGTCGACGTCCACCGCCCCCGGAGTCTCCGCCAACGACCGCAGTGCGATCAGTAACGCGCTCGCCTCCGCTCCCGTCAGCCGCAACGGCCTGCGCATCCCGGCGTCGTAGGTCACCGACACCGTGTCTCCGTCGAACGACAGGTCGATCAGGTCTCCCGGCCCATAGCCGGGCAGGCCGCACATCCACAGCAGTTCCAGGTCCTTGCGCAACTGCCTGGGAGTGACATCGAAGTCCCGCGCCACCTCGTCGATCCGGACACCCGGCCGGGCCAGCAGGTACGGGACCAACGTCAGCAAGCGGGGCAACCGATCGCCCGAGCCGCTCACCGCGACACCCCCTGCACCACGCGTTCCCACCGGTCGGCCACCGCCTTGGCCAACACGTCCGGTTCCAGCACGAGAGCGTCAGGGCCGTGTCCGGCGATCCAGTCCGCCGCACTCTCCGGAAACCACAGGTCCAGCTCCACCACGTCGCCGTCCACGTCGGCCACCGTCCTACGCCCGACCACGCGGGCCTGGCGGCGGATCCCCACCGCACGGCCTTCCGCCAGCCACAGACGCGCCCGCATCACCGGCGCCGTGTTCCGCTCCCCGCTGCCGACACCCGCCACGAACTCGACGAGGTTCACATCGGCGGGCCTGTTCACCACACCGGGCCTGCCCACCGTCCGTACGGGCCCGGTGATCCGCGAAAGCCGGAAACACCTCGGCGCGTTCCGGTCCCGGTCATGCCCCACCAGATACCAGCGGGCTCGCCACGACACCACGCCCCATGGCTCGACCACGCGGGATCGCCGCTCCGGCGAATCCGCACGCCGGTAGTCGAACCGCACCGCCTGCCCCCGTTGCACCGCCGACAGCAACGGCGCGAACGCGGGCTCCGCGTGCACCCTCGGCTCCACGGGTGTCGTCGCGTTCTCGTCGACCTCCACCCCCGCGGCACGCAATTTCACCAACGCGCTGTGCGCCTGTCCCGTCAGCTCGGGCGAATCCCACAATCGTGCGGCCAGCCCGACCGCCGCGGCCTCGTCCGGCGACAGCTCGATCTCCCCCAGCTCGTAGTCACGCCGCGCGATCCGGTATCCCTCGACCGCGTCGAACACCGAATTCCGGCCGGTCTCCAGCGGGATACCCAGCTCACGTAGCTCCGCCTTGTCCCGTTCGAACATGCGGCCGAACGCCTCGTCGCTCGGGGCATCGACGTATCCGGGCACGATGCCGCGAATCCGCTCGGCGGTCAGGTATTGCCGCGTCGACAACAGGGCGAGCACCAAGTTCACCAGGCGCTCAGCACGGGCAGTGGACATCCCCACAACCATATCGCCCACCCCACCCGCCACTTGTAGGTCAGGTCACCATCGGTTGGGGTGGGCTCGGGTGGGTCAAGGTCGCTGCGGCCCGACCCACTCGGCACTCACAACGAGTTGATCAGCCGTTCCACCCGTTCGTCCACCGACCGGAACGGGTCCTTGCACAGCACCGTCCGCTGCGCCTGGTCGTTCAACTTCAGATGGACCCAGTCCACCGTGAAGTCCCGCCCCGCCTCCTGCGCCGCGGCGATGAAGTCACCCCGCAACTTCGCCCGAGTGGTCTGCGGAGGGCTGTCCTTGGCCAGCTCGATCTCACCATCATCGGTGATCCGACGTACCAGGCCCTTCCGCTGTAATAGATCGAACACGCCACGCCCACGCCGAATGTCGTGGTAGGCCAGGTCCAGCTGGGCCACCCGCGGATCCGACAACGTCAAGTTGTGCTTGCTGCGGTAACGCTCCACCAGCCGGTGCTTGATCGCCCAGTCGATCTCGGTGTCGATGCCCGAGAAGTCCTGCTGCTCCACAGCATCCAGAGCCCGACCCCAAAGATCGATCATGTACTGCGTCATCGGCGACCCGCCGGTCGACTCCACATGCTGCACCGCACGTGCGTAGTACTCCCGCTGGATCTCCAACGCCGACGCCTCCCGGCCACCGGCCAGTCGAACCTGACGCCGTCCCGTCAGGTCATGGCTGATCTCCCGGATCGCCCGAATCGGATTGTCCAGTGTGAAGTCCCGGAACTGCACGCCCTCCTCGATCATCTGGAGGACGAGATGCACCGAACCGACCTTCAACAACGTCGTCGGTTCCGCCATGTTCGAATCCCCGACGATCACATGCAGCCTGCGGTACCGCTCCGCATCGGCGTGCGGCTCGTCCCGCGTGTTGATGATCGGACGTGACCGCGTCGTCGCGCTCGACACGCCTTCCCAGATGTGCTCGGCACGCTGGGACAGGCAGTACACCCCGCCACGGGGAGTCTGCAGCACCTTCCCCGCCCCGCACACCAACTGCCGCGTCACCAGAAACGGCAGCAACACGTCCGCCACCCGCGAGAACTCACCCGCACGTGTCACCAGATAGTTCTCGTGACACCCGTACGAGTTACCCGCCGAGTCGGTGTTGTTCTTGAACAGGAAGATATCGCCGCCGATCCCCTCGTCGGCGAGGCGGCGTTCCGCGTCGATCAGCAGATCCTCCAGAACCCGCTCGCCCGCCTTGTCATGCGTCACCAGCTGCGTGAGGTCGTCACACTCGGCGGTCGCGTACTCGGGATGCGACCCCACGTCCAGGTACAGCCGGGAACCGTTGGACAAGAACACATTCGAGGACCGACCCCACGACACCACCCGCCGAAACAGGTAGCGCGCCACTTCGTCGGGGGACAACCTGCGCTGTCCGTGAAAGGTGCAGGTGACCCCGAACTCGGTTTCGATCCCAAAGATCCGCCGCTGCATCCTTCAAGGGTAGGCGCTTTTCGCCACGGTACGGTGAACGAAACAGATTCAAGACCGAGGTGGCCTAATCATCGACCTCCGCACCACCCGACTGACGCACCGTTTGCGTCACGTCAGCGCCGTCGATCGTCACGCCATGCGCTACAGCGCGGCGCTCCCTCACAGCCCTGCCGACACCGCGCTCACCAGACTCAGCCGTTTCGCGGACAAGGGCAAGTTGTGGTGGCTCATCGCCGCCGCTTTCGCCGTCCGCAAAGGCCCGCCCCGACGCGCGGCTCTCCGCGGGATCGCCGCGCTCGTCAGCGCCAGCGCCCTCGCCAACCTCGTCGGCAAACCCCTTCTTCCCCGCCGGCGCCCCGCCGCCGAGGTCGTCCCCGAACCCCGTCGACTCCACATTCGCCCCACCTCGTCGTCGTTCCCGTCCGGACACGCCGCTTCCGCCGCCGCGTTCGTCACCGCCACAGCCCTCGAAGCACCCCGCCTCGGCGTCGTGCTCGCTCCGCTCGGCGCAGCCGTCGCCTACTCCCGTGTCCACACCGGCGTGCACTGGCCCAGCGACATCGGCGCGGGAGCTATCCTCGGCGTACTCACCGCTCTCGCCACCCGACACTGGTGGCCCCTGCATCCAGACAGCCGAGCGGACACCACCCATCCCGCCGACGTACCGGAACTCCACGACGGAGAGCACATCCTCACCGTCGTCAACCGCAGCTCCGGAATCACCCCCGACGACCCCACTCCCGCCATCCGCAGACGCTGGCCCCGCACCGTCTTCCTCCACGCCGAACCCGGCGTCGACCTGCGGCTTCAACTCACCGAGGAACTCCGCCGCCGTGCCGGACACATTCGCGCACTCGGCGTGGCGGGAGGCGACGGCACCGTCGCAGCCGTGGCCTCAGTGGCCGCCGAGTACGGCCTTCCCCTGGCCCTCATCCCCACCGGAACGCTCAACCACTTCGCCCGAGACCTCGGCATCCGCCAGCTCGCCGACACCGACACCGCCACCCGTACCGGCAGTGCCGTGGGCATCGACCTCGGCGAAGTGGAGATCGACACCGACCATCGGACCATCCACCGCCGGTTCGTCAACACCGCCAGCCTCGGCGGCTACCCCGAGATGGTGCGTCTTCGTGAAACCATCGAACGTCGCCACCCCAAATGGCCCTCGGCCATCGTGGCCATGGTTCGTACTCTCCGGCACGCCCGCCCTTTACATGTCCGGATCCTCGGCGAGGACATGCTCGTGTGGATGCTGTTCGTCGGTAACGGCACCTACACCCCCAAGGAAGTCATCCCCTCACATCGGCCCGCACTCGACACCGGTCTGCTCGACGTGCGTTACCTCCGCGCCGACAAACGCTATTCCCGGACCCGGTTCCTGCTCGCCGTCATCACCAACACACTCGGCACCAGCCACGTCTACACCCAACGCGACCTGCTCGCACTCGATGTGACTCTCCTCGACGGCAACCGCCGTATCGCCACCGACGGCGAGGTCGGACCATTGGGCAATCGGTTCCGTTTCCGCGCCCGACCCAGCACGCTGAGCGTCTACCGCCCCCGCCCCCCCCCCACAGCGTGACTAGCGTGACTCAGCCGCAACAGGCTCAGGGCTCGGCCCAGCGCGTCACCCGTAGCTCGTCCCCCACGGCCACCGTGCCCGGACGGGTCACCGCGAACCGCACTCCCAGTGCCACCCCACCGGAGATCCGCCGATACTCCGCCAACGTGCGCAACGGCTCCGGACCCACGCGTTCACCGCGTCGTTGATCGACTGTCGTCACAGCGCAGCGGACCGCGAGCTTGGTGAATCCGAGCTCCGCCGAGCCTACTTCGAACCGACGCACCCGGTCCTCGACGTGCGGTTCCTCCCAGCCGTCCACCACGAAATTGGCGCGGAACCTGTCCATAGGCAGCGGCGCAACACCTCTGTCGGCCAGACGCGCGTTCAACTCCGCCACGCTGCGCTCGGCCATCACCAGCACCGCGCTACTGTCGGCAAATCCCGCCGTTCCCGGTGTCTCTCCGCTGGTCACCCGGTCGAGTTCCGGCGGCACCCTCACCAACCGGCACGGTCGCCCCAGCACCGTCGACAACCATTCCGCGGCCGGATCGCCCTGATCGACACCCCGGAACGGTGCGCCGTGCATGCGGACGTCCCGGCGCGCACCATTGACATCGACCTTGATCTCGATGGCTTCCGCGCCGGGCGCCGTCAACATCAACCGCGTACCGTCGTCGTCGATCTCCGGCCGCACCACGGCCATCCGAGGAGCATTGCGCTGACTCACGAACCCGCCGTCACCGTCGTCCACCACCATGAACGTGCGGTCGTGGTTCAATCCAGCCGCCCCCAGGCCGCCCTCACGCAGCGCAACACCCGCACACCCTTTGACGGGGTAGGAGAACAGCCCGACGATTCGCGCCATCAGGCTCAGCTTTAACCACCGTCACCGGACGACTCATCCGCACCACCGGACGAGCCCTCCTGCGACTGAGCCGGCATCAACGTGTCCAACTCAGCGCCCATGATCCGACGGAACTTCCGGCCGGGCCGCTCGCGGTCGAGCACCGCGACCTCCAACTTGCCCGGCTCGGCCTCACCGCCTGCCCCTCCCGACGCAGCAGGGGCGCGCAACGCCTCGACGGCCACAGCCAACGCGTCCCCCAGTTCCATGTCGTCGGAGAACGTCTCCCGCAACTTCGTGTTGATCGCGTCGGTCTGGCCGCCCATGACCACGAACTTGGGCTCGTCCATCACGATCGACCCGTCATAGGTCAACCGATACAACTCGTCCTCGCTCGAGTTGTTGCCGACCTCCGCCACACAGATCTCCACCTCGAACGGCTTCAACTGCTCGGTGAAGATCGTGCTCAACGTCTGCGCGTACACATTCGCCAACGCACGCGCGTTCACGTCCCGCCGGTCGTACATGTACCCCTGCAGGTCCACGTGTCGGATCCCCCCGCGCCGGAGGCTCTCGAACTCGCTGTACCGCCCCACAGCGGCGAAACCGATCCGGTCATAGATCTCCGAAACCTTGTGCAACGTCGGCGAAGGGTTCTCCGCCACGAACAACACGCCGCCTCGGTACTTGAGCACGACGACGCTCCGTCCCCGCGCGATGCCTTTTCTCGCGAGCTCCGAACGCTCGCGCATCAATTGCTCGGGTGAGGCGTACAGCGGCATCGTCACTGGCGTTGGCTCCGCTCTGCTCGATAGTCTGACAGGACTACAGGAAGGATTACCTACTCGGCCGGGCCCCAGACGTCAGCCCAGCTGACCGGGCCGTTCCGAGCGCTCACGCACCACGGCCTCGGCGATGGCCGCCGTCTCCTCGCTGGGCAACACCACAGCACCGCGCTCGGCGGTGATCGTCACCACCGTGGGGTAGATGCGGCGCACGAGGTCAGGGCCACCGGTGGCGGTGTCGTCGTCGGCGGCGTCGTACAACGACTCGATCGCGGCACGCACCGCCGCCTCCGCGTCAGCCTCCGGGTCGTACAGCTTCTTCAGCGACGACTTCGCATACGCCGATCCCGACCCGATTGCGTGGAACCCGGCGTTCTCCTCGTAGCGACCACCGGTCACGTCGAACGACACGATCCGCCCCGCCTTCTTCGGGTCGTCCGCATCGATGTCGTACCCCACGAACAACGGCAACACGGCCAGACCTGCCAGAGCCCCGTCCAGGTTGCCCTTCACCATGTTCGCCAGCTTGTTGGCCTTACCGTCCAACGACAGCGAGACGCCCTCGATCTTCTCGTAGTGCGCCAACTCCACCGTGTAGAGCCGCACCAGCTCGAGGGCGATCCCCGCTGTCCCCGCGATACCCACCGCCGAGTACGCATCGGTGACATACACCTTTTCCAGATCGCGGCTGGCGATCGTGTTGCCGCTGGTGGCCCTGCGGTCACCGGCGATCAACACGCCGCCGTTGAACGTGGACGCCACGATCGTGGTCCCGTGCGGAGGCTCGAATGCGCTTCCTCCACCCGGAACAGCGGGCATGTTCCCCATCCGCGCGCGAGGCAACAGTTCCGGAGCCTCGGCCTTGAGGAAATCGATGAACGACGACGTCGTCGGCGACAGATACGCAGCGGGCAACGTGAAGCCCGCGCTTCGCGGCGTGTGTTCCATGCGTGCTCGTGGTTCCCCTCGACGAGGATGAACAGGACAACAGCTTATCGACCTTCAGTGATCGACAAGCCTAGGAGATGGGCCCGCGCCGCCTACTCGCCGCCCTTCTGAACATAGGCACGCACGAAGTCCTCCGCGTTCTCCTCCAACACGTCATCGATCTCGTCGAGGATCGTGTCCACGTCCTCGCCGACCTTCTCCTGACGTTCCTGGCCCGCAGCGGCGTCGACCTCGACGTCGTCGGAGTCTCCACCACCGTGCTTCTCGATGCGCTCCTGAGCCATACTCGCCTCCCGATCCGGCACTTGCTTCCTAGCCTACCCAGAGTCGCGCACTTTCGGGGCCGCGTCGGCAGCGCGTCGACCCGTGGTCAGTCCTCGATCGCGCCCCGGCCGAGTTATTTCGCCGAGGTCAACGCCTCCACGAGTTCCTCGGCGGTCTCCGCCTCGTCCAACAACTGCCCCACGTGCGCCTTGGTTCCTCGCAGCGGTTCCAAGGTCGGAATCCGTACCAACGACTCCTTACCCACGTCGAAGATCAGCGAATCCCACGACGCCGCCGCGATCGAGTCCGCGTACTTCTCCAACGCCCGGCCCCGGAAATAGGCCCGGGTGTCCGGCGGCGGGGTCGTCATGGCCGCCTGCACCTCTTCCTCGCTGACCAGCCGCTTCATCGACCCGCGCGCCACCAACCGGTTGTACAGACCCTTGTCCAGCCGCACGTCCGAGTACTGCAGGTCGACCATGTGCAGACGCGGCGCAGCCCACCCCAGCGAGTCCCGCTCGCGATACGCCTCCAACAGCCGCAGCTTCGCGGGCCAGTCGAGCCGATCGGCGCACTCCTGCGGATCCCGGGCCAACGCATCGAGCGTCTCGCCCCACAACCGCAGGATCTCCTTCGACTGTTCGTCAGCGCCCACCCGCTCCAGGTGCTGCGCCGCCAGATCGTGATAGGCATACTGCAGATCAAGCGCCGTGTACCGACGCCCGTTGGCCAGTTCCACAGTCGTCTTCAGCGTCGGGTCGTGGCTGATCTGGTGCACCGCGCGCACCGGCTCTTCTAACTTCAGGTCGTCGAACCGGACCCCGTGCTCGATCATGTCGATCACCAGCGCGGCGGTGCCCAACTTCAGATACGTGGCGTATTCCGCCAGATTCGCGTCCCCGATGATGACGTGCAGGCGCCGGTACTTGTCGGCGTCCGCGTGCGGTTCGTCCCGGGTGTTGATGATCCCGCGTTTGAGCGTGGTCTCAAGCCCGACCTCGACCTCGATGTAGTCGGCGCGCTGCGACAACTGGTACCCAGCCCGCTCACCCTGCTGGCCGATACCCACCCGCCCCGAACCGGTGATCACCTGACGGGAGACGAAGAACGGCGTCAGCCCCGTGATCACCGCCGTGAACGGCGTCGAGCGCTTCATCAGATAGTTCTCGTGCGTGCCGTAGCTAGCACCCTTGCCGTCGATGTTGTTCTTGTAGAGCTGCAACGGCGACTGACCCGGCACGGTGGCCGCGCGTCTCGCGGCCTCCTCCATCACACGTTCCCCCGCCTTGTCCCAGATGACCGCGTCCCGGGCGTTCGTCACCTCGGGAGCGGAGTACTCGGGGTGAGCGTGGTCGACGTAGAGCCGAGCACCGTTGGTGAGGATCACGTTCGCAGCCCCGAGATCCTCCATGTCGGGGTCCTGCCCCTGCTGCGTCGGACCGGCGAGGTCGAACCCTCGCGCGTCCCGCAACGGTGACTCCACCTCGTAGTCCCAGCGAGCCCGGCGTGCCCGCGGAATGTCCGCGACCGCCGCGTAGGCCAACACCACCTGAGTGGACGTCAGCACCGGGTTCGCGGTCGGGTCACCCGGTACCGCGATCCCGTACTCCACCTCGGTTCCCATGATCCGGCGCATACCCCCAGCCTACGGGTCTTCGACGGAAAACCCTCGACGAAACAGCGGCTGAGTGAAGAACACCGTCCCGTCTCGCCCGAGTGCAGTACTCGGCGATCCGAACGGTCACCGCCAGATCAGCGCCGACCGTTCAGCCCAGTACTCCTCCGGAGTCCGCGCCAACACATCGAGTCCGGACAGGGTGTCGGCCCCGAGTGACACGGCCGCACCCGCGAGATTCGAGCGGAGTTGGTCCACACTCGCCGGGCCGATGAGCACCACGTCCGCCCACGGCTGTGTGTACACGGCGGCCACCGCCACCGCGTCGCAACCGACTCCGTATCGCCGCGCAACCTCGACCAGCGGTGCCGGCGGGTCCACGGCCAGGCGACCGTTGGCCAGGGTCTCCTTCACCTGCACGAGGACACCGGACTCGTGCGCTTCCCGCAACGCCGTGCCCGCCGAACGCTCCAGTAGGTTCCACGTCGACTGCACGGCTGTGAACACCGGGCGACCCTTGACCTCGAGCTCCAACGCCCGTCGGATCGTGTCGGCCTGCTTCGCACCCGAGGTCGAGAACCCGACCCGCACACCGGTGTCCGCGAGCTCAGCCAACGCTGCCAGCAGCGCCTGGTCGGTGAACAGCGGGCTGTCGAGCGTCAGCGAATGCACCTGGTACAACGACACCGTTTCACCCAGCAAAGAGCGCGTCCTCTCCCACTGGGCGCGGAACCGTGGCAGCGAGTGTTCCTTGACCTCGTGGACTTCGGCGTCCATACGCCACTCGCCCACGTAGGCGTACCCCCACTTGCTGGAGACGACGACGTCGTCGTAGCCCCGGTCGTCCAGCCACGCTGCGAGGAACTCCTCCGCACGGCCGTACGAACGCGCCACGTCCACTCGTCGGACACCCTCGGTGTAGGCGGCGTCCAACACCGCGTACGTCACCTCGCGCATGTCCGACACCTCGCGCCCGGACGGCAGGACTCCCGCCCGCCCCAGATTGATGTAAGCGGGCCGCCCGATCGCCGCGAGCCCTATGGCCGTCCGTGCGAGTGCGTTCATAAGTGTCACCGTAGTTGTCAGACGTCGACGAAGGGGAATCGAACAGTCTCATGCCTACGCGTATAGGTCGTTATACATTTTCGGCGCGGCGACGCATCAGTTCGAGGAACTGCTCGGACGACAGCACCTCGCGATGCAGCTTTTCCAACCGCGCCGCCGGCGCCCTCACGTAACCCTTACCGAACACCGGCGCGATCTGCCGCAGACTCGCCCCTGCCTCCCTGGCCGCCAACAACGCCCAGTCCGAGGCGTTGGCACAGGCTGTCGACGCCTGCCGCAACTGCCCCAACAGGTCGATCAGCGCATCGGCGTCCAACTCCCCCGCGCGCACCGCCTCCGCCGCCTCTTCCAGCCAGGCCAATACATCGGCCGCCGTGACCGGCGCGCGTAGACGATCGGCGGACGCTGCGGATGTCACCTCTTCTGCCATACGCTCGATCGTATAGGTCGTTATACATCCCTCGTGGGATTACGCGCAGGCGTGTCACCACGCAAAGGCGGGGCTCCCGCAGCACCTGCCACGGGAGCCCCGTGAACCCACCTCCGCAAAACCCTCAGAGGTACTGACCGGTGTTGGTGGCCGTGTCGATCACCCGTCCGGACTCCTGGTTCTTGCCGGTCACGAGCGTGCGGATGTAGACGATCCGCTCGCCCTTCTTGCCCGAGATCCGTGCCCAGTCATCCGGGTTGGTGGTGTTGGGCAGGTCCTCGTTCTCCGCGAACTCGTCCACGATCGCGTCCAACAGGTGCTGCACACGCAAACCGGGCTGCTTGGTCTCCAGCACTGACTTGATCGCCGCCTTCTTCGCCCGGTCCACGATGTTCTGGATCATCGCGCCGGAGTTGAAGTCGCGGAAGTACAGCACCTCCTTGTCACCGTTGGCGTAGGTGACTTCCAGGAACCGGTTCTCGTCGGACTCCTCGTACATCCGCTCGACGGTGTGCTGGATCATCGCATCGATCGTGGCCTGCCGATCCCCACCGAACTCCGCCAGATCATCGGCGTGGATAGGCAGATCGGGCGTCAGGTACTTCGAGAAGATGTCCTTCGCGCCCTCGGCGTCGGGACGCTCGATCTTGATCTTGACGTCCAGCCTGCCCGGCCGCAAGATCGCCGGGTCGATCATGTCTTCCCGGTTCGAGGCGCCGATCACGATGACGTTCTCCAGGCCCTCGACGCCGTCGATCTCCGACAGCAACTGGGGCACGATCGTGGTCTCCACGTCCGACGAGACACCGCTGCCCCGCGTCCGGAAGATCGACTCCATCTCGTCGAAGAACACGATCACGGGAGTTCCGTCGGACGCCTTCTCGCGCGCCCGCTGGAAAATCATCCGGATGTGTCGTTCGGTCTCACCGACGAACTTGTTGAGCAGCTCGGGGCCCTTGATGTTGAGGAAGTAGGACTTCGCGTCCTTCTCCCCCGTGGCCGCGGCGACCTGCTTGGCCAACGAGTTCGCCACCGCCTTGGCGATCAGCGTCTTCCCACATCCCGGCGGGCCGTAGAGGAGCACGCCCTTCGGCGGCGTCAACTTGTACTGGGTGTACAGATCGGCGTGGAGGAACGGCAACTCGACCGCGTCCCTGATCTGCTCGATCTGCCGGAACAGGCCACCGATGTCCTCGTACCGGACGTCGGGCACCTCCTCCAGTACCAGGTCCTCGACCTCGGCCTTGGGCACCCGCTCGTACGCGTAGCCCGCCTTGGAATCCACCAGGATCGAGTCGCCGGGCTTGAGCGTCTGCTCCGCCAACGGGTCGGCCAGCCATACGACCCGCTCCTCGTCGGTGTGGCCCGCCACCAGCGCGCGGGCACTGCCGCCCTCGGTGTCGGGTGCCAGCACTTCCCGCAAAGTGCAGACTTCGCCCGTGTTCTCGAAACCACCGCCCTCCACCACGGTCAACGCCTCGTTGAGCCGGACGCTCTGCCCGCGCCGCAGACTTTCCACGTCCACCGTGGGCGACACGGCGACCCGCATCTTGCGGCCCGAGGTGAACACGTCCACCGTGTTGTCGTCGTAAGCGGCGATGAACACGCCGTAGCCACTCGGAGGTTGCGCGAGTCGATCGACCTCCTCCCGCAGCGCCAACAGCTGGCTCCGCGCCTCGCGCAGAGTCTCGACCAGCTTGTCGTTGCGCTCGGTGAGCTGGCTCACACGCTCGTTCGCCTCGGCCAGCCGTTGCTCCAGCACACGATTCTGCCGGGGCGAGTCGGTGAGCTTGCGACGGAGCAGCGCCACCTCCTCCTCGAGAAAGCGGATCTGACGCGCCTGCTCGCTCGATGGGGTCTCCGTGGTTCCGGCTCCGCCTGTCTCTGAAGAGTCGGCCTCGTTGTGCCGACCTCCGGGAAGGTCGTGTTGCATTTCGGCACCTCCTCGGAATGCATTTCTTTCCACGGTACCGGCGATCACCGACATGAGAAGCCCTATCTGCGTTACAGAATCGGCGCGTCGTCCGGTTGCCGCGGAGTACCCGCTGACGTTCGGTACGACTCTGCGACGTAGGCCTCGTCCGTGGGCTCATCCGCATGTCACAACCCCGGTGACGGGCGGTGATGACAATGTGCGACGACGATGGGCCACCCGGCGCTCCCACTACCCGAACGGGTAAGAAACGCGGCCGATTACCCCTCTACGATCTCCAGGATCACCACTTCGAATGGAACTTCGCAGCGAATGCCGGAGTCCAACCCACAGGCACGACCAAGGAAGGGGAAGCCGTGACGTATCCACCGCAACCCGGACAGCCCGACCCGTACGGGGGGCAACAACCCCAACAACCCGGATTCCCGGGCTCCGGCCCCATGCCCCAGCAGCCCGGCGCCTACCCCGGAGGCCAGCAATACGGACAGCCCGGGTTGGGACAGCCCGGATTCGGAGGCCCCGGCGCCCCACCACCCCAGAAAAAGAAGACCGGCCTCATCGTCGGCCTCTCCATCGCCGCCGTCGCCGTCATCGGCGGCGCCGTCGCCCTCATCCTCCTCCTCACCGGAGACAGCGACGACGAAGAATCGGACACCGTCGCATCGCCCACGGAACAAAGCGCACCGCAGGAGCCGAACGAAACGCCGGGTGCGGGACCGGGTGGACTCCCACCGAACCCTGGAGCACCGAACCCTGACGGCCCGGGACAAGCTCCCGCCGACTCACAGGGCGAGAAGGCGGCCGTCGAGGCTCTCGCCGACTCACTCGTCGATGCGTTGAACAACCGGGACGTAGGAGCGGCCAACTCCCTGATGTGTCCGGGCCAAGGGGAGTTCAAGGTGGAGGAGATGCCCGACGACGCACAGTTCAGCAGGCCCGGCGAAGCGACCGTGACAGGAGACACGGCGACGGTGCCGATGCGGGCGACGTACTCCGGTAAGAACGACGATGCGGACTTCCCCGTGAAGAAGCAGGGCGGCACCTGGTGCTTCGGTATGTGACGCCCCGGATCCTCAGCCCCGGCTGGGCCTGCGCTGCGGCCGGGGCGGGGTGACCCCGTCGGCGAGCCTGCGGGTCGTCACCAGAAACGCGGTGTGGCCGATCATGCGGTGTTCGGGCCGTACAGCGAGCCCCACCGCATGCCACGGGCGGACCAACGTCTCCCAGGCCTGGGGTTCCGTCCAACACTGCTGTTCCCGCAACGCCTCGACGAACGACGACAACTGCGTCACGGTGGCCACGTACCCCACGAGGACCCCACCGGGCACCAGCGCCGCCGACACAGTGGGCAGCATCTCCCACGGCGTCAGCATGTCCAGCACCACGCGGTCGACCTCACCCGTGTGCGAAGCGAGGTCCGCCACGTGCAGTATCCAGTTCTTCGGCACCTCTCCGAAGAAATTCTCCACGTTCCGCACGGCGTGTTCGGCGTGGTCGGAGCGGACCTCGTACGACGTCACGCTGCCCTTCGGACCCACGGCCCGCAGCAGCGAACACGTGAGAGCTCCCGAACCCGCGCCAGCCTCCAACACCCGGGCGCCGGGGAAGATGTCACCCCACATCAGGATCTGGGCGGCGTCCTTCGGGTAGATCACCTGCGCGCCGCGCGGCATGGACAGCACGTAATCGGGCAACAACGGCCTCAACGCGAGGTACGCCGTCCCGTACGTGGAGGTCACCACCGACCCCTCGGGAGCACCGATCAAGTCGTCGTGCGCAACCGCTCCCCGATGGGTGTGGTACTCCTCACCCTCGGTGAGCACAATCGTGTACTGCCGCCCTTTCGGGTCGGTCAGCTGTACTCGATCACCCGCACGAAACGGCCCTGCTGCCACCGCACCTCCAGTTCACACTCGTCCCCAGATGGGAGACGAAAACCGCAGGTGATCGTCGCAGACCCACGGCGAAGGTCACGCACCCGGTCCGGCTACGCCCAGGCCGACCCCGTTCCGTAGGTGGCCGGCGCTGTGAGCGCGCTGTGCACGTCGTCCCTGCACAGCACTCCCAGAGGCCTGCCGTCGGTGTCCACGACGAGGAACTGCCAGACCGGGATCTCGTTGACGTGTTCGGCGATCTCGGCCGTCGAGTCGGAGTTCAACAGAACCGTCTCGGCACGGATCGGCTCCGCTGCCAGTTCGGCGGGCGATTGGGGTGCCGAGGCCGCTAGGCGCTCGGCGGCCTCGGCGTCGAGTAATCCGGCGGCCACGCCGTCGGCTCGCACGAGCACCACGCCGCGCCCCGCCGAGGCGGCCAGCGCCGCCGACACCGGGCTCTCAGCGGGAAGCTGCAGCACGGGACGCATGAGGTCGGTCACCGACAGGCCCTCGGGCCAGGGCCTTCTGCCTTCCGAGGCGAACTCCGTGGTAGCGCCCATCGCGACGAACCACGCCGTCACCACTCCGACACCGAGACGCAACCAGCGGTCCTCGCTGCCCTGGGCCAGGCCCCACAGAGCCCATCCGATCAGGGCCACGGCCACCAGCCCGCCACCGACGACGGCCACCCGAGTGCCCGCCGAACGAGCGCCGTGCAAGGCCCATACCCCGGCTCTCAACAGGCGGCCCCCGTCGAGCGGGAGGCCGGGGAGCAGGGTGAACACGCCCACGGCCCCGTTCGCCACCGCGCACTGCGCCACCAGCAACCACACGGCACCATCGTCGGGAACGGCCAACAGCAGCGCCCAGCACACCAGCGCCAGAACGAGCGACACCGCGGGCCCCGCCACCGCGACCAGCGCCTCCTGCCTGGGAAGACGTGGTGACCGCGCCAGCTCCGACAACCCGCCGAGCAGGAACAACCGCACCCGCCGCACCGGCATGCCGAGCCTCAACGCCACCAGACAGTGCCCGAGTTCGTGTGCCAGCACCGACGCTCCGAGCAGTACGGCGAAGGCTCCTGCCAACACCGCCGACAGCCCGAAACCGGTGCCGGGCAGCAGGCGCGTCACCAGTGGGGTGTAGAGCACCACGATGAGCAGGGAGCCGATCCACCACGAGCCGGCGAGTAACACGGGCACCCCGCCGACGCGGAAGAGCAGCATGCCGCCGTCCACGGAGCCCCCGCTCCGGGACCAGCCACGTTCGTACTCGCTGCCCGCGTGCACTCGTCGAGGGTAGAACGTGTCGTGTCAGATACCGGTGACCTCCCACGGACCTCCCACGTGTCGCACCGGCGACCCGCCGCCGACGGGCCGGCCGTTCTTGTCGGAGGATGCGGCTACGCTGCCCGGCATGGCCAACGGCAGCACGACGACCGACACCGCGAACGCCGCCGCACCGACGGGCAAGGCGGCGCGACGTCCCGCCCTGTCTCCGTCGAGGGCCAGCGACTTCAAGCAATGTCCGTTGCTGTACCGCTTCCGTGCCGTGGACCGGCTTCCCGAGCCTCCCACCAAGGCACAGGTGCGAGGCACGCTCGTGCACTCGGTCCTGGAGCGCATGTTCGGCCTACCGCGCGCCGACCGAACCCCCGAACAAGCCAAAGAACTACTCCGTCCTACCTGGTCACAGCTGTCCAAGGAATGTCCGGAATGGATGGAGTTGTTCGACGGGGAGAACTCCGACAAGGAACTGGCGCAGTGGTTGACCTCCGCGGAGAGGCTGCTCGACTCGTACTTCGAGTTGGAGGATCCGCGCCGACTGGATCCCGAGGCGTGCGAACTGCACGTCGAGACCGAACTCAGCTCCGGGGTACTGCTGCGCGGCTACATCGACCGGCTCGACGTCGCCGCGACCGGTGAGATCCGGGTCGTGGACTATAAGACCGGTGCCGCACCGAGGGAAATCGGTGAGGCGAAGGCGATGTTCCAGATGAAGTTCTACGCCGTGGTGTTGTGGCGGCTGCGGGGCATCGTGCCGCGACAGCTCAAGCTCCTGTACCTCAGTGACGGTCAGGCGCTGGCCTACACTCCCGACGAGCCCGAACTGGCCCGTTTCGAACGGACTCTGGAGGCGATCTGGCAAGCCATTCTGCGAGCGGGTAGGACGGGTGACTTCCGCCCCAGCCCGAGTAAGTTGTGCAGATGGTGCTCCCATCAGGCGCTGTGTCCGTCGTTCGGAGGCACGCCACCGGAGTACCCGGGTTGGCCGGAACCGGACTCCGGCGAGGAATCGGTGCTGGACCGCGCGGATTGACTTTCCGTGCGCTGGACTTTCAGGAAGGCGACAGTGGAGGCGTTCTACCTGTCTCGCGGCGACGGCCGCTACCTGCCCACCGAGCACACGGTGGGGCCGTGGACCCCCGACGCACAACACTTCGGTCCGCCGTCGGCCTTGTTGGTACGCGAGCTGGAGGCCCTGCCGCAGGATGCGAAGTCCGGGGAACGGCAACTCGCCCGAGTCACCGTGGAAATCCTCGGGCCTGCACCACTGTCCGAACTCACCGTGTCGGCCCGGGTGTCCCGTCCCGGCCGGTCGGTGGAACTGTTGTCGGCCGAGCTCGCGGCGAGTGACCGGGTCGTCGCCCGCGCCTCGGCGTGGCGCATGGCGGCCACCGACACCGGGGAGGTCGCCACCGGGACCGAACCTCCGCTGCCCTCGGTCGCCGACTGCTCCGAGGCGCTGTGGCCCACCGGCTTCCGGTTCCACGGCGGTTATCTCGATGCCGTGGAATGGCGCGCCGTGCGGGGAACCGTAACCGGCACAGGCCCCGCCGCCGTGTGGGCGCGGCAACGCGTCCCCCTCGTCGACGACGAGAAACCCAGCCCGCTCCAGCGTCTCTTCGTGATCGCCGATTCCGGCAGCGGGGCTTCGAACGTGCTCGATCCGGCGCAGTGGCTGTTCATCAACTCGGAGCTCACCGTGCACGTGCTGCGCGAACCCGTGGGCGAATGGATCGGCCTCGACGCCGTCACCGCCATCGGGCCCCGCGGCGTCGGCACCGCGCGCAGCGCCCTGCACGACTGCGAAGGTCAGGTCGCGATGGGAACGCAGGCGTTGTTGGTACGTCACCGTTGACCCCTCACCAGCCGCGTTCGTCGTGCGTCAACTCCACGGCTGACTCGGCGGCGATGATCCACTAACCTGCTCGCAAACCAGGAGACGGGAGCTGGGGTACTGTGCAGATCACCTCGGTGGTCAACCAGAAGGGCGGGGTTGGCAAAACAGCGTTGAGCGTGGGCGTCGCCGCCGCCCTGGCCGAACGGGGCCGGAGAGCGCTGCTCATCGACCTCGACCCACAAGGGCACGCCACCTCCGAGATGCTCGGACTTCCCGAGCCGGGGCCCGAGGAACCAAGCCTGGCCAAGGCACTCACCAAGACCTGGCGAGGCCCGGTGGAGGAACTGGTCGTTTCCCACCCGCGCTGCAATGTGGGCAAAGGCGGCGCGTTCGATGTGATTCCCACCTCACCGGGCATGTTCGACCTCGTGCGGAGGTTGGACCAGTTCCGTGTGCCGGGATGGCAGTTGGCCAGGGTCATCCAGTTCGCCAACTACGACCACATCATCATCGACTGCCCGCCAGCGATGGACGTCCTCACCAACAACGCGCTCGTAGCCAGCCACGGGGTTCTCGTGCCCGTGCAACCCGACCGCACCAGCATCAGGGCACTGAGGCTCATGCGCGAGCAGATCAGCTACCTGGAGTCGGCTGTGGGACGGCCACCTCTCGCCTATTACGGGTTGGTTCCCGGTCTCTATCGACGGCCCGTCTCCGCCTACGCCGCGGCGGCGTTACGTGAGCTGCAGGAACTCGGTATCCCCATGCTCGCGCACGTGCCTCTCGGCGTGGTGATGAACGAGGCGGCCGCGCACGGCGTCCCGGTGACCACCTTCGCGCCCGAGACCGTGCAGGCGGCGGCGTTCCGAGAGATCGCGCAGGTCCTCGACACCGTGACGCCTTCCGGCACGGCTCCTCCGAACCCGCCTGAACAGGACTTCGTGTTCGAGGAGTTCATCGCCGAGGTGTCGAGTACCCGCGCAGCCAACGACAGCGGAGCCCGCCGCAAGCTCTACGACCTCTTGCCGAAACGGCACCGTCCGAGCTGACCCGCCCGCGGCGTGGTCCGGACATCGTCTCGGTGTCAGAGTCGGCAGGCCCGGATGTCGGATGCCAGGATAGCGCGGGCACCGACCGCCGCGAGCTCATCCATGATCGCGTTCACGCGTTTGCGTGGCACCATCGCCCGCACGGCCACCCTGTCGGTGTGGGCGAGAGGGGCGACCGTCGGAGACTCCAGGCCGGGTGTGATGGAGATGGCCTGTTCGAGCAGTTCACGCGGGCAGTTGTAGTCCAGCATCATGTACTGCTGGGCGAACACCACGCCCTGCAACCGTGCGGCCAACTGGGCGATCTGCGCTGACTGCTCGGCCTCCGCCCTGCGCACGAGCACAGCCTCGGATACGCAGATCGGCTCGCCGAACGCGACGAGGTTGTGTTGCCGCAGTGTCCGTCCGGAACCGACGACGTCGGCGATGGCGTCGGCCACCCCGAGCTGCACCGAGATTTCCACGGCACCGTCCAGTCTGATGACTTCCGCCTCGATGCCGTGCCGGGCGAGGTCGTCCCGTACCAGCCTCGGGTACGACGTGGCCAACCGCTTGCCCTGCAGGTCCTGCACCGTCCACTCGTGTTCGGCGGGAGCGGCGTAGCGGAACGTCGAGCCACCGAATCCGAGCGAGAGCGTCTCCACCACCGGCGCGCCGGAGTCGAGCGCGAGGTCCCGTCCGGTGATACCGAGATCGAGATCACCCGAGCCCACGTAGATGGGGATGTCCTTGGGGCGCAGGAAGAAGAACTCCACCTCGTTCACCGGGTCCAAAACGGTGAGATCACGCTGCTCATGTCGCTGCCGGTAGCCCGCCTCGCCGAGCATCTCCGACGCCGGCCCCGCCAGCGCTCCCTTGTTCGGCACTGCGACCCGCAGCATGATGGTGTCCTTCCTCACGTGACAATCGTGTGTGCGCGTGTGCGACGTGGCGGCCACGCCTTTCGCGCAACGTTCACTTCACCGCTTCCGAACATACGGCGCCACCCCGTTTCACGAGACGACGCTCACAGGTACCGGTAGACGTCCTCCAACGTCACGCCCCGGCCCAGCATCAGCACCTGCACTCGGTACAGCAGTTGCGAAATCTCCTCGGCCAGCCGCTCGTCCGACTCGTACTCTGCGGCGATCCACACCTCGCCCGCCTCTTCCAGCACCTTCTTGCCCTGGGCATGAACGCCGGCCGCCAGCGCCTCGACTGTGCCCGACCCCTCGGGCCGGGTGCGGGCACGCTCGGACAGCTCGGCGTAAAGCTCATCGAAGGTCTTCACGAAACAGATCCTCGCATCCGCCGCCGCCTTCCCGTCGAGAGGCCCGCGCCGACCGGGAACAGTTCAGCGATGACCTTGGTTGTCCCCGTTGGCGGCATAGACTTGCTGAATCGACCCACTTGCCGTGCGCCAACGGAAAGGCTGTGGTATGGGAAACAACAGGTTGCCGAACGACAACGCCGATCGCTCGCGCGAGCACGGGCGGCTGGATGTGCGGTTACCCGAGCACGTGGAAAACATCGACCAGGACAACGAGTACTGCTCTGTGCTGCTCGACGGCTCCTGGCAGCAGGTGCGGTTCCACGACTACGACCGAATCTTCACCATCCCTGGTCTTTACGAACAACTGTTCCACGACCTCCTCGACTGCCGCTCTCCCGACGTCATCGGCAAGCTGCTGAAAGAAGAGCTGCAGCGCGACAACGTGGCCGCTTCGTCACTGCGGGTCCTCGATCTCGGGGCCGGTAATGGAGTGGTCGGCGAGCAACTCCGGACGGTCGGCGCGGGCTACCTGGTCGGCGCGGACATCATCAGCGAAGCCAAGAATGCCGCGTTGCGGGATCGACCCGAGGTGTACGACGACTACCACGTCGTCGACATGACCCAGTTGACGGAGTCGGAACAGGAAACCTTCGCCGGCCACAGGTTCAACGCGCTGTCGTGCGTGGCGGCGCTCGGCTACGGCGACATCCCGCCCGCAGCGTTCCGCGCCGCCTTCAACTTCGTCTCCGACGGAGGGTGGGTCGCGTTCACCATCAAGGACCGGTTCCTGTCCGACTCCGACACCTCGGGTTTCGCCCGGTTGATCGAACGTTGCACCGAGGCGGGCATCCTGAATGTCCGCGTGTCGGAACGGTACCGGCACCGGGTCAATGTGCGCGGTGAGCCACTCCACTACGTGGCACTGGTGGGGAACAAGCAGTCGGACATCCCCGCTGATCTCCTGCCCTGACGCCGTGTCAGCACGGGGTGCGGAGCACCTCGTTCAGCACCGTCGCGTCAACGCCGACGAGTGACGAACGGAACACCCTCCGTGGCCCGGGCGGCACGTCCACCTCGTTGGGCACGACGAGCACCGTGCAGCCCGCGGCCGCGGCGGACTCCGCACCCACCGGGGAGTCCTCCACGGCCACGCAGTGTGTCGGGTCGACGCCGAGGAGGCGCGCAGCCCGCAAATACGGCTCGGGGTGAGGTTTGTTGAGCCCGTCCACCTCGTCGCCGCAGACGGTGGTGTCGAACAGTTCCGCTCCGATGGTGCGAAGCGCCAGCTCGGTCAGTGGCCGTTCGGTGGAGGTGACCAGCGCGGACGGGATGCCTGCCTCGCGCACGGCCACAAGCGCGTCGCGAGCGCCCTCACGCCACGGCAACTCGTCGGCGAACAACGTTCTCGTGCGATCGCGGATCCACTCGGCGACCTCGGCCGCCGACCGGTCGTCGACGGGGTGCCCGGTCACCTCCAGTAGGTACCGGGAGGTGAGGGTCATGTTGGTTCCAACGAGCGTCGCACGCTGCGCAGGTGTCAACTCACCTCCCAACCGCTCCGCCGCTCCGTGGAGCGCGATGTCCCACAGCTTCTCCGAATCGACGAGTGTGCCGTCCATGTCCCAGAACACGGCGGCAACTCCGTCCACAGCGGACGGTATGTCCACGGCTTCTCCTTCGAATCGACCGGGTCTCGACACTGCCACATTGCTGTCGAAGACGCGCCACTTCCTTGCGGTCCCGTATCCGGCGCCTCCGACAGCCTACGGACCCGGTCATACCGCATACGCAGCGTGTGCCCCGAGGCCCGGCGCCCGCGGACGGATTCCCGGAAATACCGGATCGGGCCGTAGGCTGGTAACTGTGAGTACGCCCTTCGACGAGACGACGCAGAACCGGTCGGAATCGAAGCCGGTGATGATCCTGGCTTTCGAAGGCTGGAACGACGCTGGTGATGCAGCCAGCACTGCGTTGGAGCACCTACAGCTGAACTGGGACGCCAAGCCCCTGGCCGAGATCGACCCGGACGACTACTACGACTTCCAAGTCAGCCGCCCCACCGTACGACTGGTGGACGGCGTGACCAGGCGGGTCGAGTGGCCGACGACGAGGCTGTCGGTGTGCAGACCGGAAGGGGTCGACCACGACATCGTGTTGGTGCACGGCCCCGAACCCAACCTGCGCTGGCGGGCGTTCTGCAACGAGCTGTTGGAACATATCGACCGGCTCGGGGTATCGACCGTGGTGACATTGGGTGCGCTACTGGCCGACACTGCGCACACCCGCCCGGTCCCGGTCACCGGAACGGCCTACGACGCCGATGCCGCAGCCCGGTTCGGACTGGAGCGCAACCGCTACGAGGGGCCGACCGGCATCGTCGGCGTGCTGCAGGACGCGTGCGTGAACGCGGGGGTGCCCGCGGTGTCGGTATGGGCCGCCGTGCCGCACTACGTGTCCCATCCTCCATCGCCGAAAGCCACTTTGGCGCTGCTGCGCAAACTGGAGGACGTACTCGACGTGCGTATTCCGATGGGCGCTCTCCCGGAGCAGGCCGAGGAATGGCAGCAGACGGTGACCGAGATGGCCGACGAAGACGACGAGGTGAGCGAGTACGTGCGCAGCCTCGAGGAACTCGGCGACGCCGAAATCGTGCTCGACGAGATCAGCGGTGACAAACTCGCCGCGGAGTTCGAACGCTACCTGCGCAGGCACCGCCCCGATGGCGGTGGTGGGAGCTCAGGATCGACTGAGGAGTAGAGAACGGTCCTCCGGGTTCGACAAGTCCGTCACAACACGCGCCGAACGGGCACAGCGCCCCGCGCACGCCGACTCCACTCACGCGGGTAGCCCAGCGACACTTCCTCGAAGCGCACCCCGTCACGATAGGTGGTGCGCGGAATGTGCAGATGTCCGTACACGGCGACCTCCGCGCGGTAACGCACGTGCCAATCGCTGGTCTCCTCGGTACCGCACCACATGGCGAACTCCGGGTAGTACAACGGCTCGGTGGGATGCCGGTGCAGCGGCCAGTGTGAGACGAGGACCGTGCCGTGGTCGGAAGGGATGTCGACCAGGCGCTTTTCGCTGTATTCCAGCCGCTGTGAACACCACTCCTGACGGCTGGGGTAGGGGTCGGGGTGCAGGAGGTACTCGTCGGTGCACACCACCCCCGCTTCCCTCGCCTGCCGCAGCGCCTCAGACAGTGGCGCTCCCTCGGCCGACGGGGTACGCCAGCTGTAGTCGTAGAGGAGGAACAGCGGGGCCACCACGAGCGGCCGTTGCGCGTGTCGCCACACGGGGAACTCGTCCTCCGGTGTGAGCACGTCGATGCCGCGGCAGCGATCCACCAACTCACGGTAGCGGTCCTCACCACGATGCTGATCAGGGTCTTTGACCGTGGTCCACAACTCGTGGTTGCCGGGAACCCACACCACGGTCGCGAATCGCTCCCGCAGCCGCGCGAGCGTGTCGATAACCGCACCCATCCGTTCCCCCACGTCACCCGCCACGATCAACCAGTCCTCGGGGGTTTCGGGACGGATCTGGTCCACGAAAGGTTCGTTGCCCCGGTGGGTGATGTGTAGGTCACTGGTGGCATACAGGTTGGGCACGTACCCACAGTATCCGGTAGGGGCAAGCCCTCGACTCTTCGGAGCGAAATCGTTGGCGGTCATGGAATCAGCGCGTTACAGTCGAGGCGCCATGAAAAACTGACACCGAGTCCGCACCCGCGCCCAGAGGCACTTGCCCGGCGGGTGGTCGATGCTCTCCCCCACGGACCGGTGGTGCTTCATGCCTTCCTCTCCTTCCCTTCGTGTTCGCGACCTCGTCTTCGCCTACCGGGACCGCATCGTCTTCGACGGACTGAACCTCACCGTCGGAACAGGCCGCAGGGTCGGCCTGGTGGGTGAGAACGGCGTCGGCAAGTCCACCCTGCTCCGGCTGCTGGCGCGACGGCTCCGTCCCCGGGCGGGGGTCGTTGAGGGTGGTGGCGACATCGGTTTTCTGCATCAGGAGCTGCCTTTTCCCGGCACGGCGACACTGCGGGAAGTCCTCGACGACGCACTGGCCGACATCCGCCGGGCCGCCGAACGCCTCGACGAACTGGGCGAACGCCTGCACGACCGGCCCGACGACACGCAAGCCCTCGAAGAGTACAGTCGCGTACTGGAATGGGCACAGGCACACGACCTGTGGGACGCCGACCGCCGCGCCACGCTCGTGTGCGAAGGGCTTGGGCTGGTCGGCATCGCACCGGAACGTGCGATCGCCACTTTGTCCGGTGGTCAGCGGTGCAGGCTCGCGTTGGCCACGCTGTTGATCCGCTCACCGGAGACCCTGGTACTGGACGAACCCACCAACCATCTCGACGACAGCGCCCTCGATTTCGTGCAGGCGCAGCTGGCATCGCACTCGGGTGTCGTGGTGCTGTCCTCCCACGATCGCGTGTTCCTGGACGCGGTGTGCACAGACATCGTCGATCTCGACCCGGCGCTGGACGGGCCCGCTCGGTACGGTGGCGCGTACTCGGACTATCTCGACCACAAGCGCGCCGAACGGGCGCGATGGGAGCAGCGTTACGCCGAGCAGCGCAGCGAGTTGCGGCGACTCCGGCATTCCGTGGCGGTGACGGCACGACACGTCGCGCCGGACAGGGCACCACGGGACAACGCGAAGAAGGCGTACGACTACGCCGCGGGCCGGGTACAGAAGCAGGTGTCCCGGCGGGTGCGGGCAGCACGGCTGAGACTGTCCGAACTCGAACAGACTCAGGTGCGCAAGCCTCCTTCGCCACTGCGGTTCGCCGGGGCGCTCACGCGTGAGGCCGGCTCCCAGCCGCGAACAGCGCTGTCGGCCCGGCATGTGGCCGTGTCGGGCCGGCTTCCGACGGTGCCCGCACTGGACGTCCACATCGGTGGCGAACAGGCGAGCCAACTGCTGATCACCGGGGCGAACGGAACGGGCAAATCCACATTGCTGTCGCTGCTGGCGGGCAAGCTCTCCCCCACCCACGGCACAGTGCGGCGGGAGCACGGCATCAAGGTCGCGCTGTTGGAACAGGACGTCGTTTTCGGCGACCCGTCCCGCACTCCCGCACAGCTCTATGACGCCGTCACCGCGGCCAACCGCCGACCCGCGCCGGAATTGGCCACATTGGGACTGGTCGCTTCGAAGGAACTCAACCGTCCCGTGGGATCCCTGTCCGTGGGGCAGCGCCGCCGGATCGCACTCGCCCTGCTGATCGCGGACCCGCCCCACGTGCTGTTGTTGGACGAGCCCACCAACCACATCTCCCTCACCCTCGCCGAGGAACTGTCCGAGGCCCTCGACTCGACCCCGGGTGCGGTGGTCCTGGCCTCACACGACCGGTGGTTGCGCAGGCGGTGGGACCACGCCGAACTGGCATTGCCCACGACGTGAGCCGACGATGAGTTCAGCGGGGCCCCGCGCTCGCGCCGCTACAGCACCACACCCAACAGGGAGTCGACCGCGGCGCGCACGAGCGCGGGCGCGGATTCGCTTCCGGTCGCACCGGAACGGTGGCGCAGCGCCTCGTTCACCCACGCGTCGACCGCGGCCAACGCCTTCGGGGTGTTGAGGTCGTCGGCCAGGTGCTCGCGCAAGCGGTCGACGGTGGCCTCGGCGTCCGGGCCGGACGGCAATGACACCGCCTCCCGCCACCGCGCCAGTCGACTGTTGGCCTGTGCCAGCAGTTCGTCGGTCCACTCCCGGTCTTCCCGGTAGTGACCCGCGAACAAGGCCAGCCGGATGGCCGACGGATCGACGTCGTCCGCCCGTAACCGCGAGACGAACACCAGATTGCCCTTGGACTTCGACATCTTCTCGCCGTCGAGACCGATCATCCCGGCGTGCACGTAGTGCCGCGCGAACGGGTACTCACCGGCAAGCGCCTCGGCGTGGGCCGCGCTGAATTCGTGGTGCGGGAACGCGAGGTCGGAACCGCCTCCCTGCACGTCGAAGCCGATGCCCAGGTGGTTGAGCGCGATGGCGCTGCACTCGATGTGCCATCCGGGGCGGCCCCGCCCGAGGCTGCTCTCCCAGGCCGGTTCACCGGGCCGCGCGGCACGCCACAGCAAGGCGTCGAGGGGGTCGCGCTTGCCGGGCCGTTGCGGATCTCCCCCTCGTTCCGGGAAGACCGCGCGCATCGTCTCCTCTTCGTAGTTCGACTCGTAACCGAACCGACCGGTGAACGTGCGGTCGAAGTACACGTCGGGATACTCGGGGTCGTCGACCCGGTAGGCGGCACCGTTCGAGAGCAGCTTCTCGATCACCTCGACGATCTCGGGAACGGACTCCACCGCGCCCACGAAGTCGCGTGGCGGAAGCACCCTCAACGCTTCCATGTCCTCGCGGAACAACGCGGTCTCGCGCAAACCCAGCGCGATCCAGTCTTCGGAGTCCCGCTCGGCCCGCTCCAGCAGGGGGTCGTCGATGTCGGTGACGTTCTGGACGTAGTGCACCTCGTGCCCGGCGTCCAGCCACAGCCGATACACGAGGTCGAATGCCAGATACGTCGCGGCATGCCCGAGGTGGGTGGCGTCGTAAGGGGTGATTCCGCAGACGTACATCCTGGCCACACGTCCCGGTGCCGTAGGGCGAACCTGACCGGTCGCCGTGTCGTAGAGCCTCACAGGGCGCGGAGTTCCGGGAACGCGGGGGACGGCTACCGAGGACCAAGTCTGCATAACTCAACCCTATGCGTGGCTACCCATCATTGTTCCGTGTGGTGCGGGCGAACCCACACGGCCTTAACACCACGGCGCAGTTCCTCACCGGTGGGTGATTCCTCCGGGTCGAGGATCCACTGCACCGCGAGCCCGTCGCAGACGGCGATGACGAAGCTGGCGACGGCTCTAGCGGACGGGTCGTCGGGTGTCGTACCGTCTCCGAGCGACTCCGCGACGAGTTCCGCGACGCGGGCACGGCATCGGCGATAGTGTTCGGCGAACTGTTGCCTCAGCTCGGGCGCGCGTTCGGCCTGCGCCAATGCCTCCAGGTACGAGACCACGAGTTCGCGCTCGCGGGCCAATCCCTCGAGCATGACCGACCAAGCCGAGAACCCGCGTTCCGCCGGTGACGCGGTGGGGTCGGCCATCGCTATCCGGGCGAGTTGTTCGGCCCATTCCTGGATCACTTCACCTATGGCCTCGTTGAGCAGCCCGGCCTTCGACCCGAAGTGGTAGCCGATGGAGGCCAGGTTGGTGCTCGATTCGGCCACGAGATCGCGAGCCGTGATGTGTGCGTATCCCTTGGTTCGCAATAACCGCCGCGCGGCCGCGAGCAGGTCTTCTCGGTGGCCCACATCCGTAGAGGGTACGGCACTCGTGGGTAGACACCGGATCTAGACGAGCGTATAAATCAAGGTCATGGCGACCGACATCACACCGCCCGTCGTGAAGATTGACGATGTCACCGCGACGCGGGAGCCACCCGGCCCTCGCCTGCCCGTGGCGGTGCAGACACCGCTGTTTGGTTTCCTACGCCAGTACTGGCTCCCCCGGCTGAGGCTGCGCTACGGCGACATCGTGCGGTTGCGGGTCTACCCCGGACGGTCGGTCGTCCTGCTCTCCGACGTGGAACACATCCGTGCCGTGTTCGCAGGCCCTCCGTCGGTGTTCCACGCGGGCGAGGGAAACGTCATCCTCAAACCCGCCATGGGGGAACACTCGGTGCTACTCACCGACGAGGCCGTGCACCTACGCGCCCGCAAGCTGCTCATGCCCGCGTTCAACGGGGCGTCCCTGCGCGGATACCGCGACATGATCACCGAACTGGCCGAGGCCGAGGTCCGACGCTGGCCGTCGGGCCGGGCGTTCTCGTCGCACCTGCGAATGCAGGAGCTGACCCTGGAAGTGATCCTGCGCGTGGTGTTCGGGGTCTCGCGGGGGCCTCGCCTCGACGAACTGCGACACCTCCTACGCCGCATCGTCGATCTCAACCCCGTCGACCTGATCGGCTGGTACAACCCGAAGTTCCAAAAGATCGGACCATGGCGCCGGTACGCACTCACACAGCGGCGTGTCGATCAGCTGCTCTACGCCGAGATCGCCGAACGCCGTCGCGTGACCGATCTCGACGAACGCCACGACGTGCTGTCCCGCCTGCTCACCGTCTCCGCCCGGGCCGAAGACGAGGCCCCGCTCACCGATGCCGAGCTGCGCGACCAGCTCATCACCCTGCTTCTGGCGGGGCATGAGACGACCGCCACCGCACTGGCGTGGGCACTGCACGAACTGGCTCGCGACCCGGTCGAACTCGACAAGGCCGTCCGCGCCGCCGACGACGGCGACGACAAGCACCTCGAAGCGGTGATCAAGGAAGCCATGCGGCTGCACCCGGTGATCTCGGAAGTGGCGCGGCGCCTCAAGCGAGACATCCAGATCGGTGACATCCGCATTTCGAAGGGGCACACGGTGATGCCCTCGATCTCGCTGGTGCACAGCGATTCCGCCCACCATCCCGACCCGGATCGGTTCCGGCCGGAACGGTTCCTCGGCTCCGGCCCGGCGAGCGGAACGTGGTTCCCGTTCGGCGGCGGGGTCCGTCGCTGCCTGGGCGCGGGATTCTCGCTGTTGGAAGCGGTGATCATGCTGCGGGCGATCCTCACCCATCACCGGATCGCTCCCGATCGACCGCGTCGTGAGCGCACCAAGCCCCGCAACATCACGATGGTGCCCGCACGGGGCGCCCGCCTCGTCACCTCTCCTCGCAAGATCACGGAAAGTCACAATTCAACTCGCATAGCGTAACGACATGGTGACGATCCTCACATAGGCTGGGAGATGTCGCGCCCCACGGGCGCTCCGATGTCCCGCTGAGGAAAGAGGTGCGTCATGACCACGATGAACGGCCCCGCCGAGGGCGACACGGGCACTGGCCGCTACCTGGTGCTGCTTCAAGAGGATTCCGCCGCGGCGGGACTGCGCACGATGGAACGCGTGGCGGGACTGCGGGTGGCCAGCACGGCCGATGTGTCCAGTGTGGGCGCTGCCGACGCGTTGCGTGGAGCCAATGGATTGTTGTTGCACGAACTCGGAGTCGCGGTGGTGAGGGCGGAACCCGACCAGGCCGACTTCCTGACTCGAGCCGTCGGCGAGGGTGGGCCGCTCGCCCTCGTCGAGCGGGAACGCATCGTGCACGCCTACACCGCTCCCTCGACGGAATCCGGTGAGGGCCAAGGGGAAGCCTTGGCAGACCCGGCACAGGCCTCCCTGACCTGGGGGTTGCAAGCCATCGGTGCCGCTGACAGCACAGCCACCGGCGCCGGGATCAGGGTCGCGGTCCTCGACACCGGATTCACGCCCGACCACCCGGATTTCGCCGACCGCGACGTGGAAGTACGGTCTTTTGTGGACGGCGAGGACGCCACCGACGGACACGGCCACGGCACCCACTGCATCGGCACGGCCTGCGGGCCACGCGAGCCCGCCCAGGGACCGGGCTACGGAGTGGCCCACCAGGCGGAGATCTACGCGGGCAAAGTGCTCAGCAACTCGGGCACCGGCACCGACGGCGACATCCTGTCCGGCATCGCGTGGGCGGTCAACAGCGGATGCGCGGTGGTATCACTGTCCCTCGGCGCCCCAACCAGGCCGGGAGAGCCACACTCGCGGACATTCGAGACAGCGGCTCGCCGGGCCATGCAACGCAACACGCTCATCATCGCTGCCGCCGGCAACGAGAGCGACCGCATGGGTGGTGTGGTCGCCCCGGTGAGTCACCCGGCCAACTGTCCCTCGATCATGGCCGTGGGCGCGATCGACGCCGCCAAGGAAGTGGCCAACTTCTCGTGCGGAACGGTCGACCCGAACGGAGCCGTCGACATCATGGGCCCGGGGGTGAACATCCACTCGAGCTGGATCATGCCCGAGCAGTACAACACCATCAGCGGCACCAGTATGGCCACCCCACACGTGGCCGGAGTGGCCGCGCTGATCGCCGAGCAGCACGGTGCGCGCGCATGGGAACTGTGGGCTCGATTGGGCCAGAACGGGCTACGCCTTCCACTTCCTTCCACTGACGTGGGGGCGGGACTCGTTCAGGCGCCGTGATCACACCGCGCCGACCCGGGCTTCCACGCCCACGCCCCCTTCGCCCTCTTCGGATGGAGTAGAACGGCAACGCACCGTGGAGGCCGAGGTTTCTAGGAAGCCTCGGCCTCCACGGCAGCGACGACTGCCTCCTCGACGCCCTCTCTACGGAAACCGAGTTCGGACAGGACCCCGTTGCCGTTCTCGTGCTCCACGAGAGCGAGGAGGATGTGCTCGCTACCGACGTAGTCGTGCCCGAGCCGCAAGGCTTGCCGGAACGTCAGTTCCAACACCTTTCGGGCGCCTTGGTCGTACGGGATGAGCTCTGGCACCTCGGCCTGGGCCTCCGGAAGGAACGCGGCCGCACGGTCGCGCACCACGTCGGGGGAGACCTCGTGTTCCCGGATGACCGTGGCCGCGATCCCCTCGGAGTCACCGACCAGCCCTAAAAGCAGGTGCACCGGTGCGATCAAGGTGTTGTTCGCGGCTCGCGCCTCTTCCTGCGCCGCCATGACGACATCCCTGGCCCGGGGCGTGAACCGTCGAAAGCCCTCGGAAGGGTCGAGGGTCAACGGCTCGCTCTTCGGGACGAACCGCTTCTGTGCTGCCTGTTTGCTCACTCCCATGCTCTTGCCGATGTCGGTCCAGGACGCCCCGGAACGGCGTGCCTGGTCGACGAAGTGCCCGACGAGGTGGTCTGCCAGCTCGTCCAGATACTCGGCGGCGAGCACGGCGTCGGACAACTGCTCTAAAACGTCGGTGCGGGCCTTCTTGATCGCATCGATGAGGTCGTCGAGTCGCATCGTTGACAACATGCGTCAACCATAAGTTGACGACCTGACGTCGTCAACCCAGAGTTGACGATTCATGTCTGCCGTGCGTTCCATCCGACGCCGCAGCACGAGAAACCACGAACGGAAACAGCAGTGCCATCGCACCTACCACCACGGCGGGCCTCAAGCGAAGGGCGACCGTCGTCGAGAAAGCTGTGCCGGCGCGACCACGGTAGTGGTGCGGGCGAGGAGACCGTCCGCGATCGGCGGATCGACCTCCGACACGTTCAGCGACGTCGGCGATGGCGCAGA
The DNA here is from genome assembly GCA_021793175.1 of Actinomycetes bacterium. Classification (GTDB taxonomy): domain Bacteria; phylum Actinomycetota; class Actinomycetes; order Mycobacteriales; family Pseudonocardiaceae; genus Saccharomonospora. Next base: position 61,692 of record JAJYTH010000001.1, read on the forward strand.
TAGTCGCCCACCACGGCGGCACCGAGCCCGTCGAGGTCGGGTGCCACGACCCTGCCGCCCGAACGCCGTGCGAGCAGGTCCAAAAACGCCACCAACCTCGGCTCGTCACCGAGTCGGAACACGGTCAACGACGCACCCAACTTCGTGATCTTGTCCACCTCGGACAGAGTCTTGACCAGTGTTCTCGGGCTGGGCGGATAGCTGAACTCGGCAGCACCATCGGGCTCCAGGTGCGCCGTGGGCTCGCCGTCGGTGATCAGGAGCACCACCGGCTGCGCATCGGGATGCCGCCGGAGGTGACGTTCGGCCAGCAACAGCGCGTGGTGCGCGTTGGTTCCCTGCTCCCACGTGCCCTCCATGCCGACGAAATCATCGAGACGCACCGTTTGGGCATAACGGCCGAACGTCACAAGCTGCAGCGCATCACCGCGGAATCGCGTGGAGATCAGGTGGTGCAGGGCCAGCGCAGTGCGTTTCATGGGCAACCAGCGCCCCTCGGCCACCATCGACCACGACGTGTCCACGCAGAGCGCCACCGCGGCCCTCGCTCGGTGTTCGGTCTCGACGACCTCGACATCCGACACGTCGAGTCGCACCCGCCCGCCGCGGTCGGCGGTGCGCAACACCGCGTTGCGCACCGTCTGAGGCACGGCCCACGGTTCGGTGTCGCCGAACCGCCACGGCCGGGTCGCCCCCGTGGGTTCACCCGCGGCTCCGGCCGACACCGTGTCCCGCCGCCCGCTCCGACCACGCAGAGAACGCATCACATCGGCCAACGCGGCCTCACCCAGGGCGTGCACGGCCTTGGGCGTCAGTCGAAGCAGCCCGTCGAGCGTACGCTCGAACATGCCCTGAGCACACAGCTCGCGCTCCAATTCAGACAACCTCCGAGCGTCCACGGCGGCCGCCGTGCCGAGGTGCCGTTCCAGCGCCTCGAGGTCGATGTCCTCCAATCGCGCGCCCGGATAGCTCTGGGAGAGTTGCTCCCCCAGCTCCTCGAGCTCCGACAGCTGCGTCATGGCCCGCACACCGTCCGCCAACTGCAACGCGTCGTCACCCCGGAAACGCGCGGACGATGCCCAGTCCCGGTCGGGGCGCAACGCGCGGAGCCGGTCGTCCAGCTCGGACAACTGCTGAGAGATCCGCGGGTCCCCGAACGCCTGCCGCGACAGTTCGGGGAGTTCCCGTCGCTGTTCCGGTGTCATCGAGTTCAGCAATCGCTGCGCAGCGGCGGCCCGGGCGGCGAGCACGTCGATCAGCTCGTCGATGTTCTTCGGGTTCTCCGGGAAGAACTCTCCATGACGGCGCATGAACTCCGCGAATCGCTCGTCGATGTCGCCGAAGCCCCGAGCATGTGCCGAAAGGAGGGCATTGAGGTCGACCAGCATCCGCCTCACTCGCTCGACGTCCTCGGGCGAGGTCGAGCGCAGCGACTGCTGCATGGCTTCCTTCACGCCCTCGAACCGGGACCGCAGCAGCTGCTGTCCGAGCAGCGTGCGGATGCGTTCGTAGTTCTCGCGGCCGGTCTCGGTGGCCCAGTCGTAGTCGGCGAGCTCACTCACCGCCGCGGCTGTGCCCGATGGCAACGCGTCGAGCCGCACCTTGCGAAAACGCGCTTCGTCCGAGGGATCGGCGAATACGGCACGGCGTTCGGCGTTCACCGCCTCGTCGAGCAGGCGTCGAACCTCCTGCAGGGTGCCGTCGAGCCGATGCCTGCGTTCGATCTCGGAACGCCGCTGCCACAGGCGACGTGTGAGCTCGTCGAGCCCCGGCATGGACCGGGTGCCCCGCCGCAACAGCTCATCCAGCGCCGACCGCGGTGAAGCACCCGCCAGCACGTCCTTGCCGATCTCGTCTACGGCAGCACGCAGGTCGACCGGCGGGGCGAGTGGGTCGGGACCACCGTGGTAGGGGCCGTACGAGTAGAACTCGGAAGAACTCATGGCCGTCCTCTCACGGGCCGTACACCGTGTTGACACCGTCGACGTCCTTGGCTAGACGCCGCGACAGGTACAGTGACTCCAGGGCCAGTTCCACGGCGGCCGCGAGCCGTGGGGTGGGGCCGTCGGACGACACGCCCACCCGCTGCGCCACCTCGTGCAGGACCGGCAGTTCAGGCAGCGCTTCGAGCAGCTGCGCTGCGGTCACCCGCTCACCCGTGGGGACCAGGTGTCCGTCAGCCACCGCGTCGGCCAACGGCCGTAGGTCCAGTCCTGCGAAGAGTTCAGCGGCGGCCTCGGCGACGGAACGGCGCAACAGGTGGGTCAGATGCTCGGTCTCGCGTCCTTCCTCCCCCGGCTCGAACTCGAGCTTGCCTCGCAACACGCCGGGCACCGTTTCCAGGTCCACGGGCCTGGCCACGGCTGGGTGCTCCCCCGTCAACGCCGACCGCCGAAGTGCCGCAGCCGCGACGGTCTCGGCGGCGGCGACGGCGAACCGCGCCGACACCCCGGAATGCTGGTCTACCACCGTGGAGGAACGCAGATGGCGCACGAACCGGGCGAGTACGGACAACAGCTCCTCGCCGACTTCCGCCACCAGGTGCGCCTTCTGCTTCACGACCTCCACCTCGGCGGTGACATCGAGCGGGTAGTGTGTGCGCACCTCGGCCCCGAAACGGTCCTTCAACGGCGTGATGATGCGTCCGCGGTTCGTGTAGTCCTCCGGGTTGGCCGTGGCCACCAGCAACACGTCCAGCGGCAGGCGCAGCGTGTATCCACGGATCTGGATGTCGCGTTCCTCCATGACGTTCAGCAACGCCACTTGGATGCGCTCGGCGAGGTCGGGCAACTCGTTGACTGCCACGATCCCACGGTGTGCTCTCGGTACCAGTCCGTAGTGGATCGTCTCCGGGTCGCCGAGGCTACGTCCCTCGGCGACCTTGACCGGGTCCACGTCGCCGATGAGGTCACCGACGGAGGTGTCCGGCGTGGCGAGCTTCTCGGTGTAGCGGACATCGCGGTGCAGCCACGTGACGGGCAAGTCGTCGCCGAGTTCAGCGGCACGCCGACGCGAGGCGGGCGTGATGGGATCGAGCGGATGTTCGGCCAGCTCGGCTCCCTCGATCACCGGTGTCCACTCGTCGAGCAACCCGACCAGCGTCCGCAACAACCGGGTCTTGCCCTGTCCGCGCTCGCCGAGCAACACGACGTCGTGGCCCGCGAGTAGTGCACGCTCCAGCTGCGGCAGCACGGTCCGCGAGAATCCGACGATGCCCGGCCACGGATCCCGCCCCGCGCGAAGCGTGGCGAGCAGGTTTTCCCCGATCTCGGATTTCACACTACGTGGCCGATACCCGGCGGCACGCAGTTCACCCACGGTGCGAGGCAGGTCGGTCGGTGGAGACGGCTCGGGCCGAGGCGACGGTGTCACGGTTGCGAAAGACCTCGAAGGCTGTGCTGACTCTGCTGACTGTGCTGACTGCGAAGACGGTGAAGACTGTGAAGACGCTGTCACAGCGACGACGCTACTGCCGCATTCGCCACACGTCGACGGCGAGAGGCTCCGGGTAGGCTCGGTCTTCGTGTGTTGTCCCAGTGCGACCCTCGCCGTGTGGTCCTCGGCCTGGCTGTCCGGGGCCGCTGCCTCAGACGACGTACTCGACGCCCTCACCGTGTGGGGCGAAGCCCACGAGGTCGTGGCCCACGACGACACGACCGCCGAGGCGTTCGACCTGCCGGTGACCGGCGATGTCCCGGCGACTCCGGCACGACTGCTGGGCGCACTACGCCGCTTGGGTGTCTCCGGCGGCCACCTGGTCCTGCCCGTGGCGGGTGATGTACGCGGGCTCGGCGGTAGAGGACCGCTCACCACCGCGGCTCTGCGAGCCGGTGAAGCGCTGGTGTTCTCCGAGCTTGGCTATGCGGTCGTGCCGCAGTCGCTCGCCAAGGGGCTGTTGCGCTGGACGGTGTTCGGCATGACGAGTCATCCCGTGCTCGGCATGCCCGCGCCCGAATACGTGCCCCTCAGCGAAGCGGAACACGGCCTCACGGAGGCGGTACGCAACAGCGCCGGCGCCCTGCAGGCCCTCGATGTGGCGCGCGATCGCCCCGGAGTGCGTGCGGAGCTTTCCGCGGCGCTGCGGACGAAGCCCCGACCGGAATGGCCGCGCGGCATGCCGGGCCGGGCGTTGCGCGTGTTGCAACGGGCCGAGGAGGTCGACACGATCCTCGCCCTCGCCCAGGCCGACGAACCCGGCGGTGCGATGTCGGCCTCGGCGGCAGCCCGCCGTGCCGAGGCCCTACGACCGCTGGGTGACGCGATCCGGCGAGCCCGCTGCGCGGCGGTCAACGAATCCGTGCGCCTGTTCTCTCAGGCTTCCGAGGCCTCGTGACCGCCACCGCGGTCGGCTCCACGAAAACCCGCCCGTACCGAAGCGCGCCGTTAGGCGTTCTGCGCGGCCGTGGGGCGTTTGAGCGGCTCGCAGCAGCGGGTGGCGCAGGGTGCCCCGTTGGCGGTGTCACCACCGGTGACCAGTGTCGACAGCTTCCGCGCCGGTACGTTCTCGGTCTGCTCGCGGATCAATTCCACCACCAGCTGCGCGAACCTCGGGTCGGCATTGGGCGTGGCGGACCGGGCGAAGGCCATTCCCAGCTCGGCCGCACGCTCGGCGGCTTCGTTGTCGAGGTCCCAGATCACTTCGAGGTGATCTGAGACGAAACCGACGGGGCAGCACACCATGGCTTTCACTCCGTCGCCGTGCAATGCGTCGATGTGGTCCACGATGTCCGGTTCCAGCCACGGAACCTGCGGTGGCCCCGAACGAGACTGCCACACGACGTCATAGGTGTCGACACCCACCTCGGCCGCCACCAGCCGGGCCGCCTCGGCGACCTGTCGGGAGTATCGGTGTCCGCCCTCCTCCGGGGGGCCGGACGCGGCGTCGGCGGCGGTGGGCACCGAGTGCGCGACGAACACCAGGCGAGCACCGGAGTCACCCACCTGCTCGTAGGCTTTCCGGACCCCGTCGGCGAAGATCTCGACGAAGAGGGGATGGTCGAAGAACTGGCGCAGCTTGACCAGCTGCGGCGCCCCCTCCCCGTAGGCGGCACGTGCCCGCTGGATGTCCTCGTCGTACTGCCGGCACGCCGAGTAGCCGCCGTAGGCGCTGGTGGAGAACACCAGAGCACGCTGCACACCGTCGGCGGCCATCCGCGCCACGGTGTCCTCGACCATGGGATGCCAGTTGCGGTTACCGAAGTACACGGGCAGGTCGATGCCCTGTGCGGCCAGCTCCCGCTCGACCGCTGCGATCGCCTCCCGGTTCAACCGGTTGATCGGCGACACCCCGCCGAAGTGGTGGTAGTGCTCGGCGACTTCGGCGAGCCGCTCCCGCGGAACGCCCCTGCCCCTGGTGACATTCTCCAGAAACGGCATTACGTCGTCCGGGCCTTCGGGACCGCCGAACGACAGCCACAACAACGCGTCGTAGTTCACGCCCCCATCCTCTCGCCGCGACGGTGCCGCCGCAGACCGGGTGTGCCCGTCCGCGACTCCCGTCTCACCCGGCGTCGTGAACGCTGGGCCGGAAAAGCCATCACCACGGGCACGGGATGGGGGCGCTCGTCACTGACCGGTGGCGTGGACGCCGCCGTCGACCCACACCATCGACCCGGTGGTGGCGGGCAACCAGTCCGACAACAGAGCACAGATGCTCTTGGCCACCGGTGTGGGGTCGGTGGTGTCCCAGCCGAGCGGGGCTCGGTCACCCCAGCCCTCCTCCAACTCGGTGAATCCGGGGATGGACTTGGCGGCCATCGTCTTCACCGGTCCCGCGGCTACCAGGTTCACGCGGATACCGCGCGGTCCGAGATCACGGGCGAGATAGCGGTTCACCGACTCCAGAGCCGCCTTGGCCACGCCCATCCAGTTGTAGGCCGGCCAAGCAACACGGGCATCGAAGTCCATGCCGACCAGTGACGAACCACGGCTCATCAGCGGCAGCACGGCCGTGGCGAGGGACTTGTAGGAGTAGGCGGAGATCTCCACGGCCGTGGCGACGTCCTCGGCGGGGGCGTCCAGGAACGGTTCACCGAGACAGCTCGGCGGTGCGTACGCGATCGAGTGCAGCACACCGTCGAGGCCGTCCACGTGCTCACGCACCCGGTCGGCCAGGGTGTCCAGGTGCTCGGAGTTCTGTACGTCCAGCTCCAGCACGGGCGCGGGCTCCGGCAGTCGCTTGGCGATGCGCTCGACCAACGACATCCGTCCGAAACCGGTGAGTACCACCTGCGCACCCTGTTCCTGCGCGACCCTGGCGGCGTGGAACGCGATCGAGGCGTCGGTGATCACGCCCGTGATGAGCAGACGTTTGCCTTCGAGCAGTCCGGACACGGTTGTCCTCCAGTTCTGGGTGGATGGGTGATGACGCGGAATCGTCGTGTACGCCGGGAACGAGGTCGGTGCCCCGTCAGTGACCCATGCCGAGGCCGCCGTCGACGGGCAGCACCGCGCCGTTGACGTAGGCGGCCTCGTCCGAGGCGAGGAACTTCACGGCGTGGGCGACCTCGGCCGGGTCGCCGTAGCGGGCCGCCGGGATCTTCTCCAGGGCTTCGGCCTTCTGCCTCTCGTTGAGCTCGTTGGTCATGTCGCTGACGATGAATCCGGGCGCCACGACGTTCGCGGTGATGTTGCGGGATCCGAGCTCACGGGTCAGCGACCGCGCGAGTCCCACGAGCCCCGCCTTGCTCGCGGCGTAGTTCACCTGGCCCGCGCCCCCGGCGAGGCCGATGACCGAGGAGATGAACACGAAGCGGCCCCACCTGGCGCGCAGCATCCCCCGCGACGCCCGTTTGGCCACTCGGTAGGCGCCGGTGAGGTTCGCGTCCAGAACCCGGGTGAACTGTTCCTCGCTCATGCGCATCAGGAGCGTGTCGTCATTGATACCGGCGTTGGACACCAGGACCTCGACCGGTCCCTGGTGCTCCTCGACCTGTTTGAACGCCATGTCCACCTGCTCGGTGTCGGTGACGTCGGCCTTCACGCCGAACAGCCCCTCCGGTGCGCCCGAACCGCGGTGGGTCACCGCCACCCTGTGTCCGGCGTCGGCGAGTTCCCGCGCGATAGCCAACCCGATACCGCGATTGCCGCCGGTGACCAGAACGGACCGTCCCACGTGATACTCCTCGCGCCCAGTTGTCTGCTTCCTGCCAGCGCTGAGGTTATCCGCTCGCTTCGGCCCACCTGCGGTTGGGACCGGCCCCGGTTCCGCGGAACCGCTGTCCGTCGGCCCCTTGCCCTCCACCTCCACCATCTGCATCACCCGGATGCGGCCGACCCGCCCGTCGGTGTGACGCAGAAGCGAGGTAGGGATGATGATTCCCACGAGAATGAGACCACGATCGGGTGACGAGGAGCCGGCTCGATCACCACCCCACGCAAGGCCGAAACGGCCGCACGAGAGAATCAACGCCGTGTTCCGGATCGTGTTCTTCCACCCTGAGATCCCCGGCAACACCGGCAACGCGATCCGGCTCGCCGCCAACACGGGCTGCGAGCTGCACCTGATCGAACCGTTGGGTTTCTCTCTGAAGGACCGGTATCTACGCAGGGCGGGCCTGGACTACCACGACCTCGCCCACGTGCGGGTCCATCGTGACCTGGACGCCGCGTGGCGAGCGCTGAAACCCACCAACGTCTATGCGTTCACCACCCAGGCGGGCCGCAGACACACCGATGTGGACTACGCGGAAGGCGACGTGCTGCTATTCGGGCCCGAGTCGGTGGGACTTCCCGACGACGTGCTCGCCGACGAACGGATCACCGCCCGGCTACGGCTGCCAATGCTTCCCACGTCCCGGTCCCTCAACCTCACCAACACCGCATCGATCGCGGTGTACGAGGCATGGCGACAACACGATTTCCGCGGCTCCGGCCACGCATTCGACTAGGCGATCGCGGCGTGTGCCTGCGGTGAAGCTCACGAAAGCCCACGAAAGCCTACGGAAGCCGCTGCCCGATCAGCAGTGAGCTCACGGCCGCGCCGATGAGGGTGATGGTTCCTAGCATCACCCACGGCTTGCTGACGTCGGTCTCCTTGATCTCGTAGCCGATCTGCTCGCCCAGGCTGTCGTACACCCGCTTCAGCTCCTCGGCGGTGGCGGCCTTGTAGAAGTCACCGCCGGACAGGCGAGCGATCTCGCGCATGGAGGTATCGTCCACCTCCACGGGCACCCGTGTGCCGTCGATCTCCACGCTGCCGTAGGACGTACCGAACGAGATCGTGGTGATGGGGATGTCCCTCTGCTTGGCCACACCGGCCGCGGTGAACGCACCACGCGGGGCGTACTCGTCCTGCGGCACGGTTTGTTTGCCGTCCGTCATCAGCACGATACGCGCGGGCGGAGGACCCTCCGCGCCGCCGACCACGGCCGAGAAGCTCTCGATGGACTGGAGCGCGGCGAAGATCCCCTCACCGGTGGCGGTGGACTGCGCGAGCTTGAGGTTCTCGATCGCGTGCACCACGCCTTCGCGTTCGGTGGTGGGGGACGCCAGGACGGTGGCCGTGCCCGCGAACGAGATGAGCCCCAGGTTCACCCCCGGGGTGAGCCCTTCCGCGAAGGAGCGCGCGGCGTCCTGCGCGGCCCGTAACCGGGTGGGCTTGACGTCGGTGGCCTCCATCGACAAGGACACGTCGATCACGAGCATCACCGTGGCCCGGTTGCGGGGCACCTTCTGTTCGGCGGTGGGTCCCGCGAGCGCGAAGGTCAGCAGCAGCAACGACACCACGAGCAGAGCCGCGGGCACGTGTCGCACCCGGCCCTGACTGCGCGGCGCGACCCGTTCGAGCAATTCCAGATTGGTGAACCTCATGGTGCGCTTGTGTCGCGATCGCAGCGCGAACACATAGCCCGCCACGAGTGCGGCCACCACGACGACCAGCAGGAACCACCACGGTGAACTGAAGCCCGACACGCTCATGAGGCCGCCCCCGACCATCCTCGCTTGCGGGCCACGACGAACCGCACCACGTCGGCGATCCAGTCGGAATCCGTTCGCAACACCAGGTGCCCCGCGCCCGCCTGCCGGATGGCGCGCGCGACCTCCGCCCTGTGCGCGCTCGCGGCGGCGGCGAACTCCTTACGCAGGAGTGCGGAGACATGTACCTCACGCTGCCGCCCGGTCTCGGGATCGGCGAGCACCACCGATCCGACCTCGGGCAGGTCGACGTCACGGGGGTCGAGTACTTCCACGGCCACGAGATCGTGCCGCGCCGACAACGCACGCAACGGCCGCTCCCACGTCAGGGGGCCGAGGAAGTCCGAGATCACCACCGCGAGCCCTCGCCTGCGAGGGGGCCTGCGCAGCTTGTCCACGAGGGTGGCGAGATCACCACGGGTGCCTTCCTCGGCGCGCGGCATCGTCGCGACCCGACGCACCAGCTCGCGGGCATGCCCCTGACCATTCCGCGGTGGAATCCGCACGGTCTCGGCGCCGTTGGACAGCAGCGCCCCGATACGGTTCCCTCCGCCTCTAGTCAGATGGGCGACGGCCGCGACCGCACACGCCACGAGATCACGTTTCTCGCACGCCGCGGTGCCGAAATCTAGGCTCGGGGACAGGTCCGCGACCACCCAGGTCTCCAACTCGCGGTCAGCCACCGTCTCGCGGATGTGTGGCGTGGTGGTGCGCGCTGTGACGGCCCAGTCCATACGGCGCACGTCGTCACCCGGCTGGTACTGGCGGGCCTCCCCCGGTTCCGAACCGGGCCCGGGAACCAATCCCAGGTGGTTGCCCTGGAGCAGTCCGTCGAGCCTGCGCCGCACGTCGAGTTCGAGCGCGCGCAGCCCCGCCTCCATCCGGTCACCACGCAGGATCGGCGGCGCCCACGTGGGCCGGTCACCCCTGGCGTCCTTCTTCGGTGTCATAACCGCCCGCTACCTGCTGGGCACACCCGCCGCCGCGGAGGAACCCGCGCCCGGGCCCTGCGGGCGAGCGGACACCTGTGGCAGCGGCACCGCCTGCAACACTCGGTTGACGATGTGATCCAGCGGCACACCGTCGGCGAGCGCGTCGTAGGACAACACCAGCCGGTGCCGCAGCACGTCGGGCACGATGTCCACCACGTCCTGCGGCAACACATAGTCCCGGCCTCGCACCAGTGCGAGCGCTCGGGCACCGGAGATGATGCCCAAGCTCGCCCGTGGCGAGGCACCGTAGGAGATCCATCCCGCCACGTCGGTCAATCCGTGCTCGGCCGGCTGCCGCGTGGCCAGCACCAGCCGCACCACGTAGTCCACCAGAGCGTGGTGCACGAAGACCTTGGAGGCCACGTCCTGCAGGCGCACGAGATCGTCCGGGGTCAACACCTGTTGCGGCTCGGGCGGGGTCACACCCATGCGATAGACGATCTCGCGTTCCTCCTCGGCCGTCGGATACTCGACGATGATCTTGAACAGGAACCGGTCGCGCTGCGCCTCGGGCAGCGGGTAGACACCCTCGTTCTCGATCGGGTTCTGGGTGGCCAGCACGAGGAACGGATGAGGCATCGGGAACGTCTCGCCACCGATGGACACGTGTCGCTCGGCCATCACCTCGAGCATGGCCGACTGCACCTTCGCGGGCGCGCGGTTGATCTCGTCGGCGAGTACGAAGTTGGCCATGACCGGCCCGAGCTCGACATCGAACTTCTCACTGGACTGGCGGTAGATCCGGGTGCCCAGGATGTCCGCGGGCACGAGGTCGGGCGTGAACTGCACGCGGGAGAACGAGCCGCCCACGACACGGGCGAACGTCTCGACCGCGAGTGTCTTCGCGACACCGGGAACGCCCTCCAGCAGCACGTGGCCCTTGGCCAGCAGGCCCACCAGCATCCGCTCGACAAGCCGGTCCTGCCCGACGATGACGCGCTTCACCTCGAAAACGGTGCGCTCCAACAATTGCGCGTCCCGCGACGGGGTGCCGGGCTCGGTCACACCTACCTCCTCGCTGGCGACCATTGGTGCGTGTCCCGTGACCGTACCGGGTGGCCGGAGTGTGGCTGATCACGGCCGTACCGTCTCCAGCAAACTCCCCGGTCGGTGTGACGACTGTGAAGCACCGGTCGAAGCACTCGGTCGGTCAAGGGCTCAGGTCCTCCGGGGTGTCCACGTCGCGGGCCTCACCCGCCAGCGCCGACACCTCCACAATGGACGATATTCCCAGGGTGCCACGCAGCGAAGCACCTCGGGGGTCGGTGGGCACGGCCGTGGCAAGCGCACGTTTACGCCAGGCCCCGAGGAGCCACTGCCGATGCCCCTCCTCGTCCACGAGTACGGCTCCGTCGGCATTCTCGACCCCCCGCAGAGCTCGCACCAACCTGGCGACAGTGCCACAGGTCACACCCACGAGGTCGGCGGCGAGCACCGCGACGACGTCAACCTCGGCGTGGTCGGGGGTGTCGAGCACGGCCAAAGCGGCAGCGAGCGCGGCGACGGGCCCGGAGCCGGGGGGCTCCTCCCGCGTCCACCGCACACCGGTCAGCCCCACCCGGCGCGGACCGACGACGATCACGGGGTCGGCGTCCCCCAACGCCGCGACCGCCCTGTGGAGCAACGGCATGCCGCCGACACGCAGCATCGGCTTGTCCACCCCGCCCATCCGCCTCGCCGCGCCTCCGGCGAGGACCACGCCCGCCAGCCGCGGGTCCCCACCGCGCACCGCTTCGGGATGTCCGGAATCGGCCATGGTTCAACCCGACGGGTGAAGTGAAACGACGAAGCCGAACATGGTGCCGCCCACCCTAACGGGCGATATGCGCATGACCCCCGGGATCCGGCGCTGCGCACCGGACCCGCACCGCGCCTCCACTCGAGACAGTGACCGCATACCCTTCTCCGCTGTGGTCGCCGCTAGAATCACCGCGCTTCTGTGTGACTTCACGCCGAACTCGGCCGCACCCGCCCACCGGCTCGGCCCCGCGTCACCTCCGCCGTCGGGGCGTTTCCGACCGTGCCACCACCCACGCCACAAGCACTCGTCGGGACAGTATTTCGCAGTTCCGCCCGAGGGCCTCGGACGGCCGGGTGAGAAGACGCCGCCGGTCAGGTGAACCATCCTTCGAAGGCGCCGAAGATACCGAAGGAACTCGGGGCGGATAACTCGGGGCGGATGGAGGGGAACGGAAAGGAAGACATGCGACTGTGGACGACGGCGCGCCCGGTGACCCGCGGCTGGGTCGTACTCACCGTGCTCGGCCTGACCATGGCCGTGGTCGGCACCTTTCTGCCGTGGCTGCGTTCGGGAAGCGTGTACCGCGACAGCTACGCCACCGCGACGGCGATCGACCAGTTGCTGTCGTCCGACACGAACCTCGGGGTGCTGCTGCGCATCTGGAACGGTGCGCCCCCGGCGGTGACGGTGTGCGTCGTTTTATTCGTCGTCGGCTGGTGGCGCACGGCGGCGGTTCCCGCGGCAGTGCTCTCGATCTCCATGGGAACCGTCGCGGCACTACTGACCGTCCAAGGAGCAGACGCGGGCGGTCTGGTGACGATCACTCTGCCGGGGCCGCTGACCACGACCGTGGGATCGGCCCTCGCGTTCCTCGGAGCCCTCGGGGTCCTCGTGACGTCCCGTCGGAAACGACACGCCCCGCCAGTCCAACGAGATCGAGAACAGGTGACAAGGTGAGCACTCCGAATTTCGGGCAGCAGTGGCCCCCACAGAACCCACAACAGCCCGGACCGTGGTCACCGGGCGGCATGCCACAGCAACCGGGTCAGCCGCAGGTCGGACAGCCCGGCCAGCCAGGACAAGCAGACCAGTCGGGCCAGATGGGTCAGACGCAGCCCACCCAGCCGCAGCCGGGACAGTACGGGCAGTACGGACAACAACCGTATGGGCAGCAGCCGCAACAACCGTACGGACAACAGCCCCCCGGCCAGCCCTTCACCCACGACCCGACGGCCGTGGTCGTCGGACAGGCACCCGCCCCGCAGCCGAACAAGGGCAAACGTGGGCTGATCATCACGCTGGTCGCGGTGCTCGTGGTGGCCTTGGGCGGAGGCGCGACCTGGTGGGCACTGTCGGGTTCGGATTCGGTGGCCTCGGGGGCCACCACACCCGAGGACGCGGTCACCAATCTGGTGCAGGCCCTCGGCGACGGGGATCTCCTGGGGGCAGCGAACGCGCTGGCTCCGGGCGAAGCGGCCGTGCTGGCCGATCAGCTCACCCAGAGCACCGACGAGCTCAAGCGTCTCGGGGTGCTGGACCAGAACGCCGACCCGTCCACGTTCTCGGGCATCGAGCTCACCGTGACGGACCTGACGTTCGACTCCCAGGCGGCCGAACGAGTCAACGACCACGTGACGATCACAAAGCTCACCGGCGGCACGGTCACGGTCGACGCGGACCTCACCGAACTGCCGTTGGCCCAGGAGTACCTCGGCGAGATGCTGGCCGAAGCCGGTGGCGCCGCCGCGCTGACGGACAGTGAGACGTTCGACATCGGCTCGTTCGTCCGGCAGACCGGCGAGCCGGTCCGGATCGCCACCGTCAACGTGAACGACGAGTGGCATCCAAGCCTGCTGTACACCTTCGCGGACTACTTCCTGGCGGAAGCGGGCCTGTCCTGGCCTCAGGAGTCGATCCCGGCCCAGGGCACGGATTCTCCGGCCGAGGCCGTGAAGCAGGTACTGCAGGCTGTGTTCGACAGCGACTTCACCCGGCTCATCGAGCTGCTACCACCGGACGAGATGGCGGTACTGCACGACGTGGGTCCCGCACTGGCACAGGCGCTCGAGAACGCCACCCGCGGGCCGTCCGGGATCCAGGTCCTCGACGTGCAGACCGAGGACAGCCAGATCGCTGGTGGGACCCTCGCCACGATCACCACACTGTCGCTGCAGGTTCCTGGACAGGGACAGGTGACGGTGACCAAGAACGGCGACTGCTACGACCTCACTGCCCCGCAGGGTAGGCAGAGGCTCTGTGGCCGGGAACTCGGACAGCAGATGGCCGCGAACGCGGACGGATCGGCTTCGCCGGAGGTCCTCCAGCGCGTCGGTGAGAGCCTGGCGGAGCAAGGAGTGGGCGCGGTCACCACGGAGGTCGATGGTCAGCACTACGTCAGCCCCCTGCGCACGGCGAGCGAGCTGAGCATGAGTCTCTTCCGTGGTCTGACCGCGGAAGACTTCAAGGAGATCCTGCAAGGGGCCAACTGACAAACGGTGTACTCCCGGGGCCCGGCTGCCGAACCACAATGCCGGGTCCTGGGATATCCTGACCTTGACCAGAAAAAGGACAAGCGTACGGTTTAGTGGGCAGGCCATTGGAAAGCTCACCTCTGCGGGGACGAACGAGGTGGGCGACACTCGACCTGCTCCTACCCGAACAACCGCCGCCACTGGAGTGACACGTGACTGCACCCGCCAGCAAGAACAGCTTCGGGGCCCGCGACACGCTCCAGGTTGGTGACGCCTCCTACGAGGTGTTCCGCCTGGACAAGGTCAAAGGCTCCGAACGCCTGCCGTACAGCCTGAAGATTCTGCTCGAGAATCTGCTGCGGACCGAGGACGGCGCCAATATCACCGCCGAGCACATCAATGCGCTCGCGAATTGGGACCCCAAGGCGGAACCGTCCACCGAGATCCAGTTCACGCCCGCGCGCGTGGTGATGCAGGACTTCACCGGTGTGCCCTGTGTGGTGGACCTCGCCACGATGCGTGAGGCCGTGGCCGAGCTGGGCGGTGACCCGGACAAGGTGAACCCGCTCGCACCCGCCGAGCTGGTCATCGACCACTCTGTCATCATCGACGTCTTCGGCCGCGCCGACGCCTTCGAGCGCAACGTCGAGATCGAGTACGAACGCAACCGCGAGCGGTACCAGTTCCTGCGCTGGGGTCAGAACGCCTTCGAGGAGTTCAAGGTCGTTCCCCCGGGCACCGGCATCGTGCACCAGGTCAACATCGAGTACCTGGCCCGCACCGTCATGGCCCGCAACGGGCAGGCTTACCCCGACACGTGTGTCGGCACCGACTCCCACACCACGATGGTCAACGGTCTCGGTGTGCTCGGCTGGGGCGTGGGCGGCATCGAGGCGGAGGCCGCCATGCTCGGCCAGCCGGTGTCGATGCTCATCCCGCGCGTGGTCGGTTTCAAGCTGACCGGTGAGATCCCGCCCGGTGCCACCGCCACCGACGTCGTGCTCACGATCACCGAGATGCTGCGTGAGCACGGTGTGGTGGGCAAGTTCGTCGAGTTCTACGGCGAGGGCGTGGGCGCGGTGCCGCTGGCCAACCGCGCCACCATCGGCAACATGAGCCCCGAGTTCGGCTCGACCGCCGCGATCTTCCCGATCGACGACGAGACCCTGCGCTACCTCAAGCTCACCGGCCGCTCGGAGGAGCAGCTCGCGCTCGTCGAGACCTACGCCAAGGAGCAGGGCCTGTGGCATGACCCGAGCCGGGAGGCGAAGTACTCCGAGTACCTGGAGCTGGACCTGTCGACGGTCGTGCCGTCGATCGCCGGCCCGAAGCGTCCGCAGGACCGGATCGAGCTCAGCGCCGCCAAGTCGGCGTTCCGCAAGGTGCTGCCCGACTACGTGAGCAGCGACGAGACCGCTGCGACGACGTCGCTTGTCGACGAGGCGTCCGAGGACTCGTTCCCGGCCAGCGACTCGCCCGGCTACCTCGCCGACGGCCTCCGGGAGGACCGGGGTGGCGAGCCGGCGCACTCGGCGGCCAACGGTGCCAACGGCCGTCCCAGCAAGCCGGTCAAGGTCATGTCGTCCGAACGTGGAGAGTTCGTCCTCGACCACGGTGCCGTGGTGATCGCCTCGATCACCTCCTGCACCAACACCTCGAACCCGTCGGTGATGCTCGGTGCCGCGCTGCTCGCCCGCAACGCGGTGGAGAAGGGCCTGTCCTCCAAGCCGTGGGTCAAGACCTCGATGGCTCCGGGCTCGCAGGTCGTCACCAACTACTACGACAAGGCCGGCCTGTGGCCGTACCTGGAGAAGCTGGGCTTCCACCTGGTCGGCTACGGCTGCACCACGTGCATCGGTAACTCCGGCCCGCTGCCCGAGGAGGTCTCGGCCGCGGTGCAGGAGAACGACCTGTCGGTCGTGTCGGTGCTGTCGGGTAACCGCAACTTTGAGGGCCGCATCAACCCCGACGTCAAGATGAACTACTTGGCGTCGCCGCCGTTGGTGATCGCCTACGCGCTGGCCGGCACGATGGACTTCGACTTCGAAAACCAGCCGCTGGGCCAGGACCCGCAGGGCAACGACGTCTACCTGCGCGACATCTGGCCGTCGCCGCAGGAGATCCAGCAGACCATCGACACGGCGATCACGCAGGAGATGTTCACCAAGGACTACTCCGACGTGTTCGACGGCGGTGAGCGGTGGAAGTCGCTGCCCACGCCCGAGGGCAAGACGTTCTCGTGGGACCCCGAGTCCACTTACGTACGCAAGCCTCCGTACTTCGAGGGCATGACCAAGGAGCCGGAGTCCGTCACCGACATCTCGGGTGCCCGGGTGCTGGCCAAGCTGGGCGACTCGGTGACCACCGACCACATCTCCCCGGCCGGTGCCATCAAGGCCGACTCCCCCGCGGGTCGCTACCTCACCGAGCACGGCATCGACCGCAAGGACTTCAACTCCTACGGTTCGCGCCGCGGTAACCACGAGGTGATGATCCGCGGCACGTTCGCCAACATCCGGCTGCGCAACCAGCTTCTGGACGGCGTTCAGGGCGGCTACACGCGCGACTTCACCCAGCCGGGTGGGCCGCAGGCGTTCATCTACGACGCCGCCCAGAACTACGCCGCCCAGAACATCCCGCTGGTGGTGCTCGGCGGTAAGGAGTACGGCTCCGGTTCGTCGCGTGACTGGGCCGCCAAGGGCACCAGGCTGCTCGGTGTGCGTGCCGTGATCGCCGAGTCGTTCGAGCGCATCCACCGGTCGAACCTGATCGGTATGGGTGTGATCCCGCTGCAGTTCCCGGAAGGGAAGTCGGCGGAATCGCTGGGCCTCGACGGCACCGAGACCTACGACATCAGCGGCATCACCAAGCTCAACGAGGGCGAGACGCCGAGCACGGTGCACGTGACGGCCACGAAGGACGATGGCACGAAGGTCGAATTCGACGCTGTGGTCCGGATCGACACCCCCGGTGAGGCCGACTACTACCGCAACGGCGGCATCCTGCAGTACGTGCTGCGCAAGATGACGGCCGCCTGAGTCGGCGACCGCGCATCGAACACGGGTGACGGCCCGCCTCGCGACCTGGGGTCACGAGGCGGGCCGTTTCCATGTCAGGAGAGGACGACCATGCCGGACGTGCTGCCGGGCGTGCTGCTGCCGGGTGCGGCCGTGTTCGTCGGCGCGCTCGTGCAGGGCGCTGTCGGATTCGGAATGAACCTGATCGCCGCTCCCCTACTGACGTTGGTGGATCCGAACCTGGTTCCGGTGCCGCTGCTGGTGATCGCGTTGGCCCATGCCCTGTTGACCGTGGTCAGGGAACATCGCGACATCGATTGGCGCGGTGTGGGTTTCGTGACGGTGGGCAGGCTTCCCGGTACCGCGCTCGGCGTGCTGGCGGTGGCACTGCTTCCCCAACGTCCTTTCGCCGCGATCGTGGGCGTGGCGGTGCTGGTGTGCGTGGCGTTGTCGGTGGTCTCGTGGACTCCGCGATCCACTCCTCGCGCGCTGCTGGTGGCGGGTTTGGCCAGCGGGACACTCGGCACCGCGTCTTCGATCGGCGGGCCACCGCTGGCCTTGCTGTACCAGCACGAATCGGGGCCCAGGATCCGGGCAACCCTGGCGATGTGTTTCGGACTCGGCTCGTCGGTGTCCTTACTGGCACTCGGCATCGCCGGTCAACTGCACACCGACCATGCCGTCACGGTGCTGTGGTTGTTGCCGTTCCTCGTCGCCGGATTCGCACTGTCCGGCCCGACCCGCCGGTTTCTGCACAGCGGTGAGCGGATGCGTGTGGCCGTATTGACGGTGGCCGGCGCCAGTGCACTCGCGCTGCTGGTGCGCAGCGGTGTGGGATGAGCCGTCGGACAGCGAGACGGCCCCGAAACGGAGATTGTGCACCGAAACCGCTACTACCGGCGGTGCTGTACTTGCGCGAGGTGGATCCGCGGCGACGGGCCGATGTCGTCGTCCCGATGCCGTCATCGACAATTCACGCTTCGACGAGCCGAGGATCGTCCAAGAAGCGGACCGACCCGCTCGGTGACGGCGAACAGGAAAACGCCGGCAGTGGAAATCCGGGCATCCGGCCAGGTCTCATCGGATCACGCCGTCAGCCACCTGAGCCAACGACACCCCGAACAGTCCCGCCGGGTCGGTCCACCAATGCCGCAGCGTGAAACCCGCCTCGGCCAATTCGGCCCGCACCCCTTCGGGACGGAACTTGGCTGAGATCTCCGTCCGTAGTTCCTCCCCCTCGACAAAGGTCACCGTCAAATCCGCCCCCGGCACGGACACCGTCAGGTCCCGGCACGCCCGCAGGCGCATCTCGATCCACTCGTTGCGGTCGTCCCAGCGGGCGACGTGTTCGAACTCCTCCGGGTCGAAGTCGGCGCCGAGCCGGTCGTTGATAACCCGCAGCACATTGCGGTTGAACGCCGCCGTCACCCCCACAGCGTCGTCGTAGGCCCGCACGAGCGTGCCGGCGTCCTTGACCAGGTCCGTACCGAGCAGGAACCATTCGCCGTCGGCGAGCACCGACCGTACGGAAGCCAGGAACTTCGCCCGCTCGTCGGGCGGGAAGTTACCGATGGTGCTGCCGAGGAAGACCACCATCCGCGGCGGCGTGCCGGGCAGGAACTCCAGCGGTTCGGTGAAATCGGCCACCACGCCGTGCACGCGCAGGCCCACGTAGTCCGCGACGGTGGCCTCGGCGGAGGCGGACAACGCGGCCTCCGACACGTCCAGCGGAACGAACTCGCGCAGACCGCCATGCGCCGCGAACGCGTCGAGCAACAGGCGCGTTTTCTCACTCGACCCCGACCCCAACTCCACTACGGTCCGAGCACCGGTGACGGCGGCGATCTCCGCGGCGTGCGCACGCAGGATGTCCCGTTCGGCACGGGTCGGGTAGTACTCGGGCAATCTCGTGATGTGTTCGAACAGCTCACTGCCGCGCGCGTCGTAGAACCATTTGGACGGCAGCCACTTGGCTCGGGCCGACAGCCCCTCGCGCACGTCCTCCCGCAATGTCTCCGTCACCTCGGTCGGGTCACGGTGAACCTCGATCCGCGCCTCGTTCACGCTCGACTCCGCTCCTTTCCCAGGGGGACGATCTCGATCGTGGTCTTACTGGCAGCGGCTGCGACGTCCGCTGTTCCCTCCTGCCCGCTGTGTGCGTGACGCGCCACCACCGACTCCCCGTCGGCGACCGAATGCCAATCCGGGTGGTCGTCGCAGGGTTCCGACGCGACGAGCACCCCCTCACCGAGTCGTCGCACCGACAACGCGTGTGTCCAGGCGGTCGCCACGAGCGTCTTCCTCCCGACGAGGAGGAAGTTCAGTCGGGAGCCGGGTGCGGCCGCCTCCACCCGGTGAGTCAGCTCGGCCAGCGCCTCCACCGGATCGGCTCCGGCGTCCAAGGCGTGCCGCAACACGAGCCACAGCAGCGCCGAGTCGGTGGGTGCCTCCATCCGCAGCAGCTCCACCACGGGAACCGCCTCCGCGAGACCGGCTACCGATTCCGGCCAGCCGGGCACCACGCCGTTGTGGCTGAACAACCAGTCCTCGTCGGCGAACGGTGCACATGCCGCCTCGGCCACCAGCATTCCCGGCGTCCCGGAACGGACCGCGGCCAGGAACGCGCCCGCACGCACGGGTTCCAACAACCGCCCCATCGCGCTATCGCTCCATAGTGGATAGGAGCATCGGTACCGTGTCGGCTGGCCATCGTCGCCGAACCAGCCGATGCCGAAGCCATCGGCGTTCACCGTTCCGCCGTCACGCATGTCCTTCGGCGCGTACGACTGGACGAGCAACGAATGGGGCGCGTGGAGTATGGGATCGACCGGTGACATCGGTGGACCGAGGTAGGCCAGGTGCCTACACACCGGCGGTCACATCATCGGCACGCACGTCGCGGGCGCAACGGAAGCCGGCGAAAATCTGTCTGCGGATCGGGAAATCCCAGTTGCGGAACGTGCCCCGAACGGCCACCTGATCACTGCCGAACGAGCCCCCACGCAGCACCTTGTAGTCGGGGCCGAAGAACACCTCGGAGTACTCGCGGTACGGGAAGGCCACGAAGCCCGGGTACGGCCGGAAGTCGCTGCTGGTCCACTCCCAGACATCCCCGATCAGCTGATGCGCTCCGAACGGTGAGGCGCCCTGAGGGTAGGCGCCCACGGGAGCGGGCCGTAGGTGTCGTTGTCCCAGATTCGCGTGGCGCGCCGTGGGCTCCTCGTCTCCCCACGGATAACGTCGAGAACGACCGGTGGTGGGGTCGTATCGGGCCGCTTTCTCCCATTCCGCCTCGGTGGGCAGTCTGCGTCCCGCCCACGCGGCGAACGCCTCCGCTTCGTGGTACGACACGTGCATCACCGGCTCGTCGCCCGGAACCGGTTCGTGAACACCGAACCGCGTGCGCCACCAGCGGCCGTCTTCCCGCCACCAGAAGCGTGGTGCCCTGATGTCGTGTGCGCTGCGGTAGTGCCAGCCTTCCTCACTCCACCAACGTCGTTCGTGGTATCCGCCGTCGTCCACGAACGCCGCATATCGTGCGTTGGTGACCGGCGTGGTGTCGAGGGCGAAAGCGTCCACGTACACCTCGTGTGCGGGGCATTCGTTGTCCAGTGCCCACGGCTCCACCGAAGTGCCCATGAGGAACGGGCCGGCCGGAATGACAACCTCCTCGGCGAGGTCGAGCACCGAGGAAGGCGGTGGTGCGGGCGCATGCAGCACGGGATCGCCCTTGCGCAGCTGATGGGTCGCCAACATGGTCTCGGCATGTTGCTGTTCGTGCTGGGCGACCATGCCGAAAGCGAAAGCCGTACGGGTGAGGTCGCAGCCCCGTAGCGGTGCGTTCTCCAGCACGTCGAGGGCTTTGCGCCGCACCTGGTCCACGTAGTCGCGGGCTTCGGCGGGGCCGAGCAGGGGCAACGAGGGCCGAGTCGCTCTGGGGTGTTGGAAGGCGTCGTAGAGGTCGTCGATCTCGGGACGTAACGGTTCGCGGCCTCCCACGTCGCGCACCAACCAGATCTCTTCCTGGCTGCCGATGTGCGCGAGGTCCCACACCAACGGCGACATGAGTTTCGAGTGCTGTTTGACCAGGTCGTCGTCGTCCACGGCCTCGGTCAGTGCGGTGCTGCGGGAACGGGCCCGCTCCAGCACCTCGGCCGTATAGCGGCGAAGGTCCTGTTCGGGCAATTCCACCAGCGGATGGTCCACCTCGGGTGGGACACCGCTTCGGCTACCGGTTCGGTGAACATCGTTGCGGGCGTTGTGGACGCTGGTCATGGCGTCACTCCCTTTCTCGACGACTCAACCGTCGGTCGATGGCGTCGGCGATGTGGCCGATCGCGTGCTCGGGCAGGTCCAGATTCGGCAGAGCGGAACAGCCCAGATCGGCGACCGTCCGGGCGACCGCGGCGAGCCGGGAGTCGGCCAATCCGTGTCGCGCGGCGTCGGACCACCGGTCCGCGACCGGTTCGCATACCTCCCTCACTGAATCCACGGTGGATGGTTTGGAGAACAGTGCCGCGAGCAGGGCGACGGGATGCGACCAGGCTTTCGGGGGCTGTGCATCGAGGTAACGGATCTCCAAGTAACCGTGGGGACGCACCGGTGTGAACAGTGTGGTCAGGTGATAGTCCAGGTCGGCCAGCGTGGGCCGGGGCAAGGACGCCGCCGCTCCCCTACCGGCGATCCAGTCGGCGAAAGTCAATCCGGGCGGGGCGTCCCACGAGCCGCCTTCCCGAGGCAGCAGCATGAGCGGCGTATCCAGTACACGGCGAGCCCACGCCGAGGCCGGGTCATCGCTCGGCTCCTGTGCGGCGGTCCGGCACGTCTCGGTGTCCATCACGGACAGCCAACGCGCCGAGGCGCACCCGGTGTCGACACCCGCGTGCCACCGGGAATTCGAGAACAACGCGAGCAGCACCGGGCCCAACGCGTGCGCCGCCGCCCAACGATGGGATATCTCGTGCGACTCTCCCGCGTCGACACACACCTGCAGCGAAGCGGTACTGCACATCATGGTGATGCCGCCGCGTCCCAGCGGCGAGAACCGGCGTTCCATCGCCGTGTATCGCGGGGTGCACAACAGTCGTGCCGGAGAACGGAACGGGTCGATGCCGCGTGCCCCCAACCTCAGCCCCGCGGAGGCGAGCAGATCCGTGACGTGGGCCAGATCGGTATCGGCGGCCTCGCACAAGGAGCGGAACGAAGGCTGAGGGGCCGTGGAGACCTCCGCCTGCCCGCCCGGTTCGAGGGTGAACGTCGAGCCTGCGGGTAGTGGCTGTGCGGGACTGTCGGGAACGAGAGTGCGGGGAGCGTGCGGGCCGAGAGCTTCGGCGAGACGTGTGCGGGACAAGGGAAGGCGGGGATCGACGACGTCATGGACTGTGTATTCCAGTTCGACACCGAGCAGTCGCGGAGGCCCGTGCTTGAAACACACGGACGCCACGTAAGCCTCGCCCTCGGCACGGTCGGACACCACCCTGGCGGCGACCTCGGCGGCCGCCATGTCCCGCGCCGCGTTCCGGCGCGCGTCGTGTGGAAACGGTTGGGTGTCGCGCACCGCTGTCATCGCCACGCTCCCCATGCTCGGTGCCGGTGGCCACCACCTTGTGGACGCTACACGGGGGATACGGCACTTTCGAGTGGCCGAAACGTCGAATCAACCAGGAACCGTCGCCGAAGCCCCCAATCCGATCTCCGCAGCGGCTGCACGGACAGCGTCGATCACCAACCGCAGTGCGGGTCTGCGCAGCGCCGCACGGCGATACGCCACGGACACCGTGCGCATGACGGGGGTCGACAGGGGCACGATGTCCACACCCGGCGGGCGCAGAGTCAGCCCCAGATCCGACACGAGCGTGACGCCCAGTCCCGCGCTCACCATGGCCATGGCCGTGGCCTGTTCCTCGACCTCGTGGTAGATCGTCGGTTCGAAGCCGAATCGCTGGCAGGCCACCCGCACCGCCCGGCCGAAATGACTGCGAGGACTGGCGAGGATCCACGGTTGATCGGCGAGATCCGACAGACTCACCGTGCCGGTGGACGCGGTCGCCGCGGGCATGGCGGCGTGGAGACGCTCCACTGCCACCGCCACGCGTTCCAGGCCGTTGTCCCACGGTGTCGGCGCGTCGGTGTAGTCGATGACGAATGAGAAGTCCAACGACCCGTCCCGTACCGCGTCAGGGGTTTCCTCGGGGGCTAACTCGCGCGTGTGGACTTTGATGCCGGGATGTTCCGCGGCGAGTGAGGCGAGCGCGGTGGGCAACAGTCCCGACGCCACCGACGCCCACACTCCGGCCGTCAGCCGCACCGTCTGCGTCTCTTGCGCCTCCTCCAACGCCACGGTCGCGCGTTCGACCGCGCCCAGGATCTCCTCGGCGTGTTCGGTGAGCAGCATGCCCAATTCGGTCAGTTGCACCCGGCGTCCGAGCCGCTCGAACAGTTTGGCGCCGACATCCCGCTCCAACTGTGCGAGTTGCTGGGAAACGGCCGAGGCCGTGTAGTGCAGTGCCGCCGCGGCGGCCGTGATGGTGCCCCTGCGGTGCAGTTCCCGCAGCATACGCAACCGATGCACCGACAGCTCCATGCATCAACACTAAACGGAATCGTGCACGGTCTTTAACTGGACGTTTCCGGTGCCGTGGCCGCAGCCTGTCAGTACACGCCGAACTTCGATGGCATACGCAGGGGAGGGCCGAACGGTGAACCAGCATGTCAACGAACCACTGCTGCGACTGACCTGGACCGACAAGGTGACAGGTGCCCACGGCCATCTCGTGGTGCACACTCTCGTGTCGGGAATGACGACCGGTGGCACCCGGATGCGCCCCGGCTGCACTCTGTCGGAGGCCGAGGACCTCGCCCGTGGGATGGCGGCCAAGACCGCCGCGTTCGACCTCCCCGTGGGCGGCGCGAAAGGCGGTATCGACTTCGACCCGAAGGACCCTCGCGCTCGGGGGGTGTTGGAGCGCTTCTATCACGACATGCGTCCGTGGTTGGACGCACACTGGGTGACGGCCGAGGACCTCGGCGTTCCGCAGCATCTCCTCGACGACGTGTTCGCCTCCCTGAACCTGCGGCAGTCGTACCACGCGGCCATCCGGCGTTCCACGGACCCCGAGCGCACGTTGCGGCGGGTGCAGGCCGGGCTCAGCGCGCCGGTCCCGGGTGGATTACTCCTCGGTGACGTCATCGGGGGATACGGCGTCGCACAAGCGTGCCTCGGAGTGGTCTCGGCGTGGGACTGGGCGCCCACGGACACCACCGTGGCCATCCAGGGCATCGGCACGATGGGTGGCGGCGCGGCCTGGTATCTGCACGAGTCCGGGTTGCGGATCGTCGCCGTCGCCGACGCCGCGGGCACTCTCGCCGACCCGAACGGCCTCGACATCCCGGCATTGCTACAAGCCCGCGACCGCTACGGCGAGATCGACCGCACACAGGTGCCCGACCACGTCGAGCGCCTGCCCCGGTCCGCCGTACTCGCCGCCGACGCAGACATCGTCGTCCCCGCGGCCGTCTCGTACGCGCTGACGCCGGACAACTCCTACGACGTCACCGCCAGTGCCATCGTCGAGGCCGCCAACGCGGCGACGACTCCCGAGGCCGAGGCCATGCTGACCGCACGCGGTATTCCGGTGATTCCGGACTTCGTGGCCAATGCGGGTGCCGTCGCCTGGGTCTGGTGGCTGCTACAGGGGCAGGTGGGTGCCAACCCGGCCGACTCGTTCCTCAAGTTGCGCACCGAGATGCAGGCCAAGGTGGCCCTGTTGCTGTCGTCCTGGAACGACGATCGCATCGCGCCGAGGCAGACCGCCGAACAGTTCGTGGCCGCCCGCGAGCTCGCTCCCACGTCACTCGAACAGGTACTCACGATCCCGTGAACATCGCCGCGCGGGGGACGCCTCCGGCGACGACGTACAGTGACCGATGCACGTCACAGAGCTGGGCTCGACGACGAGGCCGGCCGCACAGAAATCACAGTACGTACGTACGGATTGCGATCCCCCGCGCACGGTGTCAAGATCGTGGGATGCCACGGGTCAGCCAGGACCACCTCGCGGCGCGCCGACGCCAGATCCTCAACGGCGCTCGTGTGTGCTTCACACGACACGGATACGAGGGCGCCACGGTCCGGCGGCTCGAAGACGCGACCGGGCTCTCTCGCGGAGCGATCTTCCACCATTTCCGCGACAAGGAATCCCTGTTCCTCGCGCTGGCCGAGGACGACGCGCGGCGCATGGCCGACGTCGTCGCCGAGCAAGGTCTCGTGCAAGTGATGCGAGACCTGCTGTCCGGTACCGGCGAGCTCCCGGCCGACTGGCTGGGCACCCGTCTCGAGGTCTCCCGTCGCCTTCGCACCGACCCGGAATTCCGCGCGCGTTGGGCCGAGCGTTCCGAACAACTCACCGCCGCGACCCGCAAACGCCTCCTGTGGCAGCGAAACGCGGGGAACCTGCGGGACGACGTGAGCGTCGACGTGCTCACCGCCTACCTCGAACTGGTGTTAGAGGGACTGGTCTCCCACCTGGCCATGGGGCTTCCCGCCGACGACCTCGAACCGGTACTCGACCTCGTCGAGGAAAGTGTCCGTAGGCACCGCGGGCAAACCGCGACGAAGGCGAACGACTGAGGTTCCACGCCCCCGGAGTCGGGAACACAACATCCCGAAACCACGTTAAGCGTGGTTAAGATAGCGCCACTTCCAACACATTCGAATTCTGGAGGAGTGACACCGCTCGTGCGCGCAGCGCAGTCACCCGGGGACAGTACCGAGCCGGGTGATCCACCCGGCTATCCCATTCGCTCTCGTCGTGAACCGGGCGGTGTCCGCTGATGGACATCCTGCTCAATGTTCTCGGCGTCCTCTTCGTCATCCTGCTCACCGTCGGAACCGGCTTGGCCGTCGCGGCCGAGTTCTCCCTGACGACACTGGAACGCAGCGCGGTCGAGTCGAACGTCCGGCAGGTCGGTGACAAGCGGTCCAAAACCGTTCTGAAGGCCCACCGGACGCTGTCGTTCCAACTCTCCGGCGCGCAGGTGGCCATCACGCTCACCACTCTGGTCACCGGATACGTCGCCGAGCCACTGCTCGGCCGCCTGGTCCGGCCCGCCCTCATGGCGCTGGGCATGTCGGAGTCGGCCGCCGCCGGAACGTCGCTCGTGGTGGCCATGCTGCTGGCCACATCCCTGTCGATGGTGATCGGCGAGATGGTGCCGAAGAACCTGGCAGTGGCCCAGCCACTACTCACGGCGCGTGCCGTCTCCGGCTACCACACGCGGTTCTCGGCCCTGTTCCGCTGGCTCATCAACATCATGAACAACAGCGCCAACTGGGTGGTGCGCAAGTTCGGCATCGAACCCCAGGAAGAGCTGCGATCGGCACGTTCACCGCAGGAACTCGGCTCCATCGTCCGCGCGAGCGCCGAGACGGGGACGCTCGACGTGTCGACCGCCAAACTACTCGACCGCTCCCTGCGCTTCGGTGACCGCAACGCGGGCGAGCTGATGACCCCCCGAGTACGGCTGGAGGCGTTGCACGTCGACGACACCGTCACCGACATGGTGGCGCTCGCACGGCGTACCGGTTTCTCTCGCTTCCCCGTGTACCGCGAGGATCTGGACGACATCCAGGGCACCGTGCACGTCAAGCAGGCGTTCACCGTTTCCAGCCCCGAACGTGGCTCCACACCGGCGGGTTCGCTGATGCGGCCGGTGCCGACCGTGCCCGAATCGTTGCCGGGGGACGCCGTGCTGGACCGACTCCGCGATTCCCGCTTCCAACTCGCGATCGTGGTCGACGAATACGGCGGGACCGCGGGCCTGGTGACGTTGGAGGACGTGGTCGAGGAGATCGTGGGCGACGTCCGCGACGAACACGACATCCGCGAGAAACCGGCTTCGCGACAGCTCACTGCCGACAGCTGGGTCGTGTCGGGACAACTTCGTGGCGACGAGGTGTTCGACGCCACGGGTTTCCACATGCCCGACGGCGATTACGAGACGATCGCCGGGCTGCTGTTGGACCGGCTCGGTGAGATCCCCGAGATCGGCATGTCCCTCGACATCGACGGCTGGCGGCTGGTGGTGACCGGCATGGACCGGCATCGCATCGCCGAGGTCACCGTGCAGCGACAGGAGGTGAACCAGTGAGCGACTGGTTGTCCATCTCGCTCATCGCCGTCCTACTGCTCGCCAACGCCTTCTTCGTGGGTGCCGAGTTCGCGTTGATCTCGTCCCGTCGAGACCGGCTGGAAGGGCTGCTGGAGCAGGGGAAGACCCGAGCCAAGATCGTCATCAACGCCAGTCGGAACGTGTCGTTGATGCTTGCGGGCGCCCAACTCGGCATCACGCTCTGCTCGCTGCTGCTGATGCAGTTCGGTGAACCCGCCGTGGCTCACCAGATCGAACTCGCGGTGAGTGCTCTCGGGGTGCCGCTGCCGAGCTACGTGGTGCACGGTCTCGCCTTCACCGTCACGCTGGTGGCTCTGACGCTGCTGCACGTGCTCGTCGGCGAGATGGTGCCGAAGAACTTGGCCATCGCTGAGCCCGAACGACTGGCACTGTGGCTGGTCCCGGTGCACGTGGCCTGGGTCCGCCTCACCCACCCGTTCATCTGGCTGCTCAACAGTGTGGCCAACGCGATGCTGCGCCTGGTCAAGATAGAGCCCAAGACCGAGGTCGAGACCGGATACACCTCCGACGAACTGGCCGCGCTGCTGAGCGAGTCCCGCAGGGAGGGTTTGCTGGAGCAGTCCGAGCACCGCCGGCTCAGTCAGACACTGTCGTCGATGGAGAAGACCGTGGCCGACGTGCTGGTGCCGCTCGACGAGCTGACGACGTTGCCCGCACAACCCACCGTCGGCGACGTGGAACAGGCCGTGTCGTCCACGGGGTTCTCGCGTTTCCCGGTGCAGGACAACGGTGGGCAGTTGACCAGCTACATCCACGTGAAGGACATCCTCGCGCAGCTCGACGGCGATCCGTCGGTCGTCGTGCCCCCGACCAAGACCCGCAAGCTGACACAGTTGAAGTTGGAAGCGAAGCTCGACGAAGCACTCTCGGCAATGCGTCGGGAAGGCAGCCATCTCGCGACCGCCGTCAACGCCGAGGGCAGCGTGGTCGGCATCGTCGCGCTGGAGGATCTGTTGGAGGAGTACGTCGGCACCGTGCGCGACGGCACTCATATCGTGGGACGGCCATGACAGTCACCAAGATCCTGGGTGAGAACGAGTGGCGGGCACGAGAGGAAGCCCATTCCCGACGCATGCGAGTGTGGACGGAGCCGCACAAGCGACGTCGGCAGCGGGGAGAGAAGCACCCGGTGCTCGATTTCCTGTTCACCGACTACTCGCTTCCCGCGTCTCGGTTGGAAAGGTGGCAGCCGGGCCCGAACGTGGTGTTGACAGGGCCCGGCGCGCGTCGTTTCCTTCAACGTTCGGGCTACCGCGAGACCTCGGGCAGCGTCATTCTCGACGAGTCGGCTTTCACCGACGGACTCGCCCGCACCACGCGGCACACCTTGTCACTGTTGGAGGCGATCCATTCGCGACGCGCCCGGTTCGACTGCTTCGGCCTGCACGAGTGGGCCATGGTCTACCGGGCCGCGCCCGAGAGGATCCGACACAGCCAGGTCCCGTTGCGGCTGGGGCCGTCGGGTACCGACGCAGTGGTCGAGGCTCTCAACGTGCGTTGCAGTCACATCGATGCCTTCCGGTTCTTCACGGAGGAGGCCAAACCCCTCAACCGCTACACGCCCACGCGAAAGACACAGCGGGAGCTGGACCAGCCCGGGTGTCTCCATGTCGGCATGGATCTCACCAAACGGCGCCTACCTACAATACCGGGTCATAGTGAACGCCCTAGCAGCGATCCGACTCTCACGCCTGGCCGATGCCACCACGTCGCCGGAACGGCAACGTGAGGTAGTGATCCGATGGGCCGAACAGAACGACGCTGAGCTAGTCGGCGAGGCTGTAGACCTTGACGTGTCTGGCGCTGTGTCCCCGTTCGACCGTGACGGGTTAGGCAAGTGGCTTACCGACACTCCCCCCGCACCCCTGGTCCATCCTCGTCGCATGGCGACTCGATCCAGTATCCCGGTCAGCGCTGGACACTCTCCGCCTAGTCGAATGGTTGGAAGCACGTGGTAAGCGACTCGTCACCGTGTCTGATGGAATCGACACGGGGACATCTATGGGACGGCTGTTCGTCAAGATTGCTAGCATCTTCGCCGAACTCGAACGCGACACGATCCGTGAACGGACCGCAGCCTCTCGGCAGGCACTCCGTGCCGCTGGCAGGTGGGGAGGTGAAGCCGTTCACTACGGCTACAAAGCTGTTCCCCGCGACCGGCAAAGATCATTGCGAGGCCAAGACCTTAAAGGTGATCGCCGGTCAGAGTCGACAATATGGGACATCCTCCAATCAAAAGCATTACTCGGATGGACGACACACAACGGCGAGGCAGACCCGAACAACCTTAAAGCTCCCCCAATCATCACATCAGAGCTGTTCGAACGAGTACAGATAGAGCTGAGCAAGCGGAAGAGAGCTAAAACTCGCAACCCGGCAAGAATTCTTCTCCACTATCTGGCGTCGCATTATGCTGGAAATGCCCTTAGAGCGTGTCTCGTTTGGATCTTGGTTGGGTTGCGGGCATGATCTTGGTTCGTGGTTGATGAGTTGTCGCGGCGGTTGGTGCCTGATGAGCTGTGGGCACTGGTCGAACCGCTGGTCCCTGC
>JAJYTH010000162.1 GCA_021793175.1 Actinomycetes bacterium
TTGAACGTGCCGTCGCATGGTGACGACGAGACCGAACGCGCCGCTCTGCGGCAACGGGTGCACGTCGAGTTCTCCGCCCGCGATCTCGCTTCCTCCCCGGTGGGGGAATGGCTGCGGTTGCTGGCCCGGCCCTCGGTCAGCATCGACGCGCTGTACATCCCCGAGTTCCAGCAGCACCCGGTCGCGGCGTTGGCGGCCTCCGACGGTAGGCAGGCCGTGCTCGCCATCCAGAATGCCGACGGTGTCTGGCTGCGGTCGATCTACGCGGACGGTCTCGCTTCCGCGATCGTGGATCTGCTGCCCGCGAGTGGGCGCGGCACCGAGGCGTCCGTCACGTTGCCGCTGGACCAGGCCATGCGCATTCAGCCGGCACGCACGGGCGTGGTGGCGGGAGTGGGAGGCAAGGACGACGCGCCGCGCAGGCGCGGGGGACTCGCCGACCGCTCGCACGACCCGGTCGAAACCTATGCCCGGCTGATCGCGCAGCCGCGGCTGCGAGGAGGCCAGTTCGCCACCAACAGCCGCGATGACCTGGGCGGTAAGCGACGTTCGTCGGTATTGGCATGGTTCGACACGGCCTCGGGGCGTTACCTCAGCGTGTCGCGCACGGGTCCGGACGGCCGGGAGTGGGTGACCGTGGCGCCCGCGGACACCAAGACGCTGCGTACCCGTCTCGGTGAACTGGTCGCCGAAGTCACATCCTGAGCCGGGCAAGAGGTGGGGAACATCGTGGCGGCCCCGGCCGTTGACAACAGCAGGATCGCCCGGCACCTCGACGAAGCCGGACGGTACGCTGGTGAGACGGTGAACTCCGTAGCGCCCATGCTTTCGTCAACACCGCGACGGCGGATATCACGACTTGCCGCCTAGCCAGGGAGGGTCGAGGCCACCACGGCCGGATCGAATGGACCGCAAGCGCCTGTTCAGAAACCCACTGCTGTGGATACTCGTGGCTTTGGTGCTGTACTTCGGTATCAGCACTCTTACAGACGGTGACCGCGGCTATACCGAAGTGCCGACGTCGCAAGCCATCGAGCAGATCCGCTCTGGCAACGTCGACGAGGCCACCCTGGAGGACCGGGAACAGCAACTCAAACTGCAGCTCTCCGAACCCATCGAGGTCGAGGGCGAGCAGATAGAACAGGTCATCACGAAGTTCCCGGCAGGGGCGTCGGACCAGCTCTACAACACGCTGCTCAACTCGAGCACGGGTGAGCAGAACGTCAAGTTCGACACCACCGTCAACCAGGACGGCTTCTTCACCCAGCTGCTGATCTACATGATTCCGCTGGGCATCCTTGTGCTGCTGCTCATGTGGATGATGAACAGCGCGCAGGGTGGCGGAAACAGGGTGCTCAATTTCGGCAAGTCCAAGGCCAAGCAGCTGAACAAGGACATGCCGACGACGACCTTCAGCGACGTCGCGGGAGCCGACGAGGCCGTCGAGGAGCTGCACGAGATCAAGGACTTCCTGCAGAACCCGGCGCGCTACCAGGCCTTGGGCGCCAAGATCCCGAAGGGCGTGCTGCTGTACGGCCCGCCCGGTACGGGTAAGACACTGCTCGCGCGCGCGGTCGCCGGTGAGGCGGGCGTGCCGTTCTACACGATCTCCGGTTCCGACTTCGTCGAGATGTTCGTCGGTGTCGGTGCCTCCCGTGTGCGTGACCTGTTCGAACAGGCCAAGCAGAACGCGCCGTGCATCGTCTTCGTCGACGAGATCGACGCCGTGGGTCGGCAGCGTGGCGCGGGCCTCGGCGGTGGCCATGACGAGCGTGAGCAGACGCTGAACCAGTTGCTCGTCGAGATGGACGGGTTCGACTCGCGTGGCGGCATCATTCTGATCGCGGCCACGAACCGTCCCGACATTCTCGACCCGGCTCTGCTGCGCCCCGGCCGGTTCGACCGGCAGATCCCGGTGTCGGCCCCCGACCTCGCGGGGCGTAAGCGGATCCTCGAGGTCCACGCCAAGGGCAAGCCGTTGGCCGACAACGTCGACCTGGAGGCGCTGGCCAAGCGCACGGTGGGCATGTCGGGTGCCGACCTCGCCAACGTCATCAACGAGGCGGCCCTGCTCACGGCGCGGGAGAACGGCTCCGTCATCACCGAGGAGGCGTTGGAGGAGTCCGTCGACAGAGTGATCGGCGGGCCCGCCCGCAAGAGCCGCATCATCTCCGAGCACGAGAAGAAGATCACCGCTTATCACGAGGGTGGGCACGCGCTCGCGGCGTGGGCGATGCCCGACATCGAACCCGTCTACAAGCTGACGATCCTGCCTCGTGGGCGTACCGGCGGGCACGCGTTGATCGTCCCCGAGGACGACAAGCAGCTGATGACGCGGTCGGAGATGATCGGCCGCCTCGTCTTCGCGATGGGTGGCCGCGCGGCCGAGGAGCTCGTCTTCCACGAGCCCACCACCGGTGCGTCCTCCGACATCGAGCAGGCCACCAAGATCGCCAAGGCGATGGTGACCGAGTACGGCATGTCGTCCCGTCTCGGTGCGGTCAAGTACGGCCAAGAGCAGGGTGATCCGTTCCTGGGCCGCTCGGCGGGCAGGCAGGCGGACTACTCGTTGGAGGTCGCGCACGAGATCGACGAGGAGGTGCGCAAGCTCATCGAGACGGCGCACACCGAGGCGTGGGAGGTGCTCACCACCTACCGCGACGTCCTTGACAACCTCGTGATGGAAGTGCTGGAGAAGGAGACCCTGCAGCGCAAGGACCTCGAACGCATCTTCGCCACGGTGGAGAAGCGGCCGCGGATCACGACGTTCAACGAGTTCGGAGAGCGTCTCCCGTCGGACAAGCCGCCGATCAAGACGCCGCGTGAGCTGGCGTTGGAGCGGGGTGAGCCGTGGCCCCCGGAGTCGGATTCCGACAAGGGCGACAAGGGTTCGGACGCCGACAAGGCCCAGGAGCCGGAGCCGACCCCGGTGCGGACCGCGCCCGGTGCCGGCGACTTGCCCGGCGGACCACCGCGTGAGCAGCCGGAACCTCCTGCGACGTCGTCGACGTACAATCCGTACGCCCCGCCTTCCGGCGACACGGGTTCCAACGGGGTGCCCAGCAAGAACAGCGGCATCACCCCGTGGTCCTCGCACGGCAACCAGCCGAGTACTGGCGGCAGCAACCCGGGGCCGCCCCACTACGGGGCTCCTCCGGGGTGGACTCCGGCGACGCAGCCGAGGGGCAATCATGGCTACCCGTGGCGTGACCAACCGCCCCTGCAGCAGGGACAACCGTCACCGCCCGCGGAAGGGAAGCCACAAACCGAGCGCAATGACGAAAACGATCAGGACGGCCAACAGCCTTCGTGATCGGGGAAGGCAGTGACGTGACAGTCAACGGCTCCTTTTCACTCGGGGTCGACGAGGAACGGCCCGAGGCCGGTCACGCCGTCTTCGACCAGGAAAGGGCTGAGCGCGCTGTCCGGGAGTTTCTGCTCGCCTGCGGTGAGGACCCGGAGCGCGACGGCCTGAAGGAGACGCCGGCCAGGGTCGCGCGGGCTTACCGAGAGTTGTTCGCCGGGCTGTACAGCGACCCGGACCACGTGCTGGACCGGACGTTCGACGAGAGTCACGAGGAGCTCGTCCTCGTGACGGACATCCCGATCTTCAGTCTCTGCGAGCACCACCTCCTGCCTTTCCACGGTGTTGCCCATGTGGGCTACATCCCGAACGGGCAGGGCAAGGTGACGGGGTTGTCGAAGCTCGCGCGTCTGGTCGACATGTACGCGAAGCGGCCGCAGGTTCAGGAGCGGCTCACTTCCCAGGTGGCCGACGCGTTGAACCGCAAGCTCCGTCCGAGGGGCGTGATCGTGGTCGTCGAGGCGGAGCATCTGTGCATGTCGATGCGCGGTGTCCGTAAGCCCGGGTCCCGCACCACCACCTCGGCGGTGCGGGGCTTGTTGCAGTCGTCGGCGTCGTCGCGGTCCGAGGCGCTGGAGCTCATCAAGGGCCGGCGATGAGCCACGCGGCGCTGCCCGATCCGGGCCGGTGCGTGGTGATGGGCATTCTCAATGTCACGCCCGATTCGTTCTCCGACGGTGGTCGGTATCTGAGTCGGCAGGACGCTCTCGCACACGCGCATGCGATGTGGCGGCGGGGCGCGGATGTCATCGACGTCGGTGGTGAGTCGACGCGGCCGGGGGCCGAACGCGTGGACGCCGAGACGGAGAAGTCCCGCGTGGTGCCGGTGGTCAGGACGTTGGCCGCCGAAGGACTGGTGCTGTCTGTGGACACCACGCGCGCCGCTGTCGCGGCTGCCGCGATCGAGGCGGGTGCCCACATCATCAACGACGTGTCGGGAGGATTGGCCGACCCGGACATGGCCAAGGTGGCAGCCGACACGGGGGCACCGTGGGTGCTCATGCATTGGCGTGGCCACAGCAGGAACATGAACGCTCTGGCCACCTACGACGACGTGGTGTCCGAGGTCCGGGACGAGTTGAGCGCCCGCGTGGACGCAGCGCTCGCGGCGGGTGTGCGGGAGGAGGCCATCGTGCTCGACCCCGGGCTGGGTTTCGCCAAACGGGCCGAGCACGACTGGGCGCTGCTGCACGGCCTCGATGTGGTGTCGTCGCTCGGTTTCCCGGTGCTGGTGGGAGCCTCGCGTAAACGGTTTCTCGGCCGGTTGCTCGCCGATGGTGATGGCACACCGAGGGCCCCGGCGGGGCGGGAGGTGGCGACGGCCGCCGT
>JAJYTH010000052.1 GCA_021793175.1 Actinomycetes bacterium
CACGTGCCAGGCACGAGTGACATCGCCGGGCTTAGGGCTGTACGTGGGCAAGGGTCTACCTCATCGTCAACTTGCTTATGGGTCCATGCGGGCTTGGCGCGTGCCGCTCGTGCGCGCACAACAACAAGTGAAGATACCCGGTCGCCGAGAAGAAGGTGAACCCGGGGGTCCGCACTGCACGACATACTAGTCTCTTCCGCAGCTCACGCCGACATGACATCCAAGAGGCTGAAACAAAATGAGACAACGACTACGGAGAGTGGTCGCACTATGCGCTGCCGTAATGTTAGCTGCTGGCTGCGCGACCGGACGGGTGGGCAAACCAATCCCGGACGGTGACGACGTTGCCGAATACGTCAGCACCAAGTTCTCTTCCACGCTCGAACGGTTGGCCGACGACCTCGATGACGACGAGCCGCACAAGAGCACACTCCGGTCCTTCATGCGCGTCGGCGAGCTGAAAAGCGACACCACTGTGACGGCCATTCAAGTCGGAGACCCGCCCAACCGGTTTTTCAAGAACCACTCGAACCGATACTCCTCCGACTACCGGGACTACTTCCTTCCCGCGGGCAGCGATGTCGAATACGTCATGCTCGGCCCGGACTACGCCGACTTGGCACCCACACCCTGGGTGTCGCTGCCGTACACCGCACAAGACCTCGGCATCTGCTTCTGGGGCGGCTACGCCACCGTCTGCAAGATCTTCAACGCCGTCAACAGCTCCATGCAGAACGACGAGATGGACAAGACGGCGAAGAGCCTCGCCGACGGCAGCACCGAACTCACCATCGGTGTCTCGCTGCGCACGTTCCTGGATGAGCGCATCGTCGTCCTCCCGGACTGGCTGGTGGAAGAGATCGGCGAAGCACTACTCGACAAGGTGATCGACACCCGCCTCATGCTCGACCCCGAAGGGGAACTCAAAGAGATCGAGATGAACGGCCTGCTGTCCGCCAACGGCAACGAGGTCGAGATCAAACAGCACTACCAGGTGCTCGAGACACCGAGCGAGCACGAGATCCCCGCCGTGCCCTCCTCCGACGAAGTAACCGAGCTCATCACCGAAGAAGAAGTAGACGCGTTCTACGAAGGAATGGCCGAGATCACGAGCAGCCGCGAATGAACAGCCCGCACCGGCCGGACGAATACGCGAGGAAAACCTGATGACACAGCCACCTGACTCGCCGCACCAGTGGTGGCAACCGCACCAACCGAACAGCGGGCCACTGCCTCAACAGCAATATCCCCAACCCACGACGCAGCCTCAGCCAACGGGCACGGGCTTCGGCGGCTCGTTCTCGTCGGAGTACGGCGGTTTCGGCGCTTTCGACGACAGTTCGCCCGCTAAACGCGGCAAATCACGTAAGCCGTGGCTCATCGGCGCCGCAGTTCTCGTGGTCTTGGCCGGTGGCGGCGCCGCGGCGTGGTTCAGCGGAATGTTCACAGGCGACGTACTCGACCAGGAATCACTGCACGAAGGCGTCGCCACGGTGCTCCAGGACAGCTACGGCGAACACGACGTCAGCAACGTCAACTGCCCCGCCGACCAGAAGATCGCCGCGGGACACACGTTCAGCTGCACCGTCGACATCAGTGGCGAGTCGAAAACCGTGAACATCCGCATCCTCAACAGCGAACCCGAGTACGAAGTCGGCGCGCCACACTGAACAACAAAAACCGGGCCCGCCGTGTACGCGAGCCCGGTTTCTCCTAGGCGTGATGACTCAGAACATGCCCTGGATGCTCTTGTCGGTGGACTGGTAGCCGTCGGCGATCTGCGGCAGAGCGGTGGCGATCTGCGCCAGCACCTGCTTCATCTCGTCCAGCGACTGGTTCCACTCGTTCTGGCACATCTGCCACGCCTCCATGGCCTCACCGGACCAAGAGTCCACCAGCGGAGCCAGACGCGACTTGAGGTCCTCGAACAGGGCCTCCAGCTCCCCGCCGGTCCTCTGGCAGTCCTCGGCAGCCGTGTGGATAGTGGCGTAATCAACAACAA
Source organism: Actinomycetes bacterium (assembly GCA_021793175.1). Classification (GTDB taxonomy): domain Bacteria; phylum Actinomycetota; class Actinomycetes; order Mycobacteriales; family Pseudonocardiaceae; genus Saccharomonospora. Next base: position 2,003 of record JAJYTH010000052.1, read on the forward strand.
TACCGTTCGGCATGGTTCCTCCCGTTCAGTAAAAGCCCGTCGGTGGTCGAGTGTGGTGGTGGATCAGAGGCCGCCGAGCGCGTTGCCGATGTTGCTGATCGCGGCGTTCTGCTCCTCTTCCGCCTGCTGGTACTTGACACCGGACTGCTGCAGCAACTCACCGATGTTGCCGAGCGCCTCGTTCAGCTTGCGGGTCTTCTCGTCAAAGGCGGCCATCACGTTCTGGAAGGCCTTCGCCGCCTCGCCCTGCCAGCCGGCCTGCGTCGCCTCGATGTTGTTGCGCAGCTGGTTCAGGTTCTGGTCCATGGACGCCTTGATCGCGTCAACGTCCTGGTACGCCTGCTGGAACTGCTCCGGTGTCCCGGTAAAACCGCCTGCCATCGGGTGTTACCCCCTTCGCTCGTGATTGCCGTACTTCGTTCGTACTGGCTCTACGACGGAGACAGTGCCACGTCCGGTTCCGTGTTGTCGCCCAAAGCGCCTAAGTAGTTGCGAGCGTGAACGCGAAAATCCGAAACCGACCGGAACCAGGGGCCAGAACACCGCGTTCAGCCTGCTAAACGCGGTACAGACCCCATCAGTTGGTGAACTCGAGCGTACGAACGATCTGCTCACATGCGGCACGCACACGTGACTGCATCTTCGCTTCCTGACAGCCGACACTCACCTGCGCCGTGCCGTGGGCCAACACGTACCAGTGCACAGTGGCCGCAGGTTTGTTCTCCCGGTAATGGACCACGTCGTGGCCCGCGTACTCGTAGTGCTCCGAGAAATCCGTGTAGACACCTGGATTCGCGCTCGTCTGCTCGCGCAGTTCGCCGGCTAAACGTTCCCGTTGAGCTCCGCCGTCGTACGACAGGACGATCTCCTGCACCACCACCAGATCGTCGTCGGCACTGGACTGGGCATCTTGGGGCTTGACGACGACCTGTCGAGCATCGACGTTGTCACCGGTTTGGACCCAGTCCTCCGGGGCGACGAACTTGTACGAGTACTGCGCGTACGTGCGCCCTTGGGCGTCGTCTCCGTCACCGCCCGCGGAAATGGACAACGCCACCGCCACTACCGCCACCACCAGCGCCACCACGACGACCGCGGCGACCAGGACCATGCGCGTTCGTGGCCCTGACCGCTGTGGGCCACCCGCCTGCTCGGACGACGGAGCCACCGCCACGGGCGATGGCGGCAACGCCTGTCCCCGCGGTGGCGACGGAGGAAAACCGGGTTGCGGCGGTGGTGACGGCATACCGTGGGACACAGGATACGCCGGGGAACGGTTTCCCAGCCGACTCTGACCTCTCGAAGCGGGCACCGACATCCGGCCCGCTCCCCGTGGCGCCGCCCGCCGCGGTACTGCCACTTCCGGTCGCGCCACCACTTCAGTTCTGTGGTCGGCCTGCGACATCTTTTTGCCCGCTAAACGCGCTCCCATGGTGCCCGGCAGTACCCCGGTGCGATCCGGAAGCAATTCCACCGCCCGGAGGGCGCCGCGTGCGACCACGGTTTCCGGCTGGTCCAGCGTGGTCGGAACGACCCCGGTGCGCTCATACACCAAACGTGAGACCAACGGGATACGGCTCGACCCGCCGACCAAGAAGATCGCGGTCAGTTGTTGCGGACGCAGTCCCGCCGCCTCGACGGTGACTTTGGTCAGCTCGGCGGCCCGACCCAGCGGCGTTCTGATGAGCTGTTCCAGGTCCTCACGTGTGATGTGAGCGTCCGCGAAAGGCGGCGGCATGGGCACGTCCGTGTACGCATGCCGTGACAACGTCTCCTTCGCGCCACGTACGTCTTGCCGCAGCACTCGTCTACGACGGCGGTCCGCTAGCTCACGACCCTGGACGAGCTGATCCCACGCCTCGGGGTCGGCTTTCGACACCAGGGAACCGATGTGTTCCAACAGCGTCTGGTCTATGTCCGCGCCACCGAAGCCGGGATCGCCGCGCGTAGCCAGTACTTCGTACTCGGTGCGCTCGCTGGCCGGCAACCGCCGCACGACACTGACGTCGATGGTGCCCCCACCGAGGTCCAGAACAGCCACGGTGTCGCCCGGACTGCCACTGAACTCGACGGTGCGCTCCTGGTTCAGGTCAGTCGGGGTGAACGTCGTGGCGTGGAACACCGCTGCGGCCACCGGTTCGGGAACCAACGCCACCTCGTACGCCAACTGTCCCGCCGCCTGCCGCAACAGGCGCGTACGAACCGCACCCCAGTCGGCGGGATGCGTCACCACCAGCAACGAGACCTCGGCGTTGCTCGCGAGCCTGCGCGCTTCGGACACCGCGCGCCGCAACACGGCATGCATGGCGTCCACAACGGTGAGCACCGTGTCCCCGAGCAGCAGTTCGCCTTCGTCTATGCGACGTTTCGGGTGCGGTTCGAATCTGGACGGATCGACAGCGGCTTGACGTTCGGCCTCCTGGCCCACGAACAACGTTCCGTCTCGGGCCGCGTAAACGGCGGACGGCATGATCGGTTGTCCGTCCACGACCACGACCTGCGGTTCACGACCGTTCACTGAAGCGACGACACAGGTGCTCGATGTCCCGAAGTCCACCGCCACCCGCAATGCCACTAGCCGCTCCCGCCGTCGTCGGTTCCTTACCCCAGCACTCTGTCAGACATTGTCCGCCGGGTCTCACCGTGAAGCCGTGTCGGCGTACGGCCGCCGGTTCGGGCGGCCGTACGCCTGTCACGGTCATTCAGGCGCGATCCACGACACCTGCATGAGCTTCTTGCCCACCTTGCGGCTGACGAAGTAACCGCGTCCCGGAGGCATCGGGCCGGCCTTGACGTTGCCGAGCAACTGGCCCTCGTCCTTGGAACCGTTCATGACCAGACCCGGCATGGCCAGTTCCTTCAGCTTGCCGATGATCGGGTCCATACCGGTGCGGGCCGCACCACCGGTACGCCGAGCGACGACGACGTGCAGGCCGACATCCTTGGCCTGCGCCAAGTACTCGGCGAGTGGACGCAGCGGGTTGTTGGTCGACGTGGCCACGAGGTCGTAGTCGTCGACCACCACGAACAGCTCCGGCCCGGTCCACCACGAGCGGTCCTTCAACTGCTGTGGTGTCACATCGGGTCCAGGCAGCCGCTTGGCCATCGACTGCGCGACTTCCTTCATCATGCCGTCGAGCTGGTTCGCCGACACCGCGTAGCCGAGGAGTTGGTCGCCCTCCACGAACCCCAGCATGGTGCGCCGGTAGTCCACGAGGATGATGACCGCTTCCTTCTTCGTGTACCGCTCGGTGATGCCGCGCACGATCTGCCGCAGCAGGTTGGTCTTCCCGGACTCGCCGTCCGCGTAGGCGAGGAAGTGCGGGTCGGCGTTGAAGTCCAGGTACACGGGAGCGAGCTCGTCCTCGTCGACACCGATGGGAATGAGCTTGCTGTCCTGGTGCTTGTCCTGCAGCAACAGTTCCTCGTACGGCATGAGGTCGGGAAGCAGCCGCACCTGGGGCGCATGCCTGCCCTTCCAAGCCGCGGAGATCTTCTTGACGGCGTCGACGACCCCATCACCGAGATCGGCATCGCTGCTGGAGCCGTCGATACGTGGCAAGCCGCTCAGGAAGTGCAGTTTGTCGCGGGTCAAACCACGGCCGGGACGTCCGGCCGGCACGTTGACGGCGACCCTGCGGTCGATGTCGGACTCACTCGGATCACCGAGCCTCAGCTCGAAGCGCGTCCCGAGCATGTCCTTGATGGCGGGTCGGATGTCGGCCCACCGGTTCGACGCGATGACCACGTGTACGCCGTAGGTCAGACCCTGCACGGCCAGCTTGGTGATCTGCGGTTCCAACTCGTCGAAGTCGTCCCGCAGCGCACGCCACCCGTCGACGATGAGGAACGCGTCGCCGAACGGGTCCTGTTCCGCCGTAATCTCTCCACGACGCTTGCGGTTGCGGAAGTCGTTCATCGAGTCGACGCCGAGTGCACCGAACCGCGCTTCCCGCTCGTTCACCAAAGTGGTGAGTTCGGCGACGATACGGCGTGCCTTGTCGGGCTCGCGGCGTGCCACCGCGACACCACCCACGTGCGGCAGGCCGTCCAGCGCGGCGAGCGTTCCACCACCGAGGTCGATGCAGTAGAACTGCGCCTCCTCGGGCGTGTGGGTCAACGCCATCGACATGATCAACGTACGCAGCATCGTGGATTTACCCGACTGCGGACCACCCACGACGACACCGTGCCCGGCACCGCCGGAGAAGTCCGCCCACAGCGGGTCGCGCCGTTGTTCGTACGGGCGGTCCACGATGCCGAGCGGCACCTGCAGCCTGCCGTTGCCGAAGAACCCGACCGGCGACAGTCCCCTGTCCTCGGTGGGGTTGAGGTTCGGCAGCAGGGTGTCGAGCGAGTTGGGTTCCTTCAGCGGCGGCAGCCAGACCTCGTGGGCCGGCGGTCCCTGGCCGACGAGCCGACTGACGATGACGTCCAATTCGCTCGGTTCGACGGCTTCTTCGGATTCCGGCTGCTGTGGCTGCTCGACGGGTTCCGGCTCGGGCTCCGGTTCCTTCGGCAGTTCCACGAAGTCGGGCACGAACAGCTGCGGGCGTTTGTCGGCACGCACCACCTTCGCGCCTGGAGCAGCGGTTTTGATACCCGCGGGCCGATACGGCCCCGACACGTACGACGCCTTGAAACGCACCAGTGTGGATGTGTCGTACTTCAGGTAGCCACCACCGGGAACGGACGGCAGTTCGAAAGCGTCCGGCACACCGATCGCGGCCCGTGACTCCGCGGCCGAGAACGTCTTCAGACCGATCCGGTACGACAGGTGGGAGTCGAGCCCGCGCAGCTTGCCCTCTTCCAGGCGCTGGGAGGCGAGCAGCATGTGCATCTGCAGCGACCGACCCAATCGACCGATGGCCACGAACAGGTCGATGAAGTCGGGCTTGGCTGCCAGCAACTCCGAGAACTCGTCGACCACGATGAACAACGCGGGCAGGGGATCGAGGTCGGCGCCGTTCTCCCGTGCCTTCTCGTACTCCCAGACGTTCTTGAAGTTACCGCCGTTCTTCAACGCCTCCTGCCGCCGGTTCATCTCACCGGCGAGCGCGTCCTTCATACGGTCGACCAGCGTGACCTCGTCGGCGAGGTTGGTGATGACGGCGGAGACGTGCGGCGCCTTATCCAATCCGAGGAACGTGGCACCACCCTTGAAGTCGACGAGCACGAAGTTGAGTGTGGTCGAGGAGTGGGTGGCCAACATGCCGAGTACCAGCGTGCGAAGGAACTCCGACTTACCGGAACCGGTCGCACCGATGCACAGGCCGTGCGGCCCCATGCCCTCCATGGCCGCTTCCTTGATGTCCAGCTCGACGGGCTGGCCGTACTCGCCGACACCGAACGGCACGCGGTAGCGGTCACGGATCGGCCGCGGCCGCCACGCCTGCTGCACGTCGAACGTCATCGGGTCCCCGGGGATACCCAACAGCTCCAACAGCGACGGGTTCGACAGCAGCGGCTGTTCCTCGCTGTCCTCGGTCGCCCCGGTGCTCATGCGATACGGAGACAGCTTGCGGGCGAGTGCCTCGACCTCCACCGTGCTGAGCGTGTCCGGGCGACCGAACCACTCGACACCACCCGCGCTGCGGGCTCCGAGACGCTCCTCCTCCACCACCAGGCGCAGGCCACGACGGGCCGCGAGGTTGCCGATCGAGTCGGACAGGTCGAGGAGAGTGACACCGACGAGTCCCTCTTCCAGCAGGATCTGCTCCTCGCCGGTGACCTCGGCGTCGTCGAGCACGATCACGATGTGCGGCTGGTCGGGTGGAGGCGTGGCGTTGCGCGAGAACCGCTGACGATCACGCAGCTCCTCCTCGAGCCAGTGCTCGATCTGAGCCAGCGAACCGCTCATCATGCGCATCTGTCCGATGCCATCGGACAACGTCGGGTGCTGGACGTGAGGCAGCCACTTGGCCCACTCCCACTCTTCCTTGGCCCTACCCGTGGTCGCGACGCCGATGAGCACGTCGTCCGGGCTGTGGAAGGTCACAAGCTGCGCCAACATCGCCCTGGCCAGGCCGCGCGTGAGTTCCTTGTCGCCCTGCAGACTGACGGCGGCGAAACCACGCAACGTGATCTGCGTGGGCAGGTCGGGCACGATGGAATGGGCGCGCACGAACCGCCTCAGCGCCAGCGTCGCGATCGGCTCCAGTTCGTCGACCGGGCCGGTCTGCGGCGGCACAAGACGTGTCGCCAACCGATGCGAACTACGGCCCACACGCAGGTGAAGGAAGTCCTGGTCGCTCTGCCGCCGCTCCCACATGCGCCGCGTGGACGCCATCGACCACAGCGCCTCGGGGTCGGGATGCACCCACTCCAACGAAGCGCGCTGCTCGACCATCGCCTCGCGGGCCCTGTCGCGCATCTGGCCGAGATACCGCAGATAGTCCTTGCGGTCCTCGTTCATCTCGGCCTTCTTCTGCTGGCCGCCCCGACCGCCGCCGGCGAACATGCCGACCATCGACATCATCATCATCAGCGGCATCATCAGCATGAACGGGCTGCGCATAGCGCCCGCCGTGAACATGAAGACGACCATGCCCAACATCGCCACGACCATGACGACCGGCATCAACTTCATGACGATGTTGCCGGGAATCGTCCGCGGGACCTCGGGCGGCGGCTCCAAATGCACCTCACCGCCAGGCGGGCGGGGAGCAGCAAGCCGTGGCGACCGCTTGAACTGCAGCGTGCTCACCGAAAGGACCCCTCTTCGACTCGGCGACTGACGGCCAATGCGGGCGCGCGCACCGGAACATTCGCCGGAACTGCCCCCACGTGTGGCCCAGGTGCGTTAATACTAGGGCGGTATTACGACACCATGGGGCCGGTTCGGCAAGGTTACCGGCCGACGACGGGATGTTTTCCGCGACGCGGTATAAACACCCTGCGGCAGAATCTCCAGGTAGGGGGCGAAAAGGTGGCAACGGGCACGACGGTATTCAGCAGGGTGACGGTGGTCGCGCCTCGAACCCGCATCGATGTCGCGCTGCCCGCCGATGTGGCGGTGGCCGACCTCATGCCCATGTTGCTGGAGATGGCGAAAGAGGTGTCTCCCGACGGGGGCGCCAGGCACGGCGGCTGGGCGCTGGCGAAACTCGGCGACGCTCCTCTCGACCCGAGCCGAACGCTCGCCTCTCTCGGCATCGTCGACGGCGAACTGCTGCAACTACGCAAGCGCAACGAGAATCCACCACCACCGCTGTACGACGACGTCGTTGACGCCATCGCCGAAGCCGAACCCGACAGCTTCCGGCCGTGGACGAAGGAAACGGCACAACGCATCGGACACATCGCCGGAGGGCTGGCACTCTTCTGCGCCGCGCTCGCCTTGTTCTTCGGCGGCCCCCTCTACGGAGGTAACGGACTCGCCGTCGCCATCACCGCCGGTGTCGCCGCCATCGCCTGTGTCGCGGTCGGCACCACTCTCGTCAAGGCTTACAACGCTCCGGCGACCGGAGTGGTGATCGCCGCCGCGGGAGGATTACCACTGGCCTTCGTGAGCGGCTTCTACATCGTTCCGGGCGGTGGCATACGCGCCAACCTCCTGCTGGCCAGCGCTCTCGTGGTGGTCGTCGCCGCGGCATGCATCCTGCTGATGGGCACGGGCATCACCACATTCATCGCAGCCGCCACAGTGGGCGTGTTCGGTGTTGTCGCATTCCTCATCGCGACCCTCATCGCCCACCCCGCGCCCGGTATCGCCGCAGGAACCGCCGCCGCCGCTCTCGCGGGAATCTCCATGCTGCCAAGGGCCACGATCTGGCTGGCGAAACTGCCTCTCCCCCATGTGCCGGGCACCGCGGAGGAACTGAAAGAAGACACCGGCTACCCGGACTACTCCTCCATCGAACGCAAGACCCGGGCCGCGCACAACTACATGACAGGCCTGCTGATCGGCAGCGGCTCGGTCACCGCGATCGCTGCGGTGATCACCGCGACCTCCGGCGACATCTGGGGCATCCTCACCGCTGTCATCGCCACGCTCGTCCTGCTGCTGCGGGCACGTACCTACGCCAACGGCAGCCAAGCCGTCGCACTACTCACCACGGGCATGGTCTCGGCAGCCGGCATCCTGCTCGGCTGGCTGTGGACGGAGGACGCCAACGGCCGTGTCCTGTGGGTCTTCGGAACGATCCTGCTGCTGGGGGCGGCTGCGCTGGTCCTGGGCGTCGTGTTCCCCAACCAGCGTTTCACGCCGCCGATGCGCCGTGCCGTCGAGATCTTCGAAGCCGCCTGCATCGCAGCGGTCCTGCCGCTGGCGCTCGCTGTGATGGGCTTGTACTCCACGCTGCGCCACCTCGACATCGGGTGATGGAACAGACCAACAGCGCCACAACTTCCAGGGGGTTCGCGTGCGTTCGGCTCGGGCGATGAAACGACACTCGGCACTGGCGCTGATCGCGGCGATCGGCGTCGCGGGACCGACATTCTTACCGGTGCCTGCCCTGGCGCAGGATGACGCGGCTACCGAGGGTTCCGACGGTTACTACGCGACACCACCGCCGATAGACCCGGGCGCGCCGCCGAACGACACCGGCAGGCCCGACAAGCGCTACGAACCCAGAGTTCCCTGCGTCCAACGCAATCTCGAGTACAACGAAGACATCCAGAACGCGCCCTGGGGACAGCAATACCTGCGCATCGACGAAGTCCACAACCTGATGCGCGCGGAAACCGGCCACATCGGCATCAGCGTCAAGAACAATAAGCCGGTGAGGGTCGCCGTGATCGACACCGGTGTGACACCACACCCCTACTTCGAAAACCGTCTTAAAAGCGGAGGCGACTACGTCGCGAACGGCGGAGACGGGCTGCACGACTGCGACGGACACGGGACTCAGGTAGCAGGCATCATCGCGGCCGACACGCCCGAAAACATCGGCTTCACCGGCGTGGCACCCGACGTCGAAATCGTGTCCATCAGGCAATCCAGCCAGAACTACTCGCCCGCCGAAGAGGATTCCGGCTCCGCAGGTGGCAACGGTGGTGACGGAGGCGACGACGGGGGCGATGACGGGGGCGGCGAATCCCTTCGCAGCACCGGCCCCGCCCAAGACAGCCGCACGCAGGGAAACGAAGGTGCCGGCACCTTGAAGACCCTCGCGCAAGCGATCGTGAACGCCGCGAACAAGAACGTGGACGTCATGAACATCTCCATCAACCACTGCCGGCCCGCCGACGGCTCCATCACCACGGACGAACAAGCCATGTGGGCGGCGATCCGGTACGCGGTTCGGGCGAAGGACGTCCTGATCGTCTCGGCAGCGGGCAACGCCGCCGAATCCAACAACTGCAAACAGAACGACCAGGTCCTGGCCGAGAAGCCCAAGACCATCGTGACGCCGCCGTGGTTCTCCGAGGACGTGCTGTCCGTGGCTGCCATCGACGAAACCGGTGGCTTGGCGGACTTCAGCATGCACGGCCCGTGGGTCAGCGTGGCCGCGCCGGGAACGGGCATCATCTCTCTCGACCCTGCTGAAGGATCCGATGGCCTGGCCAATATGATGATCGACAACGGTGAGGCTCAGGACATCAAGGGCACCAGCTTCGCCGCGCCGTACGTGGCGGGCCTGGCAGCGCTGGTACGAGCGAAGTACCCGGACCTGAGCGCTCACGAAGTGATGCACCGGATCAAGTTCACCGCGCAGCACCCTCCGGCTCCGGGTGGGCGAGACAATTTCGTGGGTTACGGGGTCATCGACCCCATGGCGGCGTTGACGGCGACCGTGCCGTCCGAAGAAGGCATACCGCCCGCGCAGGCTGAGAACCTTCCATCGGACATGCCACCGCCGAACAATCCGGACAGGACACCGATCACTGTGGCGTTGATCGGCTCCGGAGGTGCCCTCGCCGCGCTCGGGATCACCCTCTTCGTCGTCCACACCATCCGCCGCAACCGCAAGGATGACGTGCCCGCCCGCGTCTGAATAAACCACGTTTAGCCCGCTAAACGCGTCTCCCTCTGGACGGAGAACAGCGTTTAGCGGGCTAAATGCTGTTTGGGCAACGGAAACCCCACCAGCTGAAGACCTTCGCCCGCCCTTTCTGACCGTCGCCACTTCAACGCAGAGGTCAGCTACGCTACAGCCGTAACGGGGAAGGCCCCCTTGCCACCCTCAACCGCGTTTAGCGGGCTAAACGCGGTTGAACGCAGACCAACCCAGCACCCACGTGCGGAGGGGACTTGGCCCAGTGCCGAGCCGGTTTCGCTGAGGTTTTCCGTGTCTGTCCGGTCTGTTCGCCGTCTTGTCCCCCCAGAACACAAGACTCCGCCTCCCCCGAAACAAGCTCGCACCACACGACAAAGGCCGGGCAGAAGCGCTTCCGTCTGAAGCCTCTCCTGCCCGGCCTGTACCGTTTTCCTACGCTGGCGCCGCTTCCAGCGTGTCAGTTGCCGCCCGCTGCCGCGTGGCCTTCCGGTTGGATCACCGTGCCCTCCTGCTCGTCCACGGACACCGTGTCATACGTGCGTTGCGCGTCCTGCGGGTTCAGTGACGCCCCAGCCGGAAGGAGTTTGATGATCGATTCGGGTGCGGGGTCCAGCTTGGTCAACCCGAGCCCCTGCGCGATTTCCTTGCTGGGAATGCTGTAACGCACTCCGCGGTCCGAGATGAGCTGAATGTTGCCTCGCCCGAACGTTTCCTTCGTCGTGGCCGACTGCACAGCCGCCGCGAAGCCGGGTCGCATGTAGAAGTGGTCGACCTTCATGTTGTCCGGAGAGGGCGTGCCGATTTTGACGAACTCCGGTTCGCCGTTCGCATCCTTCGGCACAGGCAGTTCTCCGGCGACGTACACCGACGTGAACGCGTCACGTTGTTCGCCCTCTCCCCTGATGTTCCAGCCGAGGCAAGCCACGGGGTGGTTCATGGGATCGAGCACGGTCGGCACGGCATCCGGGTAGTGGCTGACATCCAGGTACCCCTCATCGCCGGGGCCAACGATCGGGAGGGTCCTCAGCGTGTCCGGGGTGATGGGCTCAGCACCACTGACGCCGGCCGTGGAGTGTTTGTAGATCAAAATGTCCGCCACGGCCTGCGAGATGCGCTGAAGACCCCTTTCCGTAATCACGTAGAACTCGGTGCGTTCGGTGAGCTGGGTCTTGACTACCGAGCCGATCGACAGCCCATTGACGTTGAAGCCGTCGGGTTGCTGGCCCCAGCCTCGGATGTGGGGTGCTTCGAGTGTGCCGACAGACGGAATCGCATTGAGCAGGCCTGTCGAGATGCGCCGCGCCATGCGTTCTTCGAGATCCAGAGCGGAGGTGACGGCATCATCTGAGAGGTCGACCTCGGCACGCACTGTGTTGGCGTTCTGGTTGTTGGCATCGGTTTTCTGCCGGTACACCAGGTAGTGCTTGCCGTCGTCGGCGGATACGAGCAGCGACTGGTTCTGGGCCAGTTCTCTGCCGAGATCCTTGTCCTTGACCCCGGCTACTACCGTGCTTTCCGTCACGGCCTGTTCCCGCGCTACCGGATCATTGAGCGATCGGTCCACTATGATCTGGTCGCAAACGGCCCAGTCTGTGGAGATGAGCTGGTCTTCCGAAGGCAGTAGGTCGGGACCGCCGGGAATCCCCTGGAGTCGGCCTTTGGGAATGTCCTTCAGTTGCTCGTCGGAGACGACGTCGGGCTCCACAGCGGCCGGCGCGCCTTCTTCCTGCCCGCCGCCTTCGCCCCCGCCTTGGTTCTGCGCCATGAGGATCAGCCTCGCTGAGGCGAGGTTGAAGGTGGGGATCAGTTTCTCCCCGGCGACCACGTAGACACTCCCGGACTGCTCGCCGATGACGATGCCGGACTCCGGGGGCTTCGGGTCTGGCTTGAAGAAGCCCACGATGATGAAGGCAAGCATCCCCAGGCAGCTGAGCACGACGCCGACGATGGTCGCACGCGAGTGTGTGCGCATCGGGTCGTGGAGCATCACGGCGTCCTTGCGCACCAAGGCGGACTGCATGCGGCGCAGCACGAATTGGTAGGCCTGGACTTGCGACTTTGTTGTCGGTGTTGACGGCATTCTTGACCTACAGCTCTCCCACTCGCGGTACGGTTCCGCAGGATAGCCGTACGGGGACCGTTCGGTGTTGGTTTCTACCAACTCCGGTTAGTGTGCAAGTCGCCGGGGATCGGCTTTCAGCTCAGTTGCAGGCACAAGGGGAAGAGAACGAGCGGATGTCCGTCACCACTCCTCCACGTCCGCCGGGCCCGCCGCAGGGGTCCCAGCCTCCTTCGGGGCGTCCACCGGGCCCGCCTCAGGGGCCGGGACGACCGGGAGTTCCTGGAGGTCCAGGTGGAGGCCCTGGCCCACGCGGGCCGCAGGGCACACCTCCCGGGCCCGGTGGTGGACCCGGCGGTCCCGGCCGTCCTCGTGGCCCACAGGGGCCCGCTGGTGGCCCAAATGCGCCTGCCAGGCCGGGTGGCCCGAACGCACCCGTCAGGCCTGGCGGCCCGGGTGGACCGGGCGGTCCGAGCGGGCCAGGTGGACCGGGCGGTCCGGGCGGTCCGGGTGGACCTGGTGGTCCGGGTGGCCCGAATGGACCAGGCGGGCCGGGGGGGCCGGGTGGACCTGGCGGCCCGGGAGGGTCTGGAGGGCCTGAGGAGCCCGGAGGCGCCTCGAAGCCATCGGCACCGTCATCGACCCCGAAGGTCGTGCCTCCAGCTCGGCGTCGCACGTTCGGCGCCAGCTTCGGGCCTTTTCCGGTCTCCAACCTTGTGTTGCTGGAGATCGGTCTCGCGATAGGCCTGCTCCTGATCGCGATCAACGACTCGCTCGTCTATGTCGCGATCGGTGTCGCCGCGGTGGCACTCGCCCTGGCCTTCCTGCGCTGGGGCGGCCAATGGTTCACCCAGTGGGCCGGACTGACGACGCGCTACACCCTCCGCTCACACGATCGAGTGGTTGTTCCGCCCGCGCCGACAAGCGTGGAAGCACTCGCCGCGGAGGACGACGACAAAGTCATCGGACCGGAGGATGCTCGCGTCAGCCTTCTCCGACTCGCCGTGCCCGACCTCGTGGTCGCGCAGGGGAAGGACCACGAGCACCAAGAGGTCGGCTTCGCCCACCACGACGGGACCTGGACAGCGGTTCTCCTCGTGGAACCCACGCCCGCACTGATCACACAGGCGGGAGGCGCACCGAGTCTGCCGCTGTCCGCTCTCGCCCCGTGTCTCGAAGACCGTGGCGTAGTGCTGGACTCCATCCAGATAACCTGGCACTCCTACCCCGGAAGCGCTGCACTCCCTGCCGATTCGCCCGCGCTGGCGTCATACATGGAGGTCCTGGGCCCGCTTCCAGCCGCAGCTCGACGCACCACCTGGGTGTCCATCCGGCTCGACCCCAAACGGTGCCCGACTGCGGTGAGGGAGCGCGGTGGCGGCGTCACGGGTGCGCACAGGGCATTGATCGGTGCGCTGTCGCGTGTGCGTAACGCGCTGGAGTCCCACGGCGTACCGACACGGCCGTTGAGCCCTGATGAACTGCTCCGTGCCGGTATCTCGGCGGCGGAACTCACCGGCGTGGCTGGCTCCGACACCCGCGTGCGGATGCAGGAACGCTGGGCGGGTGTCACCGCGGCAGGTATCGGCCATGCCAGTTACGCCATCACGGGTTGGCCCAAGGGGAAGATCAGCACGGGTCTCAACGCTTTGACCAGTGTTCGGGCACTGTCGGCCACAGTGACTATGTCCATTTCGCCGTCCGAAGAGGAGAACCGAATCGGACTGCGAGGTGTTGTGCGGATCAGTGCACGCAACCCCCGTGAGCTCGATGCCAGCGATCAACGGCTGACGAGCATCTCGGAACGTATCGGTGTGACGTTGACGCCGCTGCGTGGCCGCCAGGCCGCCGGTTACGCCGCGACACTGCCGATAGGAGGCACCGTATGAGCGCACGAGTGCACGACGTCAACAAGGCGCTGGGTGTGGCGCCGGAGTTCGTGGTCGATCCGGCTCTGCTCGATGCAATCAGCCCGTCCGGTGACCGTGGTGGGATCGTGCTCGGCTCAGGCCTGCAGGGCGAGCCTCTGACAGTGTCCGCGCTGCGGGCTGCTCCGACGAGGATTGTCCTCGTGGGTGGCTTGTACCTGTCGCGGCAGGTGGCCATGCGCGCAATGGCCGTCGGGGCGTGGGTCGTCATCTCGACGGGGCGGCCGACAGCCTGGCACGTGTTGTCGAACGCGGCGGGACAACAGCCGAACGGGCAGCCGTCACCCTTGGTGCAGATTCGTCGGCTGTCGCCGGTGGAGTTGCCGCGCCCGTCCGAGGACGCACCGTTGCTCGTCGTCCTCGACGGCGGACCTACCCCGCAGGATTTGTTCCCGCCGAGGTCACCGTGGCAGACGACGGTGTATGTGCTTCCGTATCTGCATCCGCAGGCGGGGGCATTGGCCAACGCCGCTGATCTCGTACTGATGCAACGGTTGCCTCAAGGACAGGCGGAGTTGGCGGCCCGGATCTGGCGTCTCCCACCGCAGATGATGCGGCAGTTGACGACCCTGAAAGACGATCAAGTGGTGGCGTTGGGGCGTAACTTGTGGCGCCCACTCCGGCTCGTCACTACGTCCAAGGAACAACAAATCCTCGGCCCGATCCGCCGAGGCGACTGACCCGGTCCACGCCAGGGGCGCGTTTAGCAGGCTAAACGCGCCCTTTTTCCTGGGCGTGGACCCTCTCCAATTCGGAAGTCAAGGTTGTCAACAGGCTCACAAGAATCTGTGGATAACTGGGACCGTTCCCAGTAGTTATCCACAACTTGCCAGTAATAAGCATGAGAAGCCGGCAAGCAAGAGAAGCTGTGGCCATGAAGACGACAGTGAACCTCAACGACGTTTTCCGAGGATCCGCTGCCCGGGCAGCCGGCTACGTGACCAACGCGGAATTGCGTGGACCAAAGTTTCGGAGGTTGTTTCAGGATGTCTACGTCCCCGCACATCTTCCTGTGACTCACGAGCTCCGCTGCCGGGGAGCGGCTTTGATCGTGCCCAAACAAGCAGTGCTGACAGGGCGTTCAGCTGCGACAGTGCTCGGTGTCGAGCTCGCCAAACCTTACGACCCGGTGGAATTCGTTGTTCCTGAGCAATACCGTTTCGGCCCTATCGAAGGAATCCACGTTCGCCGCACGGCTGTCAAAAAATCGGAGTTCCGGACCTGGAACGGCGTTCGTATTGCGCGACCCTGGCGCATAGCTCTGGATTTGATTTTGCGTCTCTCACCACGGACCTATGGCTGGGTTCGGCGACTCCGCATCGCAGTGCCTGATGTCGATGCGTTTATACGCGCTGGCCTGGTCACACCGAAACGTTTACGGCGCGCCCTGAGGGGGCGACGAAACCGTGGAATAAGGCTGGCACGCGCCGCAGTGTCGATGATCGACCCACGCGCCGAGTCACTACCGGAATCGGAGCTCCGAGTGGTGCTCGAAAGCGGCGGATTCGTCCCCGTTCCTCAGTACTCCATCATGAAGAATGGACGTGAAATGGCCCGCCTGGACCTTGCTCTTCCTGAGACGAAGACGGCAATTGAATACGATGGCAAATGGCACAGAAAAAGCAGGCAGATTCGCCAGGATAAGGCGCGCAGGAAACGACTGACAGCGGAAGGGTGGCACTTCGTTGTCGTCACTGCCGAAAAGCTTTCAGGAGACTACACCAAAATCCTGAAGGAAGTGCGTGAAGCTCAGTCGCGCCGGGACACATCGGACTCATCACGAATGTTGCGTGTTATCTCCGCTCGCGACGCCAACTCGTCATCCGGCGGGTAGTCGACCCTCACCAATGTCAATCCGTGCGGGGGCGCGACAACGCTACTTCGTTGTCGGCTGCGTAAGACTTCCAAGGGCCAGCTCGTGTCACGTCGCCCATCACCGACCCAGAGAAGGGCACCGACCAAGCTACGCACCATTGAATGACAAAAGGCGTCTGCGGATACGGATAGGCGGAGTTCATACTCACCCACGCGGCGCCATCGGAGTTCTAGAAGCTCGCGTATGGTGGTGGCGCCCTCTCGTCGTTTGCAGAACGCGGCGAAATCGTGCAAACCCAGCAACGCAGACGCAGCCTCGTTCATCGCGTCAACGGACAAAGGCCGCGCCCAAGCCAACGTGTCGCGCCTCCGCAGCGGATCAACTCCCCAGGGTGCGTCTGACACCTGGTATCGATAATGACGTTTAGCGGCCGAAAAGCGCGCATCGAATCCCGCCGGAGCCCGGCGGATGTTGAGAACACGAACATCCGCCGGCAAAACACGATTCAGGCGGTAACGTGCCCGCTCAAGATCCGGAAGACCGTCTGCCGAAACCGGCATCCGGAAACGCGTTTCGCCCGCTAAACGCTCCACGTCTACATGGACTACCTGGCCAGTGGCGTGGACTCCTGCGTCGGTGCGGCCTGCTACTACTACCGGGCCGGCGATTGACGCACCTGGAGGCTGTTTGTCCAGGGCGTCCTCGAGCACTCCCTGGACAGTGCGACGTCCTGGCTGACGCGCCCACCCCGAGAAGTCTGTGCCGTCGTAGCTCAAGTCGATGCGCAGACGAGCGAGCCCGCCGTTCCCGTGAGGGAGGGCGGGCTCGCTACGCGAATTCGGCTCGGTCAGGACTCGTCCTTCTTGTCCGCGCCCTCAGCGGGCTCGTCCGTGGCGTCCTTGGTGGCCGACTCCGGAGCTTCAGCGTCCTGGTCGGCAACGGAAGCGGCCTCGGCCTTGGCCTTGGCCTCGTCCGCCTTCGGCTCCTCGGCAGGTGCCTCAGCAGCGGTGTCCTTGGCGAACTTGGTCTTCCGCGCCGCCTCAGCCTCGGAAGTGACCGTCTTCTCCGACACCAGTTCAAGCACCGCCATCGAGGCGTTGTCGCCCTTGCGTGGCAGCGTCTTGGTGATGCGGACATAACCGCCGTTGCGATCGACGAAGAAGGGCCCGATCTCCGCGATCAGCTTGTGCACGACGTCCTTGTTGCGGATCACCCGCATGATCTGACGCCTGTTGTGCAGATCACCCTTCTTGGCCTTGGTGATCAGCTTCTCGGCGAGCGGACGCACGCGCTTGGCTTTGGCTTCAGTCGTCGTGATCTTGCCATGCTCGAACAACGACGTCGCCAGGTTTGCCAACATCAACCGCTCGTGCGCAGGCGATCCGCCGAGACGGGTTCCCTTGGTCGGGGTGGGCATCGGTTCTCCTCGTTCAGCTTCGCAGCCGCAAGACCACTTACAGCTGCTCCGTCTCTGCGTAGTCCTGGCCGTCGTCGTGGCCAGTATCCGGAAGGCCCGGCGAGGTCTGCGCACCCCAGGTCTGGCCTCCACCCGCATAGGTGGACGCAGCAGTCGTGGGGTCGAATCCGGGCGGGCTGTCCTTCAGCGTCAAGCCGAGACCGGCGAGCTTCATCTTCACTTCGTCTATCGACTTTGCGCCGAAGTTACGGATGTCGAGCAGGTCGGCCTCGCTCCGAGACACCAACTCGCCAACCGTGTGGATTCCCTCGCGCTTCAGGCAGTTGTACGACCGCACCGTCAGGTCGAGGTCCTCGATCGGCATCGCGTAGGCCGCGATGGTGTCGGCCTCTTGCGGCGACGGGCCGATCTCGATGCCCTCGGCATCAACGTTTAGCTCGCGTGCGAGACCGAACAGCTCGACCAGTGTCTTACCCGCCGACGCGACGGCGTCCCTCGGCGTGATGGACGGCTTGGTTTCCACGTCGAGCACCAACTTGTCGAAGTCGGTGCGCTGCTCGACACGGGTTGCCTCGACCTTGTAGGTCACCTTGAGCACCGGCGAGTAGATCGAGTCGATCGGAATCCGTCCGATCTCCGCGCCGGCCTGCTTGTTCTGGAGCGCGGGCACGTAACCGCGGCCGCGTTCGACGACCAGCTCGATCTCGAGCTTGCCCTTGCCGTTCAGCGACGCGATGTGCAGATCCGGGTTGTGCACGGTGACGCCGGACGGCGGCACGATGTCGGCTGCGGTGACCTCGCCGGGGCCCTGCTTACGCAGGTACATCGTGACGGGCTCGTCCTCTTCGGAGGAGACGACGAGTTCCTTGAGGTTCAGGATGATCTCGGTGACATCTTCCTTCACCCCGGGAACGGTGGAGAACTCGTGCAGCACACCGTCGATGCGAATGCTTGTGACCGCAGCGCCCGGAATGGACGACAGCAGAGTCCGCCGCAACGAGTTGCCCAAGGTATAGCCGAAGCCCGGCTCGAGCGGTTCGATGGTGAACCGTGAGCGCGTTTCGTTGACCGCCTCCTCGCTAAGAGTCGGCCGCTGGGAAATCAGCACTGTCTTTCTTCCTTTCCTGCCGGCGCCCGCCATATGACGCCGATAGGTGTGGCGTAGCGGCGGCGCACTCGGGGCGCCGCCGCAGACCCGCTCCCCGCTGAATGCGGGGAATGGATCACTTCTTCGAGTAGAACTCGACGATCAGCTGTTCCTGTACCGGCACCTCGATCTGCGCGCGCTCAGGAAGCTGGTGCACAAGAACCCGAAGGCTCGAAGGCACGACCTGAAGCCATGCAGGAATCGGGCGTTCACCCAAGGCTTCCTTCGCCGCGACGAAAGGCAGCGTCTTCAGGGACTTCGGTCGGACGTCGATGATGTCGAACTTCGACACCCGGTAGCTGGGGATGTTGACCTTCTCGCCGTTGACGAGGAAGTGTCCGTGGCTGACCAGCTGACGAGCTTGGCGACGGGTCCGCGCGAGGCCGGCGCGGTACACGACGTTGTCCAGCCGCGATTCCAGGAGTTGCAGCAGGTTGTCACCGGTCTTTCCGGGACGCCGCGCAGCCTCCTCGTAGTAGCGCCGGAACTGGCGCTCGAGAACGCCGTAAGTGTGGCGGGCCTTCTGCTTCTCCTGCAGCTGCAGCAGGTACTCGCTCTCCTTCACCCGGCCACGGCCGTGCTGGCCGGGCGGGTAGGGGCGACGTTCGAACGCCTTGTCGTTGCCGACGAGGTCAACCTTGAGCCGGCGCGAGACGCGAGTCGCGGGGCCGGTGTATCGAGCCATGTGTTCCTACTCCTCCCCGTTCTCTCAGACCCGGCGCCGCTTCGGCGGGCGGCAGCCGTTGTGCGGCTGCGGGGTTACGTCCTGGATGGTGCCGACCTCGAGACCTGCGGCCTGAAGCGAACGGATCGCGGTTTCACGGCCGGAACCCGGGCCCTTGACGAACACGTCGACCTTCTTCATGCCGTGCTCGGCCGCCTTACGAGCGGCGTTCTCAGCAGCCATCTGGGCGGCGAACGGCGTGGACTTACGGGAGCCCTTGAATCCGACGTGACCGGAGGACGCCCACGAAATCACCGCACCGTTGGGGTCGGTGATGGACACGATGGTGTTGTTGAACGTGCTCCGGATGTGGGCGTGCCCGTGAACAACGTTCTTCTTTTCCTTACGCCGGACCTTCTTGGTCCCGGTCGTCGTCGTACGAGACTTCGGTGGCATGGTCGAGTGCTACTCCTCGTTAGCGCGAGTTCTGTTGGTAAGCTGCCGCGGCTTCGCGCTGTCCGCGCCGCATCAATGTGCCGGCATCGGTGTACAGCTGGCGCAGCGCCATCGGACGGGCGTAGAGGGCCTTGGGCGACATCCGGTTCGAGCCGCGGCGCTGAACCGCGCCTGCGCGCACGACTCGTTTGCCGCTGATACTCACTTCCGGCCCGCCTTCTTCTTGCCGGCGACCGTCTTCTTCGGGCCCTTCCGGGTACGGGCGTTGGTCTTGGTGCGCTGACCACGCACGGGCAGGCCACGCCTCCAACGAAGACCCTCGTAGCACCCGATTTCGATCTTCCGACGGATGTCGGCGTTTACCTCGCGCCGAAGATCACCTTCGACCTTGAAGTTCTCCTCGATGAACTCCCGCAGCTTCGCAAGCTCATCGTCGCCGAGGTCCTTGACTCGAGCGTTCGGGTTCAGCTGAGTCGCGGCGATGATGTCCCTGGAGCGGGGACGGCCGATGCCGTAAATGTAGGTCAGCGCGATCTCCAACCGCTTCTCGCGGGGGAGATCAACGCCAGCGAGTCGTGCCATTGGCGCTTTTGCTCCTTCGTTTCATTCTCTTCGGGTCTGCTCCCTGCCCGTTCCGGGACGACTCGCCGTCACCCGCTCGCTCTCGCGAGCGGTATCCCGGCCCCGGCCCGAAGCTCCGGGGGTGGACCGGGCCGTCGACAACGACCCGGCAGGCGCGGGGAGGATCCAGTTCGTTCGGCTGTCAGGTCACTGACGACAGCTACGATCAGCCCTGGCGCTGCTTGTGGCGCAGGTTGTCGCAGATGACCATGATGCGTCCGTGGCGACGGACCACCTGGCACTTGTCGCAGATCCTCTTGACGCTCGGCTTGACCTTCACGTCTCCTGCTCTCCTGCTCGTGCTGAGTTGCTGCGCGCCCCTAGCGGGAGTCGCCTCCCACCACGCTCACCGTGATCACTTGTAGCGATAGACGATGCGACCACGGGACAAGTCGTAGGGCGAAAGCTCCACGACAACCCTGTCCTCTGGCAGGATGCGGATGTAGTGTTGCCGCATCTTTCCACTGATGTGTGCAAGGACCTTGTGGCCGTTCTCCAACTCGACGCGAAACATCGCGTTGGGAAGCGGCTCGATTACGCGGCCCTCGACCTCGATGGCCCCGTCCTTCTTCGCCATGTACTCCGCGTTTCGTGATCGGTTGAGCGTTCGAGTGCTTGCCTGCATGGCACACACATCACCCCGACTCCAAGACCCGATCGGACGAGCACGTGGAGTCGGCGTGAAGAGCACGCCAACTAAACAGTGTACGCAACGAATGTCAAGCACGACCACGGGGTCCGCCACACCAGTGGGTGACCCCTCGTCTTCGGAGCCCGGCTCAACGCATTTAGCGGGCTAAACGCGCTTCTGACGACCCGAGGGTCGAAGACCGCACCGCGTTCAGCCTGCTAAACGTCGTCCTCGGGAGCCGTCAGCACCCACGGACCGTTTTCTGTGATGGCGACCGTGTGCTCCCAGTGCGCTGCGCGGGAGCCGTCGGCGGTGATCACCGTCCAACCGTCGTCAAGTTCGACGGTCTCCGCCGAGCCGCCCGTCAGCATGGGCTCAATGGCCAGCGCCATCCCGACGGTCAGCTTCGGTCCCTTGCCTGGCTTGCCGACGTTCGGGAGGAACGGCTCCATGTGCATCTCGCGTCCGATGCCGTGCCCGCCGTATTCGGCCACCATGCCGTAGTCGATACCGTCCCGACCAGCCGCGCGGCGTGCCGCGGATTCGATCGCGTACGAGATGTCGGTCAATCGCGCGTTGGGGACCGCAGCTTCGATCCCCGCGGCCATAGCGACCTTGGTGGCGGCGGACAACGCCCGGTCACGTTCAGAGACCTCGCCGATCTCGATCGTCATCGCAGAGTCACCGTGCCAGCCGTCGAGGATCGCGCCGCAGTCGACCGACAGCAGGTCACCTTCGGCAAGCACCGTCTTCGTCGACGGAATACCGTGCACGATCTGCTCATTCACCGAAGCACAGATCGACGCGGGAAAACCGTGGTAACCCTTGAACGAGGGCACCGCGCCGGCTTCCCGGATCGTCTCCTCAGCCAACTGGTCGAGTTCTCCGGTGCTGATACCCGGACGTGCCGCCTCGGCCACCTGCCTCAACGTGCGCGCGACAACGAGACCCGCCGCCCGCATCGCGTCCAATTCGCCAGGCGTCTTGATCTCAATCGTTCGCCGACGTCGAAACATACTGCACACAAGAACCAGAATTCACGAACGTTTGCCGAGCGCGTCGAGCACCCGGGTGGAAACCTCGTCGACATCTCCGATGCCGTCCACGGTGACGAGGATGTCGGAGTAGTACTCCAGCAGCGGCGCGGTCTCCGACCGATACACCTGCTGCCTGCGACGGATGACCTCTTCTGTGTCATCGGCCCTACCCCGACCCAGAAGCCGCTTCACGAGCTCGTCCTCGGGAACCTTCAGCTCGATGACCGCGTCGAGCGACTCACCGTTCTCCGCCAGGATCTCACCGAGAACATCGGCCTGCTTGGTGTTACGCGGAAACCCGTCGAGGAGGAAACCCGACTTGGCGTCCGGCTCCGCCAGCCGTTCCCGCACCATCTCGTTGGTCACCGTATCGGGGACGAGCTCGCCTGAATCGAGGTAACGCTTCGCTTCTCGACCCAGCGGCGTCTCCTCCCCGACGTGCTTGCGGAAAAGATCGCCCGTCGAGATGTGAGGAACTCCGAGCCGCTGTGACAGCGTAGTTGCCTGCGTACCTTTACCTGCCCCTGGCGGGCCGACGAGAACTACACGCGTCATCGGAGGAACCCTTCGTAATTACGCTGCATGAGCTGGCTTTCGATCTGTTTCACGGTGTCGAGTCCGACACCGACCATGATCAAAACAGCTGTTCCGCCGAACGGGAAGTTCTGGTTGTTCCCTTCGCCGGTCACCGACAGGAAGAAGTTGGGCAGGATCGCGACGATACCGAGGTAGATCGAGCCCGGGAGGGTGATCCTGTTGAGCACGAAACCGAGGTATTCGGCGGTAGGACGCCCCGGGCGGATACCGGGGATGAAGCCGCCGAACTTCTTCATCTCCTCCGCGCGGTCGTCCACGTTGAACGTGATGGTGATGTAGAAGTACGTGAAGAACATGATCATCGCGAAGTACAGGGTGATGTGCACCCAATGCGACTGATCGGTCACGTAGTTCTGCAGGAACCGTTGCCAGCCCGAGGCCTGGTTCGGGTCGCCGACGAGCTGCCCGAGAAGGTCGGGCAGGTACAACAGCGACGACGCGAAGATCACCGGAATGACACCGGCCTGGTTCACCTTGATCGGCAGGTAGGTGGAAGTGCCACCGTACATGCGGCGGCCGATCATCCGCTTCGCGTACTGGACGGGGATCCGACGCTGCCCCTGCTCGACGAAGATGACGCTCGCGATGATCGCCAACGCCAGCAGGCAGATGAAGAAGAACGTCAGGCCACCCTGGTTGCTCAGGATGTTGGCACCCTCGGTAGGGATCTGCGCGGCGATGTTCAGGAAGATCAGCAGCGACATACCGTTGCCGACACCGCGCTCGGTGATGAGCTCACCCAGCCACATCATCACGGCCGTGCCCGCCGTCATCGTCAACACCGTCAGCGTCAACGAATACACGCTGTTGTCCGGCAGAACCGGCTGGTCGCAGTTAACGAACAGCTGACCACGATCAGCCAGAGCCACAACACCGGTCGCCTGGAGAACCGCCAACGCGATCGTGAGGTACCGCGTGTACTGCGTGAGCTTGCCCTGCCCCGCCTGACCTTCCCGCTTGAGCTCCTCGAAGCGAGGGATCACCACCGTGAGCAGCTGAACGATGATGCTCGCCGTGATGTAAGGCATGATGCCGGTGGCGAAGACCGACAGCTGCAAAAGCGCCCCACCGCTGAATAGG
>JAJYTH010000053.1 GCA_021793175.1 Actinomycetes bacterium
AGTTCCAGGTGCATGGGGTCGTACACGTCGCAGACAACGATCTTGTGCGCGTACTCGTGCTTGAGCGAGGGGGCCAGCTCCAGTATGTGGCCCTGGAGGATCACGATATCGGCCCAGGCGACGTGGTCGTCCAGTTCGCGCCTGCTCGCCGCCACCACCGGGAACGGCGCAGGCGGGGGGTCGGCGACCGGGTTGACGGTCACCAGCCGCACGTCGTGTTCGCGGGACAGTACGTCGGCGATGTTCCAGGCGCGGATGGCGGGTCCGGCCATCCGGTTGGTGAGCGTGTCACCGGTGATGACGCAGATCGAGCGGCGGCTTCCGAAGGCCTCCTCGATGCCGAAGACCTCGGCCAGGATGCCGTGCGCGGCGAGGTAGCGCGGCAGGGGGTACGCCGGTTCCAGCGCCTTACGCAGCAGCGGCAGCAGGTCCGCGTCGGTGCGGACCCGTTCGGCCTGCTCCTTAGCCCGGGACTCGACCAGGGAGGGCAGGCGCTCCACGAAGGCGTCGATCGCCAGCACTCCCGCCAGCGCACCTCGGGACACCGGCACGGGCGTGACCTCGGGCGGGCCGACACCGGATGCCAGGTCGAGCTGCGTGGGGTCGAGCTCACCGCGGGCGGTGGCGCGCCGCACGGTCAACGCCAGCGCGGCGGGCAGCACCTTCGCCAACGTCTCGTCGGACAGGTTCTTGTAGAGCGCGTACAGGGCGTTGCGTTCCAGCAGGAACGTCTCTCGACCGCTATCGGGAGCGTCCACCGCCGACATCGTGCCGTGGTGGCGGTGGTAGGCGATCGACTCGGGCTCGTACCGCACCCGCCAGCCCCGCAGGTTGAGCCTCCAGCCGAGGTCGACGTCCTCGTAGAACATGAAGAAGTCGTCGTCGAACCCGCCCAGTTCGGCGAACACGCTCGCCCGCACGAACATGGCCGAGCCGGTGGCGAACAGGACGTCCTTGGCGGTGCCGTGCTCGGCTTCCGGCAGGTCGGCGATCGGCGTGTCGGCGTGGCGTTTGTAGCCCATACCGAACCACGTCAGCCCGCCGTCGACGAAATCGGCCTTCTCGCCGTCGAGGTCGAGGACCTTGCTGGCGACGGCGGCGATGGTCGGATCCGCGCGCAGGGCCGCGACCGCGGCGTCGATCCAGCGTGGGTGCGGGCGGGCGTCGTTGTTGAGGAACGCCAGCACCGTGCCGTTCGCGTGGCGGGCACCCAGATTGCAGCCGCCCGCGAAGCCGAGGTTGCTTCCGGCCGGGACCAGCGTCGCCGACGGCACAGCGGCTCGGATGCGGTCCGCGTCGTCGCCGGGTGAGGCGTTGTCGACGCAGATGACTTCCAACCGCGGATAGTCGAGTTCACCGAGCGCGCGCAGGCACGCGATGGTGTCGTCGGCACCGCGGTAGTTGACGACGACGACCGAGACCAACGGCTGCGCGGTTTCCCCCTGGGCCAACACCGAGCTCCTTCCCGCCCGGGCCCAGACTACTGCCCGGCCCAGCGGCGCCAGATGTCGGCTCGCCGTGCCACACTGCGCCGTCCCACGGCCGCGCGCTGCCGCAACGTGGAGGGCGATCGGACGGCGACTTCGGCCAATACCCGGCAGCGCAGTGCCACCCGGAAATTCGCGGCCGTCGGCACCGCCTCGCCGTGGCGGAACCAGCCCCTTCGGCGTAGCGGCAGCACCGCCGTGAGAGCGGCGAACCGGGCCAGCTCGCGCGCGGCGACCGGACCGGGTGCGCACCGCAACAGGGTCAGCAGCCGGTTCCGTTCGTTCCACCGGTGGAAGCGGGCCGAACCGGGTCGGGTGCTCGCGCCGTGTCGGTGCACGACGACGGCGTCGCGGGCCATGGCGATGTCGTGACCGGCCAGCCGCAGCCGCCAGGCGGTGTCGGTGTCCTCGTAGTAGCAGAAGTACTCGGCGGGTACACCGCCTGCTTCGCGCAGAGCTGCGGTGCGCAGCAGCACCGCGCCACCGCAGAAACCGAATGGAGGTCGGGGCTCGGTGAGATCGGCGCCGTGCCCGTCGGTCGTCAGGTGCACACCGTACGACTGGGGTGTGCCGTCGCTTCGCAGCAGCAGCGAGGTGACGGCGGCGAGCCGTTCGTCGGCGCGCAGTGTGTCCTCCAGCGCGGCGAGCCAGCCGGGTTCGGGTACGGCGTCGTCGTTGAGCCAGGCCAGAAACGGGGTGTCCACGTGTGGCAGGGCGGCGGCGACGCCACCGGCGTAGCC
Organism: Actinomycetes bacterium; assembly: GCA_021793175.1. GTDB lineage: Bacteria > Actinomycetota > Actinomycetes > Mycobacteriales > Pseudonocardiaceae > Saccharomonospora. The sequence continues at coordinate 2,228 of JAJYTH010000053.1, forward strand.
GGTGTTGCGGGGCAACCGGAGCACACGCGGGCGGCTCGGATGGCGTGCGAGCACTGCCGCGGTGCCGTCGTCTGAGGCGTTGTCGATCACGAGTGTCCGGTGTGGACGATCTTGCGCGGCGAGGCCGTCGAGGCAGTCGGCGATGTGGTCCACGCCCCGCCAGGTCACCACGACGACGGTGGTGGCGACGGAGTGAGATGCCGTGGTGGGAACGTCGGTCGGCACCGGGGCAGGATAGCCGGGGCGGTATCGGCAGAATGGCCGCGTGCCGGAACTCGTGGTCGTCGCCGAGCAGTTGCTCGCTGCCGTTCCGGGTGGCACGGGCCGCTACACCGCGCAGCTGCTGCGGGCACTGGCCGCCACCGCACCGCCCGGCTGGACGGTGTCCAGCGTCGTCGCCCGGCGTCCCGATGTGGAGGCGGCGCGCGTGGAGGGCGTCGAGGGGCCTCGGAGGCTGCCGTTGCCGCCCAGGGCGTTGGTGGCGGCCTGGGAAGTGGGGGTACCGCTGTGGCCGGGCGGGGACGCCGTCCACGCACCCACCCCGCTGGCCCCGCCGAGGAGCCCACGTGGACGCACGCTCTCGGTGACCGTCCACGACACCGTGCCGTGGACGCATCCCGACACCCTCACTCCCCGCGGCGTGAGCTGGCACCGGCGGATGATCGAGCGGGCGGCACGCCGGGCGGACGCGGTGGTGACGCCCACCGAGGCCGTTGCCCGCGACCTCGCCGCTCGGGTCCCGCTGCGTGCCCGCGTCCGTGTGGCGGGGCACGGGGCCACCGACCTCGGCGCACCCGTACCCGTACCGGGGCTACCCCCTCGTTACGTGCTGGCCGTGGGAACGGTGGAACCGCGTAAGGGCATCGACGTGCTCGTCGAAGCCGTCGCCGAGCTGGTCCGCTCGGGCGAGACGGCCACTGACGTGCCATTGTTGCTGGTGGGGCAACCGGGTTGGGGAGGACTGGACCCGCTGCGCCTGGCCGCCGAGCACGGTCTGACCGACGGGCGGGTGCGGCTGCTCGGCCGACTCACCGACGGTGAGCTGGCGACCGTGTTGAGGCGCGCCGACGTGGTGGCCGTACCGAGCTTGGCCGAGGGTTTCGGACTGCCGGTGCTGGAGGCCATGGCGGCGGGCGTTCCCGTGGTCCACACCGACGATCCGGCGCTGGTGGAGGTGTCGGCGGACGCCGCCGAGGTGGTGCCGCGCGGGGATGCGCGGGCGCTCGCGGCGGGACTGCGGAGGATGCTGACCGACCCCGACGCCGCCGCTCGCCGCGTCACGGCGGGTAGGGCCCGCGCCCGCGACTTCTCGTGGCACCGGGCCGCCGAGGCCGTCTGGGACTGCCACACGAGTAACGGAAGCAACGGTTTGTCGGATCCCGGCCAACAAGGTGACGGGGGGTCGTAGGCTGCACGGGTGCCCGAACCGCGTGTGTTGATCGACGCTACGGCCGTGCCGGCCGATCGTGGAGGTGTAGGCCGGTACGTCGATTCTCTCGTCGCCGCACTCGACGAGGAAGGTGCCCACCTCACCGTGGTGTGCCAGGCCCGCGACGCGCAACTGTACTCCGAACTGGCGCCGCACGCGCGCGTAGTGCACACCGCCCAGTCCGCGGCCACCCGCACCGCGCGGCTGACGTGGGAGCAGACCACCCTGCCCGGGTTGGCGCGCAGGCTCGCCGTCGACGTCGTGCACTCCCCGCACTACACGATGCCTCTGGCCGGACGCACGGCCTCGGTGGTGACCCTGCATGACGCGACGTTCTTCACCGACGCGATGCTGCACTCCTCGGTGAAGGCCCGGTTCTTCCGGGCGTGGACGGTGACGGCGCTGCGCCGCGCGTCGCTGTGCGTGGTGCCCAGCCTCGCCACCGCCGACGAGTTGCGCCGGGTCACCCGCGTGCGCGGTGCGGAGCTGCGGGTGATCCAGCACGGTGTCGACGTCGGCCGATTCCACCCGCCGACGATGGAGGAGATACAGGCGGCCCGCGACGTGATCGGACTGGGCAGCATGCCGTATCTCGCGTTCCTCGGCGCGCTCGAACCACGCAAGAACGTGCCGGCGTTGATCAGGGGCTACTCGCTGGCGGTGGCCGACCGGCCGGACCCGCCCGCGCTGGTGTTGGCCGGACAGCCGGGATGGGACTCCCAAGTGGAGAGCGCCCTCGCCGCGGCTCCCTTGAGACTGCGCGTGATCCGCGCGGGCTACCTGCCGTACGACACGCTCGCCGGATTCCTTGGCGGGGCGGAACTCGTGGCGTACCCCAGCTTCGGGGAGGGGTTCGGACTGCCGGTACTGGAGGCGATGGCCTCCGGCGCGTGCGTACTGACCACGCGTCGCCTCGCGCTGCCCGAGGTCGGCGGGGACGCGGTGGCGTACTGCGGGGTCGGTGCGGGCGACATCGCCGCGGCCCTTCGGGAACTGCTCGACGACCCGACTCGCCGTGCCGAGCTGGTCCAGGCCGCGCTGCGCAGGGCCAAGGAGTTCTCGTGGGCCACCAGCGCCGTCCAGCACCGAGAGGCCTACGACCGGGCCTGGTACAAGCACCGCCGCGCCAAGGCGTGACCACGGCCGTCGCCCGCCCTGCCGAATTCTCACGCCGTGTCACGGGTGCACAATGACAGCGTGACGGAGCCGAAGAGTTATGGCGATGCGGTCGCCGTGGTGACAGTGACGTACTCGCCGGGCGAGACCCTGGAGCGTTTCCTCGACACCCTGGAGAAGGCCACCGAACGGGACGTCCAGGTGGTACTCGCCGACAACGGTTCCGTCGACGGCGTACCGGAGCGGGCGGCGGCCGAACGCGACAACGTGCGATTCGTCCCCACGGGCGGCAACCTCGGCTACGGCGGCGGCGCCAACGCCGGTATCGCCTCGCTCGGCGACGACGTCGGCTGGATCGTCATCGCCAACCCGGACCTGGAGTGGGACACCGGCTCGATCGACGCCCTGTTGGAGGTCGCGCAGCGCTGGCCGAAAGGAGGCGCGTTCGGCCCACTGATCCGAGAACCCGACGGGTCGGTGTACCCGTCGGCGCGGTTGCTGCCGTCGCTGGGCCGCGGCATCGGGCACGCGGTGCTGGGCAAGGTCTGGCCACGTAATCCGTGGACCCGCTCCTACCGGCAGGAGACGGCCGCCCCCACCGAGCGCACCGCGGGCTGGCTGTCCGGCTCGTGTCTGCTCCTGCGCCGGGAAGCGTTCGACGCCGTCGGAGGTTTCGACACCCGCTACTTCATGTACTTCGAGGACGTCGATCTCGGCGACCGGCTGAGCCGGGCGGGCTGGTTCAACGTCTACGCGCCGACGGCGAGCGTCATGCACATCGGCGGGCAGTCGACGTCGCAGGCATCGGCCCGGATGCTCGCCGCCCACCACGCCAGCGCGTACCGCTATCTCGCCGACCGGCACACCGGACTGCTGTGGAAGCCGGTACTGGCGGCCATCAAGATCGGGCTGGCGGTCAGGTTGAAGCTCGAAACGCGGAAGGGATAGCCGCAGCCTGCGCCGCACCCCACGGTGGGGAACGCAGTCAGACACCTCACACACCGCCGAGCGTTCCCGACGGTCCACTCGGGCCCCGCCGACGTCACCGGACGTCGCCGCGCGTCACAGCCCTTCGAGACGCCGGGCGACGTACGACTGCGTCTGCTGCTGCTGGGTCGTGGTGGGCACGAGCCCACCCGACTCGGAGCCGGTGTCCGAAGCGTCGTCTTCGGCTCCCGAGGTCGACGCGGCCGAACCGTCCGGCTGGACCTTCACGGGTTGCGTGACCGTCGCCTCCTCGGTGGCCTCGTCCAACTCGTCCAACGACGTGGTCTGCGCCGCCTCGGTGAGATGGGAACCGTGCCGCTCCGTGTCGTTGGCCTCGATCATCGAGGCCGGAAGCTTCGTCGTCGTGTCGGGATCGGGCTCGGTGTCGATGCGCTGCACCACTGTCCGCGGAATCTTGAGCGTGCTCGCGGAATCCATCGGCGACGTCATGTTGTCCGGAGTGACAACGCCTTTACGCGCCTGTGCGCGGGCGAGCACGGCATCCGCGCGGTCGCGGGGATCCATGTCCTCGTACCCCCATACCCTCACCGATGGCCCTCTCTGCACGGGGCCGCCGCCTTCGGTGTCTAGGGTAGGCCCTCTGACACCCGGCCGTCGAAGGTTGGGTGTGCTTTGTGCTGGCGTCGATCATGTAGTGAGGGAGGGGTCCGCGCGAAATGGCGTCCGTGTCGGGTGTCGATGCCGTGATCCTGGTCGGGGGCAAGGGCACGCGGTTACGTCCGCTGACGCTGTCGGCGCCCAAGCCGATGTTGCCCACCGCCGGTGTTCCGTTCCTGTCGCATGTGCTCTCCCGCATCCGTTCCGTGGGCATCACGCACGTGGTGCTCGGCACGTCGTACCGGGCGGAGGTCTTCGAGGAGTATTTCGGCGACGGCTCCGCGTTCGGGCTCGACATCGAGTACGTCGCAGAGTCGGAACCGTTGGACACGGGCGGGGCCATTCGCAACGTGGCCGAGCGGCTGCGCAACGACGACGTGGTGGTGTTCAACGGCGACATCCTCTCCGGCGCGGACCTCGGGTCCCTGGTGGCCACGCACCGGGAAGTGGCGGCCGACGTGACCCTGCACCTCCAGCGCGTCGACGACCCCTCCCGGTTCGGGTCGGTGCCCACCGACGCGAACGGCCGGGTGACGGCGTTTTTGGAGAAGACACCCAACCCTCCCACCGACCAGATCAACGCGGGCTGCTACGTGTTCCGGCGTTCGGTGATCGAGGAGATCCCGGCGGGTCGCCGCGTGTCCGTGGAGCGGGAGACGTTCCCCGGCCTGTTGGAAAGCGGCAGGCACGTACACGGATTCGTCGACGACTCGTACTGGCTCGACGTCGGAACGCCGGAGGCGTTCGTGCGCGGCTCGGCTGACCTGGTCACCGGGGTGGCTCCCACAGCCGCGTTGCCCGGCCCGACCGGAGAGCGGCTCGTCCTCGACGGCGCCTCGATCGCTGAGGACGCCGTGGTGACCGACGGCTCGACGATCGGTGCGGCCGCGCACGTGGCGTCGAGTGTGCAAGTGCGGGGCTCGGTGCTGTTCGACGACGCGTCGGTGGCCGAGGGAGCCGTGGTGGAGCGCTCGGTACTCGGCAAAGGCGCGCGGGTCGGTAAGGGCGCCGTGCTACGCGGAGTCGTCGTCGGGGACGGGGCCACGGTGGGAGCCGATTGCGAACTGCTCGACGGCGCGCGAGTGTGGCCGGACGTCGAACTGTCCGAATCGGCGATCCGGTTCTCCAGCGATGCCTGAACTGCCCCGCCGTTGGCGGCCGGACTACCCGCTCGACGTGGTGGGTGTGCTCTCGCCACTGCGACGCGGCCGGGGCGACCCGTGTCTGCGCCACGACGACGGCGGGCGGACGTGGCTGACCGGCAACACCGCCGACGGCGCGGGCACGCTCGTGTTCCGCGTGTGCGGTGACGGCACCGTGGAGGCACGGGCCTGGGGAGACGGCGCGAGCGCCCTGCTGGAGGGACTGCCCGACCTGTTGGGCGCCGCCGACGACGACAGTGGATTCGTCGCCCACCACGACGTCGTGGCCCGAGCGCGCAGACGGCTGCCGTCGCTGCGGCTCGTGTCCACCGGCCGGGTGTGGGACGCGTTGGTGCCCGCCGTGCTGGAGCAGAAGGTCACCCGACACGAGGCGCACCGGTCGTGGCGGGAACTGTGCAGCTGGTTCGGTGAACCGGCCCCGGGCCCGGTCCCCGAAGGACTGCGGGTGCCTCCCACACCCTCGGCGCTTGTGTCCGTTTCGGACTGGCAATGGCATCGGGCCGGGGTCGACCTGCGGCGGCGTTCCACCCTGGTGGCTGCCGCGCGTGTCGCACACCGGCTGGAGGAGGCAGCGACCCTGCGCGGCGAACACGGCCGCGCGCTGCTGCGGAAAGTGCCCGGCGTGGGCGTGTGGACGGCGGCCGAGGTCGCGCAACGAGCCTGGGGAGACGCCGACGCGGTGAGCTTCGGTGACTTCCACGTGCCCTCGGTCGTCGGACACGCACTGGTCGGGCGGGCGCTGGACGACGAGGGCCTGGCCGAGGTAATGGCACCGTACGCGCCGCAACGGCAACGGGCCGTGCGATACCTGCAGGCGATGGGATACTCACGTCCACGATTCGGCCCCCGATACCCGGTACGCGACTACCGTGCGATCTGACCGAAGAGGTGGGCTTGGGCACCGCGATGGGGGAATGGTGGTGACATGCGCCTGCTGCCGTGCGCCGATGCGGGACTGCTCGTGGAACTCGACGACCTCGCCCAGGTCATGGGCCTGCATGCGGCCCTGCGGGCCGACCCGCCCCCGGGCGTGACCGACCTCGTTCCCGCGGCCCGCACCCTGCTGCTGCGGCTCGACCCCGATAAAGCCGACATCGCCGAGGTCGAGCGCGTCGTACGCCGGGCGCGACCCGCGCACGTGACGGGGGAGGCGACCGAACTCGTGGAGATCCCGGTCGTCTACGACGGCGAGGACCTCACCGACGTCGCCTCGGCGACCGGGTCGACACCACAGGAGATCGTCGCCGCCCACACCGGCACCGAATGGACCGTGGCGTTCGGCGGATTCGCCCCCGGATTCGGGTACCTGACCAGCGCGACGTGGACCTTCGACATCCCCCGCCGCGCGGAGTCCCGCACCGCCGTACCGGCGGGGTCCGTGGCGTTGGCCGGAACGTTCAGCGGCGTCTACCCCAGGTCCTCCCCGGGAGGATGGCAGCTCATCGGACACACCGAGCTGACCTTGTGGGACACCGACCGCGACCCGCCCGCGTTGCTGCGGCCGGGTGCGCGAGTGCGTTTCGTGGAGGTCCGTTGACGACCGCAGCGGTACCGGCCGCGTTGGAAGTGGTGGAGCCCGGAATGTCGGCCACCGTGCAGGACCTCGGACGGCCGGGACTCGCCGGCATCGGCGTCGGCGCCTCGGGCGCGGCCGACCGCGCGTCCCTGCGTCTGGCGAACCGGCTCGTCGGCAACCCCGAGGACGCGGCGGCCGTCGAAGTGACCTTCGGCGGTTTCACGGCCCGAGCACGACGCGACCTCGTCGTCGCCGTCACCGGCGCGCCGTGCCCGGTCACCGTGGGCGGGCGGGGAGGCGCGGTCGACACCGTGTTGCATGTGCGGGCGGGGGAGTGCCTACGGCTGGGCATGCCGGACCGGGGACTGCGCAGCTATGTGGCCGTCCGCGGTGGGCTCGCCGTGGAACGGGTGCTCGGCTCCGCCTCCACCGACGTGCTCTCCGGGGTGGGCCCGCCACCGCTGGAAGCGGGCAGCGTGCTGCCCGTCAAAACCCCGCGCCTGCCCCTGCCCGACATCGACTTCGCGCCCGTACCACCGTTGCCCACCGACGAAATGGTGCTGCGCGTGGTGCCCGGACCACGGGCCGACTGGTTCGCCGCCGACGCCCTGCCCACGCTGCTCGACAAGCCGTACGAGGTGAGCTCCCGCAGCAACCGCATCGGCATCAGACTCGACGGGCCCCCGCTGCCCAGGGCCCGCGCCGACGAACTCCCGAGCGAAGGCATGGTGCCGGGAGCACTGCAGGTACCGCCGTCGGGCAGGCCGACACTGTTCCTCGCCGACCATCCCGTCACCGGCGGCTACCCGGTGATCGCCGTGGTCGTGGCCCGCGACGTCGACAAGGCGGCACAGGCGAGACCCGGCATGCGCCTCCGATTCACCACAAGGTGAGCCGAAGGCCCCTCACCATCGTGTCCGCAGGTTGCGTCGTCGTGTCCGCAGGTTGTGTCGTTGTGTTTGCAGTTCTTGTTGTTGTGTTCGCAGGTTTGGTTGTTGTGGTCTAGAGGAGTGGGGGCCGTTGTCGTGTCCGCGGCGTGGAACGCGGACACGACTGCACAGTCTGCGGACACGACTGCACAGTCTGCGGACACGACTGCACAGTCTGCGGACACGACTGCACAGTCTGCGGACACGACTGCACAGTCTGCGGACACGACTGGGGCTAGGCTCTTGCTGGCGCTTCGCGTCTTTGCACCAGGTGAGGTGGTTCCCCGCCTTCTGGGGGCAGGACAGGCGTCGCTGAGGCCGGACACACCTCAAGGCCATCTGCGGCTTGGTGCGAGTAAAGCAGACCAGTGCGGCGGTTAGCCCGCGTCGGCTGGCCGCACTCAGGACAGCGGAAGGCAACTGCATCTGGACTCAGCGACCGAACCGGATCGTGCAAAACGCCGGCTTCTGGCTCTATCACCATTGTCCGAGATGCAGAGCACAACGTGTGCGTTCCCGGGCGATGGTGGCCGTTCAGCCGCCCGGAAATCCGGTTAGCTGCAGTCGCCTTTCCGCACTCCGGACACTCGAAATCCACAGCGTTGGGGCTTCGTGACTTTGAGGTCATCTACCCATCATCGCCGAACAACCAGCCCAGCAATAGATGTTTCGTTGGCACAAACCAGGAGTATCGCTTGGTACCCAGGTTCGAACCGGTGCATCTCGCACCTCACCTCTCGGGCGCCCCAATAGGCTGGCACACCACCGAGCCGGTGTAGCCACCCGCAATTGTGGTAAGGCCGGGAGTGCTGGGGGCGTTTGGCAAGATCTGCCACCATGACGCTGACCGCTTCGGGCCACCACGACATCCAGCTCGAACTCCTCACCGGCCCCCTGCAAGGGGTCTACGACCCGTCCGGGCACGGCGCCGCCCTGTTCGCGTTCTTCGCCGGCATGGCCGAGTCCGAGCGCGAATACATCCGGGAGAAGTCCCTGGAGGGCCAGGCGTCCGCCCGCGAGCGCGGCCGGCACGGCGGGCGCCCCAAGGTGGTCGACGACGACATGGCCGCCTATGCCCGATTCCTGCGGGCCAACGGGGTTCCCGTCCCCGAGATCGCCCGCAAGCTCGTCATCACCTCGGGCAAGAACCAGGGCCAGTGCCCCTCGGTCGCCACCGTCTACCGCATCCTCGCCGAGGACGCCGACAGCACCGAGTGAGGGCGGCCCTTCAGGGGTTCAAGATCAACTCATTGCCCCTTTGGCGCGTATCTGGGTCACACCCCCTTTGCGGGCGATGCGGGGAACGATCCCGTGTCGGCGCAGCCAGGTGCGCAGGGCAGGGATGTCGTAGGCCTTGTCAGCATGCAGCTTGGTGGGTTTGCGTCGGCGTGGACCGCGGCGGGAGCGAATGGCGGGAATAGCGTTGACCAGCGGTTTGAGTGCTTTGCTGTCATGGGTGTTAGCGGCTGAGATACCCACCGCCAGGGGCAGGCCGGCACGGTCGGAGACCACGTGGAGCTTCGAGCCGGGTTTGCCACGGTCAGTTGGGCTCGGGCCGGTTAGCTCGCCCCTTTTTGGCCCTGACGGATGCTCCGTCACAGACCGCGCGGACCAGTCGATCAACCCTTGGCTGCCCAATTCGTCCAGCACCGCCTGGTGCAACCGTCGCCACAGTCCGGCCTTGGTCCACTCGGTGAAGGTCCGATGCGCTGTCGGCACCGACACCCCGAACGAGGGCGGAAGATGCCGCCAGGCACAGCCACTGGTCAACACGAACACGATCGCCGTGAACACCGCCCGCGGATCCGTCCGCGAACTTCCACCACCCTGCGGACGCACCTTCGCCGGCGGGATCAGTGGCTCCACCAGCGCCCATAGCTCCGGCACCAACCGTTGCGACAACGAGTCCCACGAATCATGAGCATCGCAAACGACCAAGCAAGACCCAAACGAGACACGCTGTAAGGCCGTCAACCAGCAGTTCAGAGCATCGAGGGCTAAGCACGAGTTTCCGTTCCGATATTCCTCAAGCCCCGAGTCGGGCCAGCCCAACGCCAGAATCTTGGTGTGCTCGACGATCTCGGGGCTGTATGAGGTCAGTCATCGGTGTTTTTTGTCCCGTGCTCAGCGTCCCGGACGCAGCGCCCGGCCCACACCTCTACCAGCACGCCCCGGACCACCCAGTACGCAGCCATGCCCACGAACGCCCCAACCACACCGAGGTCGAGGACCACGCTCATCACCCAGGCGATGGGCAGCTGCACGACGGTGGCGGCGATAAGATTGCTGTACATATCCCATTTGGTCTTGCCGAACGCCCTAATCACGGCCAGATTGGCCAGGGTCCAGGCGACCACCGGTACGATGAGGCCCACCACGACGAGCGCATTGGCAATTTCGGCTTGCACTTGAGCGTATCCTGTGAATACCGCGGCGATACCGTCTCGTAGCAAGATGAGCGCGGCGGCGACTACGATCGCAGGAACGAGCAGCAACACCCGGCCTGCCTGCCACGTCCCGCGTATGTCGCCAGTATTCCCGGCTCCGACTGCACGGCCAATGAGAATGCGAGTGGCCGCGCCGAATGCCGCGCCAAGCCCGTATACCAAGACTAGAACGTGGAAAGCGATGCGACCTCCGCCGAGTGAGCCCGCGCCGACAGAGCCGACGATGCCGAAGAAGACGGCCGTGCTCGCGTAGTCCACGCCCGTCGATACCATCGCGGGCACCGACAGCTTCACGACCGACGTCTCGAAGTCTGCTGGGTTCTCCGCGGCATTCCCCCGCAACTTTGTCCACAGCGCCTTCTGCCTGGCGAAGGTCAGCAGGACGGCGAGGCCGAGCAGCCATGCGATGCTGGTGGCCAGGCCATTGCCCGTAGCCCCGAGCCGAGGGAAGGGGCCCCAGCCATGGATGAGCAACCAGTCCAGCACTATGTTGGATCCAGCCACGATCAACCCGGCGATCATCGGTTGGCGGGCATGGGTGAAGGCGTTGAAGGTTGCAGTGACCGCAGTGAACGCCACGGTCAGTGGCAGCGACACAGCAACGGCGGCAAGGTAGCCGCCGCCGATGGTCGGCACCGCGTCGGCCGAGCCGGAGGTCACGACAGCGGTGAGCTCGCTACCGAATAGCAGGCAGGCAAGGAACAGGGGCGCGACGACTGCCGAAGAGAGCAGGGCAGTGGCGCGCAGGGAGCTCCGGATACCGTCGCCGTCCGCGCGTCCGGCGAAACGTGCGGCCAGAATCTGGTGCCCGACCACCGTAGCGACCGCGACTGTCGTGAAAACGTCGAAGATAGCCGACCCGCCCGCCACCGCAGCGAGGTCGTCGGCGCCATAGCGGCCCATCATTGCGGTGTCGATAACGCCATCGAGCGACGACGAAAGCACGCCGACAAGGAACGGAAGACCGAGTCCCGCAATCGCGCGATACCTGCCCGTCGGGGTCGCTTTCGCAGCGATGGTCACAGTTGTCATCCTCTCTCAGGCCGCGTTTATTGTGCGGCGGTCCGATCTTCAATGCGGCAGCATAGTCGTCGGCGACCACTGGCCGGTCCAAGATGCAGTAAGGCGATGGCAATGATGGCGAATTTCCCGCGCTCGCCGGCGTGCTCCTGGCCGGGCGCGGTCAGGAGCATTGATCAGTGACTCCAGTACGATATGCCGGTTCTCGACCGCAGCGTCCGGGTCGGCCTCGAAAAGGTCCGGAATAAACAGACGTTCGCCAAGCTCCCACGGTAGCGTCACCCCGGCGTGTATCTGCCGCCCTTTCGCGCAGGCACGGCCAGCTCTCGCCAAGTTCGTCGCCGGGCCGTACTCGGTGTGTCACCGGGATACACGTAAGAGAGGCAAAGAGCTCGCGAGCCCGCAGCTGGTGACAGAGGTCTGGGTTGCCCCGCGGCAGAGAGATCTTCGCCGTAGGCAAGGCGGTCGTAGATAGGGGCGATGACACTGTCAGGTTGCCGGGACATGTTGCTCCAGGAAGCGCTCCATCACTGAAAACAGGAGCGCCCGGTTTCGGTTCGAATGGATGTGGTGACCCTCGTCGTCGAAACGCAGGTATGTGACCGGCACTCCGAGGGCTTGGGCTTTCTCAACGAAGGTGTCAACCTCGGCGACTGGAATGCGCGGATCCCTTGCACCGTGAGCGATGAGCAGCGGCGGGCATGCTGGCGAGAGCAGGTGCATCGGCGAGCGATCGCGGAGCAGTCGCTCTGCCTCCTCCTGGGTGACGTCGCCCAAGACCTGTCTACGCAGTGTCGCCGCAATCGGGCCCCAGAACGCGGCAGGCTTGGTGGCCAGCCCGACGAGATCGCATTGCGGGCTGATTGCGACAGCGCACCGCACCAGCTCTGGTCTGCTCGTCGCAGCTAGCAGTGTGGCGTAGCCGCCGTAGGAGGCGCCGTAGAAGCACACTGCGTTCGGATCGACGAGCCCGGCGCGCACGCCATGCTCCACGCCATCGTAGATATCGACCTGCATACGGCTGCCCCACTCGCCGTGCCCAGCCAAACGGAACGCTGCGCCCCTGCCGGTCGAGCCGCGGAAGTTGAGGTGCAGCGATGCGTACCCACAAGCCGCCAGGTACTGAGCTTCGGCATAGAAGCGCCAGCGGTCCCGGCTGGCCGGACCGCCGTGCACCATCACGACCGTGCGCGTAGGTCCCGTGGTGTTCAAAGGCGCTAGGCGATAACCGTCAATGCGCCAGTGATCGCTCGTCTCGTAGCTGATCGGTTCCAAGCGGGGCAGGCGGAACGGTATGAGGTCGGGGCGATTAAGGAACAGCGGCTGGCTGGACCCGTTCGTCCTGTCATAACAGTGGTACTCCAGCGGGCCGTCGTCGTGGACGACGGCGACCAGCCACACTGTGTCGTCGGCGTTACGGTCCAAGACCACTGGCTCGCCAGGGAGCACCTTGCTCAGCTCACGGTAGGCCACGGTCATCGCATCGGTTAGCGGAACCACCTTGAGCTTGTGCCCGAAGACCGAAACCATGTCGGGGTGGCCAGTCCGCGGATCGCACCAGACCCCGGGCGGGCCGATCGGGAAGCTCGCGACATCCAGCTCCGGATGTTCGAAAAGCGTGGTCTGAGAGCCGGTGCCGGTGTCGACCGCGATGAGGCGCCGTGTGTCCGAGCCTGCGCTGTTGAGCAGGTACAGGATCCGGTCGTCGGCGCTGAACCCGATGATCGAAAGGTCGGCCAGCGCAGTAAACGAGATCTCGATCTCGGTGGTCACCTCGCCGGACACGGTGAGCACGGCCGACTCACGGCCGATCCGCAAGCCGCCGCGCGGCTGCAGGTCGCGGTCGACGAGCAGGCGATGGTAGCCGGGGTTTGGGTTGGAAAACTGCTCTGGCATCACGCGCAACTGGAACAACTCAGCCAAGCGCGCACCCGGTTCTCGGGCGCTGTACACGATCTCGCCGTCCCTGACCCAGAACTCGGCAACCGAAGCGGAACTCATGTGCACAGAGGTACCGCTGACCGCGTCGACCACCGACAGCGCCCAAGTCTCGCGGCCGATGTCAGCGTGCCGGTACACCAGGGCGCGGCCGTCACCGGTCCACCGCAGGTCACGGATGCGTCGGCCGTCGTGTACGGCGAGCCTGCGCCCGTCTGTCAGCCAGACCTCGTCGCCTTCCTCTGTAGTGCGTAGGTAGGCGACAGCGGTTCCGTCGGGTGAAAGCGCGGGGGAGGTATGGGTTTCCATCGCGGCCAACGCGGCCTTCAACGGGTCCGCAGCAAGGGCGGTCATGACTTCTCTTGCGCAGGAGGGTCGTCTGGGTACACGCCGTCTGCGCCGCGGGAGAGTCCCATGGTGAGCGTGTAAATGGGCGTAAATCGGTGCTTAGGCAGGTCGTGGAGAGCGAGGTAGTCGCTGTCCCGCTGAGCGGGGGTGACCAAGGTACTCAGGCCGTGCGCGCCGCCGAGAACGATCAGTTCCTGCGCGATCACCCCGGACCAGGTGTAGAGGCTGCGCAGCCCGGACTCGCCAATAATCGCCTGCTGAGCGCGGGGGAGGTCGGCGACCAGCCCGAGTGTCCAACCTGCAGACGACGGCGTGCGCATTCCTTGCAGGATCTGGATCATCCTGGTCCGATGGTCACCCGGGGCCACGGGGTGCAGGCGGTGCCCGGTTGGGTCATAGTGATACGCGCCCGGCTGAATACCGTCGACATCGAACACGCACACGCATATGCGCCACGCCGCCGGATTCCAGTGTGCGGCTGACCGTCGCTGCCTGCCGTCCCGAAACTCGGTGAAGCCGTGCCACAGCAGACTGGAAAGCTTTTTTGCGGGGACCGGCTTGCGTATGAAGGCGCGGCCGCTGCGCCTGGCGAGTAGCAGCGTGGAGACCGGCTGATCGCCAGGTGGAGGAGGTGTCGGGAGAGCAATGCCGGGACCCGAGAAGGTGAACGGTGGTTCAGTGACCAAACCGGGCGCCGGTGGTGTGCGCCGGGCCGCGGTGAAGAACTGGTCGGACGGGTGCCATCGCCGGCGTTGCCAGTGGCGCAGACCATCCAGCAGGCTGGCGCGGTAGGTCTCATCTTCGGTGGTCTCGGCCCGCGCTGCCATCGCCTTGCCTGCAAGGATCGTGTATGCGAGGTCGTCGGGGCGCAAGTGCGCTGTCGCACCGAGGATGGTGTCAGCGATCTCGGCCATGTTGCCGTGCGCGCGGATACGCGTACCGACGGGCCAATGCAGGCGTTCGACGGCGTTCTGCGGCGTCGAAGTCTCCGATCGGAGTGGGGGACGTGGTGCTGTCGCGGGTGGTACTTCGTAGATGCCCAGGCTGGATATATAGCCCTCGGTTATGCCGTCGAGACCTAGAATTTCCTCAATTGTTTGGCTGTGTCCGCCGTCGCTCGCGACGGCGGACAGGCCGAGAGCCTCAGCGACCAACCTACCCGTACCGATGAGGTGGCCAGCGTCCATGTGCACCGTGCGGAATGTCCTCGGCTCGCGATAGCGATACATGTTGCGTTCGAAAACGCTGGTGACAGCGATGACCGCGGCCGGATCGGCAGGCAGGTCGGGGAAAAGTTGTCCGATGTCGCCCGTATCTTTGAGGAAGCGGAGGCCGAACGGCTTCAGGGTCACGTGGTACCAGCCTGGCGACATGCCTGGGATGGACCGGATGAAAACGTAACCCTCAGACGGGTGTCTGCCGCCGCCAGAGGGCGATGTGCGACGAAGGAGCGGCGATGAGGCCGTCCCGGGTACGCGCTCTCCGGTGACGCCGAACGTTAGCGAGAGAACGGTCTCCAGATCGCTGGCTGTGATTCCTCCGGGTGACGCGGGAGCTTCCGTCCAGAGCTCGGCAGCGGATCGGATGGACATCGACGCGGTCGGTGTTGGCAGGGGAAATTCGGGGCGGTTCAGATAGTCGAGTTTGTACCGATTGTCGTCCGGTTCCTCGGCTTGATAACCCAGCATCCGCGACCGGTCGATGCCCCTCCCAGAGGCCTTAGAGTAGTCGACACACGGGTAGTCGAAGGTGAGGGCGTGGTACTCGACAGCTTCTCGCCACCCTGCTGCACCCCACGAGGCCTCGGTGTCGAGCAGCCACTGGTGATTATCGTCGATCTCGCTGACAAGTAAACCTCGTGCGAGTAGGTCGGACACAGTGTTCTCCCACCCTGCGCCCGAGCCCTTGACCACGGTCAACCGCTTGACCAGCGCGTCCCGGTCATCGGGTGCTATGGCTGCGACCATAGCTGCCGCGACCGACCTGCTGACGGTAAACCGCCGCTTCCTTAACAGGTCCTCGGCGATCCACCGATCACCAGTGACGTCCGACGGCGGCAAAATCCGCACACCGGGGCACAGCTGTACGAGCAACGTATTCACCTCGCTGGTTGGTGCGGGTGGCGGCGCGAAAGCGCCGCCACCCCTCTCTCAGTTCCGGTCGGTCTGCAGGAGCATGGCCTCGTACTCGGTCGTCTCCTCGACCTCGGGCACCTCAACCGTTTCCTCCACTTACTTCACCCCCTCTCAGGCATTCGCAGGATTCCCCGGGTCCGTTTGAATCCGGGGAAGTATTGCGGCGAACCTGCCTTACAGACCGTTGACATTTAGGCCAGTCTGCGTATGGCAATGAAAGACTAAACGCTCAGTCGCGCTGATACAAATGCGGCAATCAAGGAAGAAACAATTGAATTGCCAATGAAGGAAGCTGGCAGGCTAATACTCCCCCAAGTTTATCTGTCTTTACCCAAACCCCGCAGCATACTCGCATGCAAATTATCGACGGAGCATGGAGACACGCCAGATTTAGTGCTTAGATCATACCCCCAGTGCCTCCAGCTTTAATGGCATTAACGCTCAATGACATTAACGAAGATAGCCACGGTTGATCATGTACGCGACGTCCGATCGAGTTAACCTCTCACTGGACAGTGTCCACCCGGCAGCAGTGAACGCTCGGTGCTTTAACCTGAGAGGATTAACATAACCTCTGTTCTGAAAAAAGGGGCCATGGCGCAGCCGACCCCAGGACCTCGCTGCACATGCACCAACACACCCCCTGAACCTAGTGATCACCCGATCACCCACAGTCCCGCCAAACGAGTGGCCCAACCAGGGAGCGTCCCCTGCGCCGGCAAGGTCACCACTCCAACACTGCGGAGCCCCATCCCCGACGTCCACACCCGACCGCATGAATATCGATGATGGGGAACTACTGTCACCGTCAGGACGTGCCCACGATCGATACCGGCTCCGCTGAGTCCCAGCCCTCCCTGCTCCGGTACCGGCCGTACTGGCGGTGGTCGGTCACTGCCCAGTTCGGTCGTCTCCCCGCCACCATGGCTCCGCTGGCGTTCACCCTGTTGGCCGCGGCGATCACCGGCTCCTACCGGATGGGCGCGATGATGATGGTGGCGTTTGTCCTCGGTGAACTCGTCACCGCGGTTCCCGTGGGGCGCCTGCTGGACCGGGTGGGGCCCGCCCGAGGGGCCCGGCTGCTTCTGTGCATCTCTGCGGTCACCACCATGGCCGTCGCCGCCGTCGCCATGTCCGGCGCACCACCGTGGGCATTGCTCACGGTGACTGGTGTGTGCGGTGCTGTAGCGGGCGGCATCTCTGGCGGGTTGCGCACCGTGCTCGCCGGACTGATCCCTGCAGGTCTGTTGGTGCGGGCGATCAGCGTGGACGCGATCCTCATGGAGATAGCGATCATCACCGGCCCTGCGATAGCGGTGGCACTGGGCACGTGGGGGTCGGTGGCACCGGTGATCGGTATGGCCGCCGCGTTCGCCCTCAGCGCTCTGCTCTTGCCAGCGGGGAAGCTGACGGCGGATGCCGGATCGGACGGATCGGCAGCCGCGGGCCCGATCCCCTGGCTGGGCGCGGTGACCTGGTGGGCTTGCCTGTTCGTCATCGGCCATCTGCTTTCCACGCTGGAAGTGGGTGCGCTGCCGCTGGCCGAGCGGGCTGGTGCCCCTCAGAGCGCGGCGGCACTGCTCATCACCGTGTTATCTGCGGCCAGCATCGCCGGCAGCGTCCTGTTCGCCTGGCGCGGCCGACCCGCGACAAGCGTTGCCGTGGCGCTCCTCTGCGGTCTTGCTGTGGGCGGTGGCGTGCTCGCGTTCGGCTCCAGCTGGGCACTGCTCATTGGTGGGCTCGTCCTGGTCGGGTTGTGTACCGGCCCACTGCTCAGCGTCAGTTCCCTCAGGCTGCAGCACGTCCTGCCCGAATCACGCCGGTCCGAGGGCTTCTCGATCGCCTACGTCGTCCAATCAGTCGGGTTCGCGTCCGGCTCATTCAGTGTGGGGGTGCTCAACCTGGCAACAGCGATCGCACTCGGCGCAGGCAGCGCAATCACCGCAGCGATATTCATGCTGTTCAGCGGCCGCCAGTCCGCAACGTGACGGCCAGGAAGCTCGAATGAGCCATGCCCCCGAAAACTAAGACAGCCCTCCGGGAACACCTCGACCTGGGATCGAACGTCAATTGTTCTCGGTACGGCGTCGGCCAGGCCGTACTTGGCGATCACCTCGACGGTGGGCCGCTTCTCGATCAGCACCGTGCGAAGCCGTTGCGCCGCGGTGACCAGCACGTACGCGGCTAAGAGTTGTTTTTTCGGCGCCTGCTACGTAGAGGCCGTGATCCGCTCCAGCGAGGTGCGAGAGACCAGCACGAGCTCGCCTTGGCAACTCGGGCAGCTGTAGCCGGGCAGAACCGCACGCACTCCCGCAGCGGCCGCGACGTAGGTGCGGCGGTCCCAGGCCGAGGAATCAATAGCGCTGTTCTTCTCTGCCCACACAGGCCGACCGGTTTCGCTGTCGAAACCGTCGACCCGCCAGTACCGACGGCCGAGCTCGACCAGTTCGCTGTCGACGTTCTCCAACGGCGTCACCACGGGCATCAAGCCACCGGACTCGTCTGTCACACCCACCCCAGGCCAGGCTCAAATCGGCATTGGTCTCCGGAGACGTCGGATTCATGATCGCGTGTGTTACTGATCTTTACAGGACCAGTCCTTGGCGGTGGCCGCCGCGGGCAGCGAGCGCCGGGCGGAACGTGTCGCCGGAGCGCCAGCCGCAGGCCAGGCTGGTACTCCGGCAGTGCAGCACCGGACACGACAGCCAGAAACGAGCTACGGTCAGTGTCCAGCCCGCGCGGTCTCTACCGCGTATTCACAGCAGGCCTTGGGCGGGCTCGCTGGTGGCAGCGAGCAGGATGGGGACTCGGCTGTGGCGGTGCATCCAGTCGGCTAGGGCGTGACTGGTGGATGGTCATGTGCGGAGCCAGATGAGGATGCTGGCCAGGGTCAGGCTGGCCTGGAAGTAGCGGGCTTTCTTGTGGAAGCGGGTGGCGATGCCACGCCACTGTTTGAGTCGGTTGATGCTGCGTTCGACGACGTTGCGCTGTCGGTAGGCAGTGGGATCGAATGCGGGTGGGCGTCCACCGCGTGATCCGCGTCGGTGGCGGTGTCCGGCCTGGTCAGCCGGTTCTGGGATGGTCACGGTGATGCTCCGGCGCCGGAGGTGGGCTCGGATCGCTCGCGAGGAGTAGGCCTTGTCGGCGATGACTCGCACCGGTTTGGTGCGGGGACGTCCATGCCTGGTGCGAGGGACCCGCACCTTTTCCAGCAGTGGTAGGCACTGTGGTGCATCACCGGCCTGGCCTGGGGTGAGAAGCAGACTGAGTGGTCGGCCGCGTCCGTCGACAGCGAGGTGAATCTTGGTGCTCAGGCCTCCTCGGGAGCGGCCGAGGGCTTGCGGCTGCCCCCTTTTGCCCCGGCGGCGTGCTGATGGGCGCGCACGATGGTGGAATCCACGCTGACCGTCCAGTCCAGCTCACCGGCAGCGTCGGCTTCCGCCTGTAACGCGGTCAGGATGCGCTCCCAGGTGCCGTCCTCGGCCCAGCGGTAGAAGCGGTGCTGCACCGTCTGCCACGGACCGAACCGTTCCGGCAAATCCCGCCACGGACAACCGGTGCGATCCTTGAAGATCATGCCCTCCACCACCTGCCGATGATCCCGCCACCGGCCACCCCGCTGGGGCTTCACCTGCGGCAACAGCGGCTCCAACCGCGTCCACTCCTGGTCCGACAACTCACCAAACGACACACTCAACCAACGACCACAAGATCCACCAGTCACGCCCTAGGGCTTGGTTTCCAGGGCCGCGGCGATGAGTTCTGTGAGGTCCTCGGTGCCGGGCGGCAGCTCCCGTACCGGCCACCAACGCAGGTCCTCGGACTCGTCGCTGGCCACCGGTTGAGCACCCTCCGGTGCCCTGGCCACGAACCGCACGTCGAAGTGCCGTGTCGGAACGCCCAACGAGCACGTCACCGGGTGCACGTCGAGGTGCAGCGGTTCGGGATCGAGGGCGAGCCCGCTGATGCCGGACTCCTCCGTGGCCTCCCGCAGCGCCGCTTCCGCCAGCGAGGAGTCCTCCGGTTCACAGTGCCCGCCGAGCTGGAGCCAGCGACCGACGCGCGGATGCAGGGTCAGCAGCACCTGCTCACCCGAGGCGTCCAACACCACCGTGGAGGCGGTGAGGTGCCCGGCCACGCACGACCGCTCGCACGCGTCCTCGCGCGCGGCGAGGAAGCCGAGGTAGCTCTGCCGCAACGCTTCCTGCGCGGGATCGTCGGGCTTCCACGCTTGCAGGGTCGCGGTCGCCTCGGCGTGCAGGGGGCTCACCATTCCACCAGTCCTTCGTCCGGTTCGCGGGGCTGTCGGGGGGACAGCGGGGTAACGGGGTGTCCGATCGCCACCGCGCCCAGTGGGTGCCAGTTCTCGTCGAGGTCGAGGGTCTGTCGCACGACGTCGGGCGCGAAGATGGTGGAGCCGATCCAGCACGAGCCGAGCCCTTCGGCCGCCAGGGCCACCAGCAGTGCCTGCACGGCCGCGCCGCCCGCGACGGTGAACATGGTGCGTTCACAGGCGTTGCGTCGGTCGTCGCGGTAGGTGTGCGCGCCGTCCGGCACGAGGAACGGCACCACGACCTCGGGCGCGTTGTACAGGATGTCGCCGCGCCGCAGCCGTTTGGTGATCTGTTCCTCGGTGAAGCCGTCGCTTTCCAGGTCGGCGCGCCACAACTCGCGCATGGCGTCGAGCAGTTTCTCGCGTTGTGCCCGGGTGCGCAGCCAGCCGAACCGGATGGGTCTGGTGTGGTGGGGTGCGGGGGCGGTGAGCGCGGCGCCCACGGCACGGCGCAGGGCGTCCGGGTCCACGGGGTCGTCGGTGAATTCCCGCACCGATTGGCGGGTGAGGACGGCTTCTCGTCGTCCTTGGGCGATGGCTTCGGCGGTGCCGAGGCGGAACAGGTCTTCCGCGGCCGGGCGTATGAGGTCGCGTGCGGTCGCCGCGCCGGGTACGTCGTCGCCGATGCGCAGTCCCCGCACCACCGCGACGGGTACGCCTGTCAGCTTGCCTTTGACCAGGTCGGCGGCGCCGGCGAGCTCGTCGGCCACCGCGATCTCGGTGACGGCGAGTTCGTTGCCCTGGACGTCGTGTTCTCCCGCGTACGACCGCAGTACGCGGAGTCCGGACGAGCCGATGGCGGCGTCGGTCTGTCCGACGCGCCAGGCGCGGCCCATCGTGTCGGTGATGACGACGGCGACTTCGACGCCGAGGCGTTCCCGTAGGCCATTGCGTAGGGCCAGTGCGGACGCGTCGGGGTCGGCGGGCAGCAGCGCGACCTCACTTTTGTCTACATTGGAAGCGTCGACGCCGGAGGCGGCCTGCACCACGCCGAGGTTGTTCTCGGTGATCATCGTGCGGCCGATGCGTGCCAGTACTCGCACGGCTTCCTGTTCGACCAACTGTCTGCGGGCCTTGTCCCGGGCGTCCGGGTCGGACGGGACCCGCACGAGCCTGCCCTCGACCTTTGACACGGCCTTGCTGGTGACCACCACGACGTCCCCGGAGCGAAGCCAGGGGGCCTGACGGGCGATGGCTCCGGTCAGGTCGTCGCCGGGGCGGAACTCGGGCAGTCCTTCGACGGGCAGTATCTCGATCCTCGACGCCGCGTGTTCACTCATCGTCCACTCCGGTCAGTTCCAGGGCGGCTCGCACCATGGCCGCCGTCGCTTCCACGTCGGACATGATCAGCGGCACCGCGCGTACGGCCACTCCCGGTACGTCCGCGGACTCTCCCTCGTGTATGAGCCATCCGTCGAGCAGCCCGTCCTCCGAGGTCTGTCGCGAGCCGTAGTGCCTGCCCACGGCTTCGGCCGAAGTCTCGACGCCGATGGCGTTCAGGCAGGCGTCGGCCATGCCCCGCAGTGGTTTGTCGCCGATGATGGGGGACACGCCGACGACGCCCGCTTTCGTGCGTCGCAGTGCTTCACGCACTCCGGGTACCGACAGCACTGTTCCCACCGACACCACGGGGTTCGAAGGGGCGAACAGTACGGCGTCGGCTTCCTCGATGGCCGACAGCACGCCGGGCGCGGGCTGGGCTTCCTCCGCGCCGACGGGCACGATCGCGTGCGCGGGAAGTTTCGCTCGATGGCGCACCCACCATTCCTGGAAGTGCAGGGCCTTGCGTTGGCCCGGTTCGTCGGGGTCGTCGACCACGACGTGGGTCTCCACCCGGTCGTCGCTCATGGGCAGCAGGCGCACGCCGGGCCGCCAGCGGTCGCACAGCGCCTCGGTGACGGCCGACAACGGGTATCCCGCCCTGATCATGCGGGTGCGGATGAGGTGCGTGGCGATGTCCTTGTCGCCCAGCGAGAACCACGTGGGTTCGGCTCCGTAGGCCTCCAGTTCCGAGTGCACGGTCCACGTCTCGTCGGCGTGGCCCCAGCCGCGTTCGGGGTCCACTCCGCCACCGAGCGTGTACATGCAGGTGTCGAGGTCGGGGCAGATGCGCAGTCCGTGCAGCCACACGTCGTCGCCGGTGTTGACGAGCGCGGTGATCTCGTGCGGGGACTCGCCCTCACCGACGGGCGGTAAACCGAGAGCGGCCTTGACACCGAGTAGGAATCGAGCTCCGCCTACTCCGCCGACAACGACGACAACCTTCACTGTGTTGGCCTCTTCTTCAGGTCCGTACGGTCCGGGTCCGGTGTTCGATCCTCGCACGGAACCCCACGGGAGCGACGGTGGTGTTCGACGCGCTCGAACGCTGCGTGAGAGTGCGGGGCCTGTACGGGCGCCGGTCTTCGAAGTCGCTGTGCGACCGACATCGGTGAGGTAGTGGGCGGATTCACACGCCCCTTGTGGGGTAGCCGGAAGCGATGTGGGTGAAAGCGTCGGACCGTGTTGGCACGGTTGTGCGTCCGGTGAAGCCCTTTTGTCCGGAAGGCGGGTCGCCGATCGGTTGCGGCCGTCGTCGAGCAGTGCGTTCCTCGCTTTGCGCCGACCGGGGAATCGATACGGACGTGCTCCGCTGTGAGGGTGTCGTTCACAATGTAGTTGCAGCCAGCGGAACCGCCCGTTCGAGCAGTGGCCCGTCGTGGGCCTGTCGTGCGGGTGTTCACTCCATGACACATTGATGTCCCCTCAGGGGCGTCGGCATAGGATGCGGAAGCGAGACAGCGAAGTGTCCGGCAAGGGCCAGACCCGAAAACCAAGCAGGAGAACGCAGTGACCTACGTGATCGCCGAGCCCTGCGTCGACGTGCTCGACAAGTCATGCATCGACGAGTGCCCCGTCGACTGCATCTACGAGGGCGAGCGGATGCTCTACATCCACCCCGATGAGTGCGTCGACTGCGGAGCCTGCGAGCCGGTCTGTCCGGTGGAGGCCATCTACTACGAGGACGA
>JAJYTH010000163.1 GCA_021793175.1 Actinomycetes bacterium
AAGGGCCGTTTCTGTTGCGTCCGCGGAGAGGGTGGGATTCGAACCCACGAGGCCGGGGCTACCGACCTGGCGGTTTTCAAGACCGCTGCACTAGTCCACTATGCGACCCCTCCAGGCCCTCAGGGCAACCGCAAATCTACCAAACGGTCACCGGAGCCCTGCCTGCAAGGAGCGAATGTGGCGTGGGCGGTGCGGAACCGCGACCGGCGGCCTCGGTCAGACCTGGTCCGTCTGCACACAGCAGGTGGAGCAGAGGCCGCGGCCCTCGATGGTGAACGCCAGGCAGCAGGTGTGACGCCGGTAGGCGAACCGGCCGTCCTCATCGGTGAAGACGTCCACCAGATCGGCGACGTCGAAAACCTCCAACAGGAGCTCCGCGACGGCTTCGGCGGGCTCGCGGCCGGCGGTCGAGCAGCTCGCGACGGCGTAGGCGAGGCCCGACGCCAGCGAACCCAGCAGCGTGCGCCGCCCGATGCGCACCTCGCGCCGAATCGCCTCCAGCACCGGCTCCAGATGCTCCTCGAACAGCGAGACGCGCATCCGCCGCAACAGCGCGCCCTCGTCCGCGACGATCTCCACGCCCGGCACGGTCGCCATCCTGTCGTTCGGGAGCGCCGCGAACCGCGGCCGGACCTGACGGCCCGAGAACATCGGGTCGTCCTCGCTGACGGTGAAAACGAAATTATCGGCCTCCAGCAGCGGCACGCGCCGCGCCGAGACGTAGCCGAGGACGGCGGGCACGAGCGCCCAGTAACAGTAGGTCTTCCACGCGAGCGCGGCCGAGGCGTGCGGCGAACCGCCCCACAGGCGCGCCGAGTCGGCCAGCAGCTCGCCGATGCGGCTGCCGTCGGCGAGAGCCGAGCCGGGCAGTTCGATGCCCGCGGGCCCTTCCCGGCCGTCGAGCCACGGGCGCAGGCCCGTCAACGGCCGGGGGCCGTGATAGCGGTCGACATGGTCGGCGGCGGCGCGAAGCGGCACCGTCAGCTTGGGGAAGGCGGGATGTTGCGGGAGAAATTTCCGCACTTCAGAGCGCTGGAGATCGACGGCGGCGCTCAGCACGTGAGTCGCTCCCCGCACACGAACCTCATCATCCACCCCTCTCAAGTAAGGCTGGGCTAACCTTACCTGACGTCGGCCGTCGAGCGCCGAAGACCGGTAGAACGGGTGCGCGGGAAGAAGGCGAAAGACGAGGTGCCGCGATGGTGAGCGTCGCCGAGTGGGATGAAAGCCACGGCACCCCGCCTCTCATGCTCCGATTCTGCGCGACCGGACGCACGCCCCGTCGCACAGGACGTGCGACCACCAGCGGGAACGGCCGCCGGTTCTGGCACGCTTGACGCTTATGTCGCAGCAGTCGGCCACGCCCGCATTTTCCGCCCCCGTCATACGGCGAGAGATCGTCATCGTCCTCGCCCTCTCCCTCGGCGGCTCGGCGGTCTGGGCGATCCTGAGCATTGCGGCCACCCTCACCGAACCGGGCGGGCTGGCCGATTCGGTCCAATCGTTGAACAGTGCCCGCGCGGAAGCCGAACGCCCGTGGCTGGACCTCTCCCGCCAGCTCGTGGGTCTGGCGCTCGCGATGGCCCCGGTGGCGCTCGCCCTCCACCTCTTGTCCCTCGACCGAGGGAACCCCTTCCGTCTCATCGGCCTGGACGGCAGGCGTCCGGCCTTCGACCTGCTCGGCGGCGCCGCCCTCGCGGCGGCGATCGGAATCCCCGGCCTCGGCCTGTACTTCGCGGCCAAGGCGCTCGGCCTGAACGCGACGATCAACCCCGCGAATCTCAACGACGTGTGGTGGGCGGTCCCGATCCTCATTCTCGCGGCGCTGAAGAACGCGATCCTCGAAGAGGTCGTCGCGCTCGGCTATCTCGCGACGCGCCTGCGGCAACTGGCCTGGAGCCCCGTGGCGATCGTCGCCGGCCATGCCCTCCTGCGCGGGACCTATCACCTCTACCAGGGGTTCGGCGGTTTCATCGGCAACGTCGCGATGGGCGCGGTATTCGCCCTCGTGTTCCTGCGTTGGAAGCGCACCGGGCCGCTGGTGGTGGCCCACGCGCTGCTCGACATCGTGGCCTTCGTCGGGTACCTGCTGGTCGCCCCGCACGTGAGCTGGCTCTGATGGGAGGGAACCCGCTTCTCGTCCAAGCATGTGTACCGGTATGCTCGTCTCTTGGTACGTGCCGAGGGCGTGCACGTCCCGGAGGATTCGCATAGTGGCCTAGTGCGCCCGCCTGCTAAGCGGGTTCGGGGTGATACCCCGTCGAGGGTTCGAATCCCTCATCCTCCGCCATATGACTCGTTGAGCTGCGGGAATGCTGTCGCAAAGGACGGTTGTTCCGTAGTCGCCGCCGGGAATCCTGAAGTTTGCGCGAAGATCTCGTCATCGGTGTCGTTCCGGTGTGAAAACCCCGCTTGTTCAGCTCTTCTTGTGCTTCGGCTCCCTGCTTCGCCCAGTGGTCACCAGCTAGCTCTCTGCCAAAGTCCCGCCAAAGCCTCAAAGTGAAGGCGATCATGGGACGGGTCGTTCACGCCTAACATGATCGAATCGGTGAACGCCCGCTTCCGCCAGGAATCAGACGCTCCGGCCCGGGGTATTGAAAACCAACCGAACCCTTCACGGACCTGAACAATCCCTGCTCCTCGTGCACCTGAAGCGATTGTGGCCCAAGTGTGTTGGGTAGCCAGAGGCAGCCGCTCGGATCATGCACGCGCAGCCACACTGAAGACTCAACATGAGGCATTGTTCCCAGCGCGATGAAGACGCCGATGGCCGAGAGGGATCATGGCTGAGCAGGCTCCGGCTCCCATCAGCCCGACTGCGATGAGCCAGCTCGGTCCGTTTCCGCTGTCGAGGATAGGCCAAGCCCCAGGGAGCAATGTTCCGTCGGGAGCTCGTGGCAGCATCATGCCTGCGAAAACAATCGCGGTGAGTACCGCCGCTGATATCTCAGCGCTGAAGAAACGAGACAGGAGGAGCCCGAGTCCGAGGAAGCCGAGCAGATTCCGTTCACTTGCCCAGGCATCCCCGAACAAGTCCCACTGTTGTGCCACAAGGCAAATGACCGCCGAGAGAGCGGCCACAAGGACCAGGAGAAGGTGCCAGTACCGCAGGACGGGCCTGACGGCCCCCACCTCGATTGCGAAGTCCCCTCTTGCCCACAACAGGACAACCGCCAACACCAATGGAGCGACGAGGCGGATCGGGAGCAGATCGGTGACAGCGTCAGTAATGCGCGGTAGGGGCACATACTGGTTGCCGATCGCGGCGAGTACGGCCCCATAGGCCACCGTCACCAGTAGGATCACGCCTACGCGATGTCGCTTCGCCCACCAGATCACCTGCCGCCCCCTATGAGCGCCAATGCCTCCAAGACCATGCGGTAATCGCATTCTTGCAGTGACGACCGCAGCAGACCGAACCACACTCCCTGCTCTACAGGCTCAAGGGAGAGAACATCAGCGACTCCCTGCTGTGCTATCGGCGGCCCCCATGGTTGCGCAAGCTCCTCCTCTACGGTGCTTTCGAGTACTACGATGTTCATCCAAGCACGCATCATCGAAGCGACTTCGAATTCGGTGATGTCATCGGCCGTAAGATCATCGCCGTGGAATACACAATCCCCGGGCTCGGATACGGCTCCGCTGAGGATCGAATTCATCTGCACCTCTTCGCTGAACACCGGTGAGGTTCGGAAATTCCATTCGCTCAATGAGTCGTACGGGCTCTCGACCACGCGACGAGGCAATTCAACGCCATACAGGGCGAGTGTGCTGGAGGTCTGTTCCACCGAACGCTCGACCGCTGGGCGAAACTCCTCCGATTCGGGCCACATGCAGATCTCGAAACCGCCCTCGATGCATACTTGCTCTGCCGTATCTCGTTTTTGAACTGGAGCCCAGCCGATACCGTTCGCGAAATGACCCGACACTCCAAGACCGAGCGTGACCACAACGAGGGCCGACAGTGAGCGCACGGGCCCCGCAGGGCGGCGCAACAAAACGATCCCGCCTACGATAACGGCACAGGGCCAGATCACGCTCGCCAGGAACAACTCGGATACAGGAGAGCTCCCGATATCGCAGCATTCTGACCATGACCATCCGGACAGGTTGCGCCAGAAAGGGTCGGAGACCGATGGGGGATACGCTTCGAACAGGAACGCCAGCGCCGCCATCGAAGGCATGGCGAAGAACCGATTGAGCCGCCAGCCGGCCAGGGCACCGACGACAGTCCACATGATGACAACGAGTAGAAGCACCAGCACGGGCTGCCAAGAGACGTTGAAGGGACGCATGCTCATTCTGGATATGCCCATACCCCACATCAACAGCAGTGTGCCCAGTGCGAGGGTCACCGCCGGAATGGAGATCTGGGCAGTGGCAGCATAGACCGAGCGGGCCCCGCCCCAGGTATCGATCCGTGCCTTGCGTAGTCGGCCAACGTCCCACGCGGCGATTCCCGCCCCGAGCATGGCCGGTAGGAATAGCAGGTCAGCAGGCGCTGTGAACACCGAGACCCAGCTAGAGGGATATTTGGAAAGGTCGTCATAGTAGAGAATAGTCAAGGCCACAGCGACTGGAGCAATGTACAGTGCCGGCGATGACCGAAGCAAGGCC
>JAJYTH010000164.1 GCA_021793175.1 Actinomycetes bacterium
AGCTCCCAGACCCAGTACGAGTTCACCCGCGACTCGCTCACCAGGCGAAAGCCGTACTTCGTGAACCCCGCTATGATGCCGTTCGCGCTCATGAACAGCGCGGCGAGCCAATGCGCCATCTGGCACGGGATGACAGGGCCGAACACCACCATCGCCGGCGGGC
Organism: Actinomycetes bacterium; assembly: GCA_021793175.1. Lineage (GTDB taxonomy): Bacteria > Actinomycetota > Actinomycetes > Mycobacteriales > Pseudonocardiaceae > Saccharomonospora. The sequence continues at coordinate 164 of JAJYTH010000164.1, forward strand.
GACTGTCGGGATTGAACGTGTTGCGATACGGGGGACGTCTACTCGCCCAAAGCAGGGCCGACGCGGTGGTGTGCGGTGCCGTGGAGGAACACAGCCCGACCCGGGCGTGGCTGCAGCGCCACCGGGAAGGCGACCGGGTGCTGGGCGAAGGCGCCGCCGTGGTGTTGTTGGAGAAGCCGGGAACACCGCGCCGGACACTCGCGGAAGTACACCGCGTCGACACGCGGGTGGCGGTGGACGGTGATCGCCGTGCGGCGCTGGCCGCGTGTGTGCGCCGGACGCTCGACGGCGCGAACCTGCGAGCGCGGGACGTCGCCGCGGTGGCGGTGTCGGCACCTGGTGCCGACGCGGCCGAGGTCGAACGAGTAGCCCTCGACGACGTGCTCGGCGAATCCGGCGAAGCTCTGCCGGTGATTGACCCGCAAGACGCCGTGGGCGACGTGGGCGCGGCGATCGGGCCCTTCCAACTCGCCGCGGCCCTGGACACACCGGGCTGGGTGCTGCTGACCGCCCTCGACGAAGGCGGCACCGCAGGCAGCGGCCTCATCAAGGTCGCACCCCCGTAGGGGGCCACCTGCCCGCATTTAGCCCGCTAAATGTTGCGCGCGCAGGTTGGTTGACCGCGTTTAGCGGGCTAAACGCGAGTCCGGGCCATGCCCACTGTCGCTCGGTGAGAGCTCTGCCGACTCGGCTAGGCGCGTGCGTTTGCGTTCCATGTGGCCCATCGCCGCGTTCAGCCCGCGAAATGCGGCGAACCACCCCGGGGAAGAGGAATGAACCGGTAATCTCGGCGCGTAACACACAGCATCGGACACCAGTGCCGGTGCTGTCGGCCTGAGAACAACCGGCGTGTGCACGAGGGAGTAAGCGTGGCGGGTGGGCAGACAGTCGACCCAGGCAAGTTGGACGCAGCAGGAACGACGTACAGCCAGGTGGGCGGGGAGCTCACCAGCGCAGGGTCGCGGATCGAAACCGGTGTCTCGAGCGCACAGGTAGGGAAGGCTTGGTCACATGTGGCGTCTACCTACGCCGATATCATCGGCAAGTACCGGGACTGCGTGACGACCTACGGCCAGAAGGCGACGGACCTGGGGGGAAAGCTGACGCAGGCCGCGAAAGCATACGAGGACGGCGAGGCAGTCAGCCGCGACATGATCGCCTCGAAGGGGGTTTGATCGGTAATGGCTTACGTGGGCCAAGAAGAGCAGCGGGAATTCGTCGACAAAGAATTCACCTCCCAGGATCTCGACGAGATGCAAGAGCTTCTCGCTGACCCCAGTGTTGATGTCCAAGATAGGAAGAATTTTCTTTACGCGTTGAAGAACGCGGGACGCCTGGATGGCCAAGAGCTTTTAGATTACGCCCGTGAAGTTGGCGCTGATCCTGTTGACCTCATGAAGGGCGGGAACGCTGTACATGAGAACATGGACCACGCGCGGAATTCACTGAACGGAAAAAGGTTTTCAGAGCGCCTCAAGAACGCCGGTGATGTGCAGCGTGCGCAGGAAAATCTGAATGGCGGGGGTTTCTCCACATCTGATGAAATAATCGACGAAGCGGAGCCTGCTCTCAAGCTTTTCGATGAATTCTATCCGCGTTACCAGGAGGCTAGTGGCCTTATCGAGTCGGCGCCCATGCCGGCCGAGGCCCAGAGCTATGATGTAGTAACGGTAGACACGTCATCCATCGGAGGTAGTGGCGGGTCTGCTGTCGCTAGCGCGGGCGCTACTTACTCTCATTCTGGTATTGACCCGAAGAGTATCCGTGATGGGCTCGATGAATTCCGCGGTATCGACTTCGGGGCTTTTCATGCTGATGCTGACATGTTGCGCAAGGCTCATTCCAGTGTCAGGGATGGAATGGATGCCCTCGAGAGGGCATGGGGTAGCAATACGTCTGACTGGACCGGTGATGCCAAGGCTGCGGCTGAGCAGGTCAACAACAATCTCGTCAAGGGTTCAGGGGATTTGTCGCAGGCGTTGAAGACTGCGCCAGACAACCTCGGGGCGGGGGTCGATGCGGTTCAGCAGAACGTTGTCAACTTTGTGCACCGCGTGTTAGAGGTGTACGGTTCCGGTACAGTCGCGGAACTGTCGCCGCATCAGGTCGATGACCTTATCAATGCAGCGAAAGAGCTCCCCGGTGTAATCGCTGATTTGCATGCGAAGATCGAGGAGATCGAGAGTAAGGGTTTTTGGGATCATTTCGTAGAATTCTTTTCAAACCCTCTTAAATGGGGTTTTTCTGCCATTAATCCAATCGCCTCTATTATTGGCTATATTGTAACTGAAGAGATCACGGAGGATAATATCCGTGAGGAAACGCAAAAAATGGAGAGTGCGCTCGCCGAGGTGAAGACCAAGCTCGGTGAGTTCTGCGCGGATTACCAACAGAAAGCCTCCTCGATCCACAGTCACGCGGCGGAATTTGTTGCCGGAATCGACGCAGCTTACATGGAGACGATGCAGCTGCTCGGTGAGGGGCTCGAGCCTGACCCGTTTGCTGATCCCGGTGGCGGCAAGGACGGTCTGGGTGATACCGAAGGCATAAGCGGTAGTATCGGTGCAGGCGGAGGCGTAGGGGCCGGTGGAGGCATAGGTGCCGGCGGCGGTGGAGGTATCAGCACCGGCGGAGGCGGCGGAGTGCCCATCGGTGGTGGTGCCGGTATAGACCTCCCTGGGGACGAGGCAGCGGGCACAAATCCTGTTACGGGTGAGCCTTTGGAGGTGGACCCGGAGACTGGCGATCCCTATCCGATCGACCCGGAGACGGGAGAGCCGATCAAGAATGTTGACGACCTTGAAAAACTGACGGTCGAGCACGGTGACAACACGCTCACGCTCACCGAGCCGACCGAAGACGGCGAAATGGCCATCACCATAGACGATGGTTCCGGCGAGCCGAGTGAGTACCAGCTCGATTTCAGTGAAGAAGACGGCGAGGCAGAGGGCGCCGAAGAAAGCAGACGAGAAGAGACGGAATTTGGCCCTCAGGGATCTGATGCAGTAACTGAGAAGGTGTATCGACCGGGCCCCGACGGAAAGATCCACATCGAGGATGGGGATCTAAAAATTGTTGCGGAGCAGCCGGAAGGGCCGGACGGGCCGACAGTGGTGACTGTCGACAACGGAGACGGCGAGCCCGTGACGTACACCCTTGGAGAGACTGAAGGCCAAGAAGCGGGGCCACGTGGTCTTGGTCCGCAGCCATCGGCCACGGAATCCGCGCCGACTTCCCGGCAGGCAGGGCAGTCGGCCCCCGATGCAGGTGTGGTGGGCGGCGAAGGTGGGGGCGCGCCCGGGCCCAGTGCCGACGCGAGTGCGCCCACGGGTGGGGAAGCTTTCGCGGCGTCTTCATCACCTGAGTTCCACGGATCTTCGGAAGGCACCGTGGACCCCGGCATAGACGTTTCCGCGGACAACACAGTGAACGAGTCCATGGAAAGCAGTGGGGATTCCAGCTCGTCGAGCACCACGCATCCCCAGGCCGTCAGCGGAGGCAGCGGTGGAACCGCGTTCGGCGGTGGGGGAGGGGGTAGTGATCTGGGGTCGTTTTCGGACTCCGAATCCCGTGGCCAGTCCACACCTTCGGGTGCGAACCTCGGTACGGCGCCCGGTGGGGACATCCCCGCAGGAATGTCCCAAGGCGGCGGTGCAGGGAGCTCGTCAGCCTCTGGCATGGGAATGATGGGCGGCATGGGCGCTATGGGCGGCGGCGCCGGAGGGGGCCAAGGCGGCGACCAGGAACGGACCTCCAGCGCTTACCGCGTCGAAGGCAACATCTTCGAGACTTTCTCGAACACTGTTCGCATCAGTGGAACTATCGGCGACAACACCGCGGATGTACCCGTGCGGTTTACGCGCTGATCGCGGCTTGGGAAGGCTGAAGCACATTGACTTCGAATGCAAACCCGAAACTGTTGGAGCGACTCGCAGAGATCACCTCGCGGACCAATGCTCGGTCAGCGGCCATTGCCGAACGCGTACGCCAGCGTTCTCAAGAGATGGCCGAACGTGCCGAGCAACGGCGACAAGCCAACGAAGAGCGCTGTAGAGAACTGGACAGACAAGCGGAGCAACGTCGCGAGGAAAAAGACGACCCCAACGCCAAGAATCAGTGGCTTCAGCGGCGTGAAGCGGAAGACTCCACCTTCCAGTTCGGCGAAGCTGAGGAGGCCGAGCCTGAACCCACGCCTCAGCCTGCGGCAGCTCCGGCTCCTCCTGCGGAGCCGCCTCAACGGGAGCAGGTCTCAACCCAGCCGCAGAGCAAGAAACGCCCTGCCGACGACTTCGACGACGAGGACTTCTCCAACACCAACTGGTTTGGTTAGGCGTTCGTCAGGGCCGCCCGGTTGTCGTATTCGATGCGGGCGGCCTTGAGGTCGGTGTCGAGCAGCTCCCGGTAGGTGTCGTCACCGGCCAGGG
>JAJYTH010000054.1 GCA_021793175.1 Actinomycetes bacterium
TTCGCTGAACGGGCCCGGCGACGCGACTGGCCCGTGGCGTTCTCCGGCACGTTGGAGGGCGCCGACTGGTTCGCCGCGCGGCTGGACGAACTCGATGTCACCGTGGTCGACCCGACCGACCCGGGCGACGACGACGCGCTACCGGACCTGGTGCGGAAGTTGGGAAGCGATGTCGTGGTGGTGGACCACTACGACATCGGCGAGGTGCGTTCGGCCGTCAACGCCGCCGGTGCGGCGCTCGTTTCCTTGGAGGGTGGCGAGTTCGGGCGGCGAGAGGCCGACGTGGTGGTGGATTCCGGTCTCCACTCGCGGCCACGTCCCGACGACGGTTCCGGTGTGGTGTTGCGCGGTCCGCGCTACGCCCCGCTGCGGGAGCAGATCCGGCATGCCCGGCGACTACGCGCCGAACGTTCGGCCGTTCGTCCCGGACAGCCGCCCGAAGTCGTGGTCGTGCTCGGCGGCGGGGCGGTGTGGCGGGAGCAAGTGACGCGACTGGCGTACCGGTTGCGGGACACCGGACTGCCGTTCGACGCCGACATCGTGGCCCACGGCGACCCCGATGTGCCCCCGCCCGGCCCGGGACAACGGTTCACCGTGTCCAAACCAGACACCCGGTTGCCGGAGCGGCTCGCCACGGCCGATCTCGCCGTGAGCGCGGCGGGAGTCACGTTGCTCGAAGCCTGCTGTATCGGCGTGCCCACCGCTCTGGTGCTGTTGGTGGACAACCAGGAAGCCGGGTATCGCGCGGCCGTCGAGCAGGGTTTCGCCGTGGGGTTGGGCCGGGCCGGCGCGCTCGACGATGCGACCGAGACTGCGACCGAGACACTGGCGCGGCTGCTCGGCGACCCCGCACGACGGGAACGCCTGGCCTCGGCCGCGGCGGACGTCGTGGACGGGTTGGGCGCCGACCGGGTGCTGGAGGCCGTCCCGGCCGGGTAGACACGAAACGGTCCTCCTCGGTCGGTCTCGGTCGGTCTCGGTCGGTTACAGGTACTGGCCCGTGCTGCCGAGGCCGCTCTGCTGCTCGGTGCCCTGCCTGGCCCCCTGCGGCAGGCCACGGCGCATGTGCTCCAGCTGCACCCGCGCGGCCATCTGCTGTGCGAACAGGGCGGTCTGGATGCCGTGGAACAGGCCTTCCAACCAGCCCACCAGCTGTGCCTGGGCGACCCGCAGCTCCGCGTCGGACGGCGTGGTGTCGGCTGTGAACGGCGCGACCAGACGCTCCAGCTCCTCCTGCAGCTCCGGCGCGAGCGCCTTTTCGAGCTCCTTGATCGACGTGGCGTGGATCTCGCGGAGTCGGTTGCGGCTGGCGTCGTCCAGCGGCGCCTCCCTGACCTCCTCCAGCAGCTGCTTGATCATGGTGCCGATCCGCATGACCTTGGCGGGCTCTTCCACCATGTCCCCGACGGATTCGGTTTTCTCCTGATCATCGGGGTCGACTCGGGCGGCACCCACGGGGGATCCGTCCGGACCCACCACCACGACGTGCTGCGACGCGTCCGGCTGGCCTGCGTCCGGGTTGTTCGGCTCCGTCATAACTCCATCCCTGGATAGTGCGACCGTTCCCTCATAGCCCAGCGTAGTCGCCAGCACGGCCAGTGCTGCTCGTGCGTGGCGGAGCTTTGGGCCAACCCCGGACGCGCTGCGAAATTACTGGTCCGTACCGTGTCGGCATGGCGTTCGACGTCGCTCGGATACGTGGGTTGTTCCCCGCTTTGGGTGACGGGTGGATCCACTTCGACGGTTCGGCCGGCATGTTGGTGCCCGAACAGGTCGCCTCGGCCGTGTCTACCGCGATGCGTGCGCCCGTGTCCGGCCCCGGCGGAGAGTTCCCCGCTTCACAGCGGGCGGAAAGCATCGTCGCGGCCGCACGTCGTGCCGTCGCCGACCTCGTCGGCGCCGACCCCGACGCCGTGGTCCTGGGCCCGAACGCGACCGTGCTGCTGAACAGACTCGTGGACGCGCTGTCCGACACCTGGACCCTCGGTGACGAGGTGGTGCTCTCGCGGCTCGACGAGCCGGCGAACATCGCACCCTGGCTACGAGCCATGAAACGCGTCGGCGGCAACGTCCGCTGGGGCGAGATCGACATCGAGACCTGCGAGTTGCCCGCGTGGCAGTACGAGCAGCTGGTCGGTCCCCGCGCCAAGGTCGTGTCCGTCACCGGCGCGTCCGGGTCGGTGGGCACGAGGCCCGACGTGGCCACGATCGTGGAGATCGCCAAGAAAGTAGGCGCTCTCGTGGTTGTGGACGCCACCTACGCGGCCCCGTTCGTGCCCCTCGACGTCGCCTCGCTCGGCGCGGACGTGCTCGTGTTGTCGGCCCAGGCGTGGGGCGGCCCGGCCGTGGGGGCGTTGGTGTTCCGTGACCGCGGGGTGCTCGACAGCATCCCGACGGTGGCGCTCGACCCGGACGCCACGGGTCCCGAACGTCTGGAACTCGGCCCGCACGCCTACCCGTTGCTGGCCGGACTCATCGCGTCGATCGACTATCTCGCCGACCTCGACGACGCGGCCGCGGGGTCCCGGCGGGAACGGCTGCTCACGTCGCTGGGGTCGGCGAAGTCGTACCACGCGGGCCTGCTCGCCCAATTGTCAACGGAACTGCGGTCGCTGTCGCACATCATGCTGATCGGCGAGGCCGCCCGGCGCATTCCCACCCTGGCGTTCACGGTGTCCGGCCGTAAGGCCGCCGACGTCGCCCGGCACCTGGCTTCGAGGAACGTGTGCGCGTTCGCCGACGACGGGACCACGGGGGTGTTCGCCGCGCTCGGCGTCGGCGAGGTCGGCGGTGCTGTGCGACTCGGACTCGCCCACTACTCGAACGTCTTCGAGATCAACCAACTGGTGCGTGTGCTGGAAGAACTCGCCTGAAGGCGGTCCGCTACGCCGTCAGCAGGATCTTGCCGAAGACCCCGCCCGCTTCGAGGGCCCTGTGCGCGTCACCGGCCTGCGACAAAGGGATCTCCCGGTCGATCACGGGCTTCACCGTGCCTTGTTCCACCCAAGGCCAGAGCCGCTCGCGGACATCGGCCACGATGCGGGCCTTCTCCTCCGCGGGCCTGGAACGCAACGTGGTGGCCGTGACACTGGCCCTTTTCGCGATCAGTTTGCCGAGATGCAGCTCTCCCTTGGTGCCGCCCTGCATGCCGATGACCACCAGACGGCCCCCGGTGGTCAACGCGTCGACGTTGCGGCCCAGGTACTTGGCGCCCATGTTGTCGAGGATGACGTCGGCGCCACCGGTCTCGGCTTTGAGCACTTCGACGAAGTCCTGTTCGCGATAGTTGATCGCGATGTCGGCGCCGAGCTGGCGGCACCGCTGCACACGCTCGTCGGAGCCCGCGGTGACGGCCACGGTCGCGCCGAGTGCCTTGCCCACCTGGATGGCGTGGGTGCCGATACCTCCCGCGCCGCCGTGGACCAGCAGCGTCTCGCCTTCAGCGAGGCGCGCGTGCATGACGACGTTGGACCACACCGTGCACGCCACCTCCGGCAGCGCGGCGGCCGTGGCCAGCTCCATCCCACCCGGCACGGGGAGGAGTTGTCCGGCGGGGACGGCGACCTTCTGCGCGTATCCACCTCCGGCGAGCAGCGCGCACACGTGGTCCCCGGCCTGCCATCCCTCGACGCCGTCGCCGACCTCGACGATCGTGCCCGAACATTCGAGGCCGAGGATGTCGCTGGCGCCGGGCGGCGGAGGGTAGTGGCCCTGTCGCTGCAGAAGGTCCGCCCGGTTCACGGCGCTCGCCGCGACCTCGACGAGAACCTCACCGGGGCCGGCCACGGGATCCGGGACCTCGGCCCACTCCAACTTCTCCGGGTCACCCGGCTCGCGGAGCATGATCGCGCGCATGGCACCACTCTAGGTCACCGGCCGGCCGTCCGAAGAAGCACATTACGACGAATGGTGCTTGATTTCCTGTTGTGAGCGCACAACAGTGATCGATCACCTGTGTGACGAAGGGGAATTATCTATGTCATCTCTGCGAGCAAGGTGGAGACCGGCTGTCGCTGTCGCGGCGTGCGCGGGCCTTGCCCTCGTCGGCGCGGGGACGGCGACCGCCGCTCCCCAGGCCACCCCCGAGCTGCCGGACCAGCTGGCCGACAAGGTCACGTTGGGGCAGATGAACCGGCATCTCAACGCGCTACAGCGGATCGCCCACATCCACGACGGCAACCGCGCGTCGAGCACGGAAGGCTACGACGCCTCCGCCGAGTACATCGCCACCAAGCTGGAGCACGCCGGGTTCGACGTCACGCGCCAGGAGTTCCCGTTCACGTACTCGGAGACGTTGGCGGAGAACCTCACGGTGGACGGTGCCGACATGCCCGTCACGGTCATGGTCTACAGCCCGTCCACCGAGGAGGGCGGCCTCACGGCGCCGCTCGCGGTGATCCCCGTGGACGACACCCCGGGCTGCGAGGCGTCCGACTACGGTGACGTGACCGGCAAGATCGCGCTGGTCCAGCGCGGCACCTGCTCGTTCGGTGAGAAGACGCTCGCGGCCGCCGAGGCGGGGGCCGAGGCTCTGCTCGTCTACAACAACGAAGAGGGCCCCGTCAACGGAACCCTCGGCGAGAAGAACGACGGCTACGTGCCCGTCGGCGGCGTCAGCCAGGCCGACGGTGAGGCGTTGGCCGCCCTCGACGGCACCGAGATCACCCTGGAACTGCGTTCCCTCATGGAGGATCGCACCACCTACAACGTGATCGCCGAGACGCAGACCGGGCGTAAGGACAACGTCGTCATGGCCGGTGCGCACCTCGACAGCACCCCGGACGGCGCCGGCATCAACGACAACGGCACGGGCTCGGTGGCGTTGCTGGAGACGGCGCTGGCCCTGGGCTCCGAACCGGACATCAACAACACCGTCCGGTTCGCCTGGTGGGGTGCCGAGGAGTTCGGGCTGGTGGGTTCGACCTACTACGTCAACTCGCTGAGCTTCGAGCAGCAGCTCGACATCGCGCTGTACCTGAACTTCGACATGATCGGGTCCCCGAACGCGGGGTACTTCGTCTACGACGGTGACGACTCCGACGGTGAGGGCACCGGCCCCGGCCCGTACGGTTCGGCCCAGATCGAGGCGGCTTTCGTCGACTACCTGGAGAACACCGTCGGTGTCCCGACGGAAGGCCGGGACTTCGACGGCCGCTCCGACTACGGCGAGTTCATCGCCGTGGGCATCCCGTCGGGCGGTCTGTTCACCGGTGCCGAGGTCGAGAAGACCAAGGAACAGGCGGCCAAATGGGGCGGCCAGGTCGGTGAGCCCTTCGACCCGTGCTACCACCAGGCCTGTGACCACATGGGCAACGTGGACCGGGTCGCGCTCGACCGCAACGCCGACGCCATGGCCTACGTGGTCGGCAAGTACGCGCTGAGCACGGAAGAGGTCAACGGGGTCGCTCCGAGCAGCGTCAAGGACAACGCCGAGCTCGCCAAGCAGCGTGCCGGCCAGATGCGGATGATCACTCAGTCCGCGCAGGGCGACGCGGCGCTCGTCTGAGTTCGCCCGGCACTCGCCGAAGTCACGGGTGCCGACAGTGGTTGGCCCGGGTGCGGAAAGGCTTTCGCCGCCGCACCCGGGCTGCTTACCGAGGTTTTAGTGCCTGCGGTTGGCCTTGGTCCCGGGGAATGCAGTGTGGCCGAGCGGCACCCCGTTTTCCGGGCTGCTTTCCCGAACCGTCCTACGTCACGACCGGCTGGTTGGAGCCACCTCGGTCGTGGGGCTGCAGTCCCCGCTGATATGCAGCGGAACGGCCAACCGTGTGGAATCGTTCGTCACCGCATCACCTGACCTTTCCCGGTGGGCGCATCGGACCGGGACTCCGGGCTGAAAAGCCCCGTTTCCGGTGCGGCCGCCCGTTGTTGTCTGGTTGCCCATACGGCGCGGTCTCACACACTTTCGGCGGCTTTTTCGGAAGAATTTATCTCCCGGCGGTGCGGTTCCGACACATCGGATGTGGGTGTCTACTCTGCGTGCCCATGGATCGGGAATCCCGCGACGTACATTGGTTGACCGACACGGAGATGCTGGTGTGGCGCTCCTACATCGTGTCGACGTTCATGTTGCGGCAGCGGCTGCAAAGAGAGCTCTCCGAGCAGCACGCGATATCGCTGATCGACTACGAAGTCCTGGTCTGCCTGTCGGACGCCGAGAACAACGCCCTGCGCATGACCGAGCTCGCGACGATGCTCGGGTCCACCAAGAGCAGGTTGTCGCATCAGATCGCCCGCATGGAGGCGGAGGGCTACGTGCGACGTACCAGGCATGTGGGTGATCGCAGAGGCGTGACCGCGGAGCTGACCGACAAGGGCGCCGAGTTGCTGCGTGAGTGTGCACCCGCGCACGTGAAAGGGGTGCGAGCCCACTTCGTGGATCTGTTGACCGAGCAGGAGAAGCAGATCATGGGACGTGCGTTCTCGCGCATCCTCACACACCTGTCGGGGCTGGGGGAGTGAGACGTTAGGCTAGGGGCCGGTAGGGAAGCGTGGCAGAGCGGCCGAATGCACTCGCCTTGAAAGCGAGCGACGGGCAACCGTCCGGGGGTTCAAATCCCTCCGCTTCCGCATACCTGGCCAGCGACAACGCTGGGTGGCCCGGGTAAGGCCCCCGGCGTTGTCGTTGTTTGGTGCGGTTTTGGTCGCAGTCGTGCGGGCGGTGCGATGAGCGCACGGCAGGCGACGGGGACGGCCGGGTTCACCGGTTCGTTGTGGCCAAACTCATCGCCTCTGTGAGGTGCCGGTCGGCCGCTGAGTGGAGAGAATCGGAGCAGTCGGAATCCGGACGAGGCGCACCGTACCCGGCCCTGCAAAGACGGTGCACTCGGGAGTGTGCTCCTCATGGCATGGGTGATCCTCATCGTCTCCGGCATGTTCGAGGCCGTGTGGGCGGTCGCTTTGGGCAAGTCGGATGGCTTCAGAAAGCTCGTCCCCTCGCTGGTCTTCGTCGGGGGACTGATCATCAGCATGGGCGGTCTGGCGATCGCGATGAAAACGTTGCCGACCGGCACCTCCTATGCGGTGTGGGTCGCGGTCGGCGCCTCGTTGGCCGTCGCCTACTCGATGATCACGGGTGATGAGAGCGTCTCCCTTCCCAAGGTCCTGCTGTTGCTCGGTTTGATCGGTTGCGTGGTCGGACTCAAGCTCGTCGAGTGAGCCTGTCGTCGGGTCGTCCCGTTTCGCTGTCGTTCCGGGCTCGGGTTCCGGATGGGTAAAGTGCCGGTATGCGGCTCGGGCAAGCGGTTGAGTGGACGCTGCACACGTGCCTGAACCTGGCCTGGGTCGGCGAGCCCGTGTCGACTGCGCGGCTGGCGGGGATCTATCAGCTGCCGCCCGCGTATCTGAACAAACAGCTCCAGGCGTTGGCTCGGGAGAAGATCCTGGTGTCGGTTCCCGGGGCGCGTGGTGGGTTCCGGCTCGCGCGTGATCCGGCCGAGATCTCTTTGCTGGACGTCGTGGTGGCGGTGGAGGGCAGGGAGGAGGCCTTCCGCTGCACCCAGATCCTTCGGAACGGCCCGGGTGGCGATCCGGACATCGACTACAGCTCCTCCTGTGTGGTGTCGCAGAGTATGCGGCGTGCCGAGCTGGCGTGGCGGCGCGAGCTCGCCGGTCGGACGATCGCTGATGTCGCCGCCGACGTGGTTCGGCGCGATCCGGACGTGCCGGAGCGCATCCGGGTCGCTCTGACGAACTGATCCTCGTTCGCGGTAGACGGCTTTCCGGCGGGTCGGGTCGTTTTTCGAGGCTTCTTTCGTCGGGCGCTGCTCTGAAAGCGGACGAGCGCTCTTGTTGTGTGCATCACAGTTCGATCCGCTGCCCCAATAAACCTGGACATGTAATGTCCAGGTTTATTGCTCCGGTTACGGGCGAACCACGAAGGAGTGGAAACGGATATGAGGATCGCTGTCCTGGGCGCCACCGGAACCGCCGGATCGCGGGTTGTCAGGCGTCTGAACGCCGAGAACGTCTCCGTCGTGGCGGTTTGCCGCGCCAATGGTGTCGACCTGGTCACCGGCGAGGGGCTGGTCGATGCGTTGTCCGGAGTGGAGGCCGTTGTGGACGCGTCGAACGCCTTCCCGCCGGACGACTCGATGGACTGGGGCGAGGCGCTCACCCGTGCCACTCGCAACGTGGTGGACGCCTGTGCCCGGCAGAGGGTGCCACGCCTGGTGTTTCTGTCGATCCTCGGAGTCGAGGACCCGGCCTTCGACGAGTTCCCCTACTACCTGGCGAAGCGCGAGCAGGAGTCGATCGTGAGCGGAAGCGGCCTGGACGTCACGGTCGTCGAGACCACACAGTGGTACGAGTTCGCGACCAACCCGGCCGCGGTCACCTTCTACGACGACAGGATCGAGGTGCAGGACTGGCTGGTGCAGCCGGTCGCGGCCGACACCGTCGCCGACGTCCTCGCCCGGGAGTCGTTGTCGCCGTCCGGCGAGAATCCGGTGTCGATCACCGGTCCGGAAAAGGTCCGTCTACCGGAGTTGGCCCGGCGCCGATCGAGGGCGCTCGGGGACGAGCGGCCGGTGCACACCGTCGAGCCGTATCTGCCCGCGCTCTCCGGGGGCGCGCTACTGGCCCCGGAGAAGGCCCGGACCCTGGGGCCTGGGCTGGAAGAATGGCTTGCCTCATTGCGCTGAGACCGCGAAAGTCGAAGACCGCCGATCATGCTGCGAGCTCCTCGGCCGGTACCCACCTCGCCCGGATCGCGCGAAGCGGCCGTTCGCGGTCCGGGTGAGGTCTTGGCGCTGCTCTTCGGTTGATGGCCCCGCTGTTCGGCCTCACGCGCCGACGGGATGGCAGGGTCGCCGTACCCACCTGTCGCGGGTTCGGCGTGCGATACGGCGTGCCCCGGTGACGTTCATCCGCCACCGGGCCATGGGTTCGCTGATCCGGAAGTGACGCGCGATGCTGATGTCGGTCCAACCGCGAAAGGCGGCCGTTCTCGCGGCGTCGCACGGCAACAGCAACTCGCCGGACAGCTCCGCCGCCTCTTGTTCGACCTCCGTCGAAGCGGCTCGGCACGACGTTCCGCTGGTGACCAGCACCCCGAACTCGTGTTCCAACAGCACGTGAGCCATCTCGTGCGCCACGGTGGAGCGACGACGCGTGTCCCTGTGTGCGTGGTTCTCGACGATCACGCTGCCGGTTCCGATCTGGATCAGGGCCCCGGAGAACGACTCGGCGGCGGTGCCGGTGAAGTGTTCGACGGCGTCCCGTGGCAGCCAGGACTCGTCGAGGGTGAACACCTCGACTCCGTAGAGCCGGGCGAGTGCGTAGGGGTCGAGCGGGTCGAAAGCGCGGATGTCCAGCTCGTCGCGCACGTCCGCCGCGAGCCTTCTGGCGGCCGCTTTGAAACCTCGCCGCAGCGCCATGTCAGCTCTCCTGTCGGTCCGCCTTGATCCGACGCATGGTGGCGCTCACGATGTCCAACAGGTATTCCTTGTCGGCCTCGCCGAGGTCGTCGCGAGCCCGCAGCAACAGGGCCAGCTGGGTCTCCAGCGCGGGCTGTTCGTCTCGTGGTCGGTCGTCGGGCCACACCATGAACTCCTCGGCCTGCGCGCCCAACCACTGCACGAGTGCGATGAAGCCGTCCAGGTCGGGGCGCTGTCCGTTGCCCATCCTGCTGAGTAGGGACGGGCTCACCCCGGCTTGCTGCGCGAGTTGCCTCCACGACAGGTCCCGCGCGCGGCGTTGCGCGTCGAGTGCGTCGTAGAGCCGCCGCGTGTCCATCCGGCCTGTCATGCCGCCGTCCTCCGTGCCATCCGCGCCGCCTGTGCTGTCCGTGCCGTCCGCGTTGTTCGCCTATTTCACTACCACAGCGGTGTGTCGAACCTGCCATAGTGTTGCAGAGTTAATACAGTGTCTTGCTGCTGCAACATCGAGGGGGGTCCGATGCGCTCGTCGTTCTCGGTCGTTTTCCGTTTCTCGCCCGATTCGCTGACGTGGCTGGTCAGTCGTGATGAGACCGTTCTGTCGCGACACTGCCGCAAGCGGGACGCCGTCCGCGAGGCCGCCCGCCTGGCCCGTGCCGACGGCCATGCCGTGGTGCGAGTGGAGCGCATGGACGGCACGGTCCAATGCCGACACCGGTATGGGCGACCGGGACCGTCCGGATCGGTGAGCGCGAACGGAAGCGAACAGCGCTAGCGTATGAGGCGATGAAGCGGATGATGCTCGCGGCCACGTGTGTCGCTTTGTTGGTAACGGCAGCCTGCGGTGACGGTGACGACCAGGCGGGTGACGGCAACGCCACCTCGCCGCCTCCGGACCAGCAGGACACTCAGACCTCGCCGCAACGAACGGGCGCTACGCAGCAGCCCGGTGGTGAGTGCGCGAGCGTCATCGAGGGACTGTCCCCCAGAGAACGCGTGGCCCAGCTGCTCGTGGTCGGTGTGGACCCGAGCGACCCGGCCGCTGCTGTCGCGCTGGTGCGCGACCACCAGGTCGGAGGCATCTTCATCGGGGGTAACGACACCGCCCTGCTCACCGACAACGCCCTGGACCGGGTGCAGGAGGCCGCGGGCGACATTCCCGTGTCCGTCGCGGTCGACGACGAGGGCGGTCGGGTCCAGCGCATCGACGAGCTTGACGGCTCCATCTCCAGCGCCAGGGAGATGGCGCAGTCGATGACGCCGGAGGAGGTGCGACAGCTGGCCCTTGAGCGCGGTGAGCAGCTGCGGGCCCGTGGCGTCACCGTCGACTACGCGCCGGTGGTCGACCTCACCGACGGTCCCGCGAACGGCGTCATCGGCGACCGGTCGTTCAGCGCCGACCCGCAGACGGCCACGGAGTACGCGGCGGCGTTCGCTTCCGGGTTGTCGGAAGCGGGTGTGCAGCCCGTCATCAAGCACTTCCCCGGACACGGCCGGGCCAGCGGCGACTCCCACCAGGAGCTGGTGCAGACGCCGCCGTTGGAGGAGCTGCGCAGCCACGACCTGGTGCCGTACGAGGACCTCGGCGTCTACCCCGACGACACGCAGGTGATGGTGGGTCATCTCGACGTCCCCGGCCTCACCGAGGGGCAGCCCGCATCCCTGTCGCCCGCGGCGTACCAGCTGCTGCGGGACGATTACGGCTACCAGGGCGCGGTACTCACCGACGACCTCGGTGCGATGAGGGCGATCTCCGACCAGTACTCCCTCGACGAGGCCGTGCTGCTGGCGCTACAGGCTGGTGCCGATCAGCCGCTGTGGTCGGCCGGCGGGGATGTCGGTCCGGTACTCGACAAAGTGGAAGCCGCCGTGGCCGACGGCCAGCTGTCGCAGGAACGCGTCAACGAAGCGCTCACCAGGGTTTTAACGGCGAAGGGCGCGTGCGGCTGAGTCGGAGTCGGCGCGCGTTCAGGGACGCGTGGTGGTGAGGCAGGCGATCACCGTGTCGATGTCGAGTCGGTCGGACTCGTATCCCAGCGGCACGCGGGTCAACGTGGCGTCGACGAACGTCTTCACATCGCTTTTGTCGATCTCCACGGCGGCGTAGCCGTCGGGGGATTCCAGTTCGACGACGAGCATGTCGTCGTTTCGGGTCGGCAGGTCGGGCCTGATGCGGATGTCCCCGATGCCCGCGGGTGCGCGGAGACCGGTGATGAGCAGATCGCGGGAGAACTCCCATTCGATCCACTCGCCGGGCGCGACCTTGAAGGCGATCGCGACCGTGAAGGGTGCGCTCGGCACGTAGGTCAGCTTGGACAACACCGGTGTCTCGCTCCCACTGAGGTACACGAATTGGCTCTGATGTACGGCGTTGTTGTCCACAGCACGCTCCCGTCCATCCGTGGCGCCCACGTGGCGCGTGCGGTCCTTCCCTTATAGAGACGTCCATCTGCCACCGAGGTGATGCGCCGTTCGGGCGAATCTTGGTGATCAGAACGGACAGTAGAGCAGGTCTCCGACAAGTCGGTGCGGGCGGGTGGCCCCTTGACGAGAACCGCACGGCGGGAAGGGAACTTTTCGCCAGGTGAGTGTCACACGATCGAGTCGTCTTGGGTTTAGAACCACTCTCGACGGGTGACATGAATAGTTTGGCGCGGTAGATACCACTCAGTAGGTTTTGTCTTGGGCGACCGCTCTGGGGGGCCGTTGATGATGGAGGGACGACCCTGATGGCGCCCGACGTCTTGCGCCGCACACCACACAATGCCGGAGTACTCGACCGCACAGGGATCATCTCCGCGAGCATGCCGTCGCTCGGTCCCGAGCCCGACGTTCCCGACGACGCCTACCGCCCTCGGCCTTATCGGTCGCGGATCTTCAGCCTGGCGACGGTCGTCCTGATGCTGGCCGTTGTGATGATCGGTTGGTCCGATCGTGATCACCGTCGCACCGAGGTGGCCAGAGATGTGGTGGACGGCGTCGATGGTATCGATGACGTCGAGGGCTCTTCGGACGTCGAGGATGCCGAGCGTGTCCCCATCGCCTCCCGTCCTCACGTCCCGCCGCCGGTGCTGCATGCTCCCGAGCACGGTGCCCCTGAGCACGGTGCCCCTGAGCGTGGTGTCCCCGAGCGTGAGGCGGTGGACGCGCCGGAACCGTCGAGCGCACCCGACGTGCGACTGACCGGGTCGAACGAGCTTTCTGTGGACCCTCCCTCCCCGACCGCGGTGCCTTCGGAAATGGGCTTGCCGTCGCGGGACCGAGAGCACGTGTCGGTCGAGGTCCTCAGAGAGGACCACTCCGAATCCCCGACGTCGACTCGTCCCCCGGGTGATACCGAACGGGGACAGCCGGACGTGGTGCCCGGTCTCTCCGTTCCCATGCCTTTCGCATCTACCACGCCGAGACCTTCGTACGGGGAGTTTCTGTACGAGGAGTTCGAACGGTGGCACGCCACGCGCGCCGAGCAGCAGGACGGCAAGCAGCGGGACCTGCATCGACGTGAGCGGTATTCGTGCTACTCCGAGTCGCGGGAACAGGGCGGCTCGGGGGAGAACCGTGGTAACTCGCAAGTAGCTTCGGATTTTCCGCAAGTACCAACCGGCTTAATTTTCTGTGATAAATGACACATGCAAAACTCTTACCGTTTGGTAGGCCATAGAAGTTGGCGCGGGCCGGTTCCGTCTCTCGTTGTCCCCGACACCGGCTCGTGGAGGAGTGCAGGTGCCCACGCAGGATGCGCGTGGTGCGGCAGTGTTGGCCGGTCTCGGTGGTTGGCTGCCGCCTCGTGTGGTCGACAACGACGAACTCAGCCGAAGACTCGACACCTCGGATGAGTGGATCCGCACCAGGACGGGAATAGCGAAACGCCGTGTGGTCGACCCCGGAACGTCCACTACGGACATGGCTGTCGAGGCAGGACGACGGGCATTGGACTCGGCGGGGAAGTACGGCGAGGACATCGACGCGCTCGTCCTCGCCACCAGCACGCCCGACCACGTCTGTCCCGCCAGCGCGCCCAAGGTGGCCAGCGAACTCGGACTGACCGGGGTCGCCGCCTTCGACGTGGGTGCCGTCTGCAGCGGCTTCGTCTACGCGCTCGCCACTGCGGCCGGACTCGTCTCGGGCGGTGTGGCCGGACGGGTGCTCGTCATCGGGGCGGACGCCTTCACCACGCTCCTCGAACCCGACGACCGCACAACCGTGCCGATCTTCGGCGACGGTGCGGGTGCGGTGGTGCTGCGAGAGGGACGTCCGGACGAGCTCGGCGCCATCGGCCCGTTCGACCTGGACAGCGACGGAGAACTCGCGGACCTGCTGATCGTGCCCGCGGGCGGTTCGCGGCAGAAGACTTCCGCCGACCCGAGCGATTACTTCTTGTCGATGCAGGGACAGGCGGTGTTCCGCCACGCGACGGCGAACATGGCCTCCTCTTCGCGGAAGGTGCTGGAGAAGGCCGGGTGGACGACCACCGATGTGGACCGTTTCGTGGGGCACCAGGCCAACATCCGGATTCTTCAGGCCGTGGCCAAGAACCTCGGCCTGCCCGCCGACAGCCTCGTGGTCAACCTCGAACACACCGGCAACACCAGTGCGGCATCCATTCCGCTCGCTTTGGTGGACGGCGTGATCGACGGGACTCTCCAGGAGGGCGACCGCGTCCTCGTCAGCGCGTTCGGCGCCGGCCTGACCTGGGGTTCGACGGTGCTGCGTTGGCCCGCGTTGCGATGCGATCCGCTGCCGTGAGTCTCACGGGGTGTCCGTCCACGTAGTCGTCGGGGCCGACCGGCCGCGCAGTTCGATGGCGGCGTGTTCATGCCAGTGAGCGCGTTCGGCGGCGGTCGCCGCCTCGATCGTCGGTCCGCTGGCCAGCACCCGGCCCGGAACGTGTTTGGCGTGCTCGGTGAGCCGCGCCGCCTCGTTCACGGCGTCGCCGATCACCGTGTACTCCATCCGGCTGCGTGCGCCGAGCTGGCCGGCGAACACCTTCCCCGTCGTCACCCCGATGCCGATATCCAGCTCACTCGCTTCGCACACGGCGTCTCGGATCATTCTCGCAGCGCGCAGTGCCGCCGTAGCCGGATCGGCGTGCCGGTCCGGGGCGCCGAACACGCACAGCGCGGCGTCGCCCTGGAACTTGTTCACCAGCCCGTTGTTCGCGTTCGTGGCTTCCACCACCACCGAGAACAGCCGGTTCAATCTGCGGACCACCTCGTCGGGCGGTAGTTCGGTGGCCAAGGTGGTGGAGTCCGCGACGTCCACGAACAGCGCCGTCGCCTCCCGCACATCGCCGGACAGCGAGACACCGTGCTCCAGTGCGTGCCGGACGACGTCGTCGCCGACGTGTCGGCCGAACAGGTCGCGGAGTCGTTCCTGTTCCCGCAGGCCCGCGGCGAGGTCGTTGACGGACGCCTGGAGCATGCCGATCTCGCCGGCGTCGTCGATGCCGACCGAGACATCCCTGCGTCCCGCACCGATGTCGTGGAGCACCAGCCGGAGCCGGTGCAGGGGAGCGGCCACCGCCCGGGCGAACAGCGCGGTCGCCAGCGCGCCGACCACCAACCCGATCAGTGCCAGGACCAGCAGGCTCGCCTTCGGGTCCTCGTGACCGATGTCGGGCGGCAGCACGAGCAGCAGCACGCCCACCAGCGGAACACCGCTCGACAGCCCCCAGGTCACCACGAGCCGGGTGAGCACGCTGGTCGGAGACGATCCTCGGCGCGGGCCCGCGACCCGCAACGACAACGACAACAGCGGACGCGCCACCCGCTCGGCCGCCAGGTAGGTGAGGCCCGTGGTGGCGAAACCGCCGAGCACGATCGTCAACACGACGCCCAAGGCGTCCAGCCACGGCCCGAACACCGCGCTGAGCACCCCGAACAGCACCGCGCCCGCCGCCCACAGCGTTCCGCTGACCACGGCGAGGTCCGTGGGGATACGAAGCGCCCTCGCCGCTTCCTGCGCGGTGGGTTCCCTGCCGGTCAGGAACCACATCACGGTCCGGCGCTGGAGGTAGCCCGCCCACACCGTGCCGATCACGAACGCGAGCAGCACGTAGCCCGCCGCGCTGACGAGGACGATCCACCGTGCCGGGTCGAGAGCACCGGGAAGGCCCTGCAACGACAGCAGCAGCAACACCAGCGCCGCGCCACAGAAACTGGTGCCGAAGCCGATCGTCGCGAAACCCACACTGGTGCGGAGCACGGCACGAACACGTGCGGACACTCGACCTCTGGTCACCTTGAGATGGTAGGAGCCCGAAGGTGTCTTCGGGGCGCGCGGACGTCGATCGCCCGCGGCACCGCGTCACGAGGCTCGACGGCCGGCCGGTTGTTTGCCCGCTTCCTTGAGTGCCTTCTCCAACTCGTCCCGCCTCATCTTGGAGCGGCCCTTGATGTCGAGGTCGCGCGCCATCCTGTCGAGTTCGTCCTTGGTGAGTTCCGACAGGTCCGGCTCGGGCTGTCTGCGTTTGCCCCGGGATTTCGCGGCGCGCTCCTCGGCGCGGCTCTTGGCGCCCTTCCCCTCCCGACCCGGGCGGCCACGGGTGCGGGATTCGGCCTTGTCCGAGGCTTTTCGGCCCTTCCTGCGGCTTTCGACACTGCGGGACAGCGCCTCGAACAGGTCCACGACCTGCGTGGCCTCGCGGGGAGGTTCGGCGGGGGTGACGGTGCGGCCCGCGCGTTTGTCCTCGATGAGCTGCATGACGCGCTCGTTGTAGGTGTCGTGGTACTCCTCGGGCCGCCACTCGTCCGTCATCGACTCGATCAGGTTCACCGCCATGTCGATTTCCTTCTCGCGGGCCTCGACCGTGGCGGGAAGCTTGCTGATCTCCTCTTGCGGGGACCGGATGTCCTCGGGGAACAACAGCGTGTTCAACGCGAGCACGCCATCGCTGGCGCGGACGGCGGCGAGGTACTCCCTACCCCGCATCACGAACCGGGCGAGACCGATCCTGTTCGTTCGTGCCATGGCCTCGATGAGCAGTGTGTAGGCGCGGTCGAACTCCTCCTTGGCGGGGGCCAGCCAGTAGGTCTTCTGGAAGTAGATCGGGTCGATCTCCTCCAGGTCGACGAACGCGTCGATGTCGATGGTGCGGGAGCGGCCCGGCGCGATCTCGTCCAGCTCCTCCGGCTCGATGAGGACGTATTGGTCGCCGCCGAGGTCGTAGCCCTTGATGATCTGGTCGTACGGCACTTCCTCACCCGTACGCTCGTTCACCCTGAGATACCGGATGCGGTCGGACGTGCCCCGCTGGAACTGCCGGAAGTGGATGGTGTGGTCCTGGGTGGCGCTGTAGAGCTCGATGGGCACTGTCACCAGGCCGAAGTTGAGAGCTCCACTCCAGATCGCTCGTGCCACGGCTCCTCCTGGCTCCTCCTGGAATGGCATCCGTCGTGTTCTTTGAGCGGCCGCGGGTCGTCGACGGGCTGCTCGGCCGTATCGCGGTCACCCCGCGTCTTCGGCGGGCCCGGCGGCGAAGGAGGACTCCGCCGCGCGGTGCTGGGTGATGTCCTCGCTCTCGGTGCCGGTGCCCTTCGTGATGAGCAGCCACTGTTCCTGGGCGGAACCGCGATGGGCGCGCACCATGACGAACACGCCACGTATCCGTTTCCCGGACAGGTGCAGGGAAAGCTGTCCCTCGGCCAGTGCGTGCTCCCACGGCAGCTCACCGAGGTTGTCGACGGTGCCGGTGTCCCAGATCGCGGCCGGGTCGGTCTCGTGCGCCGCGGGAGGCGGGCCGTCACCGCGGATCGCCAACCGTTTGTCGCCGGGTGTGAGCGACGGTTCCTCCGGAATGGCCCAACACGCGGCCACGTCCCCGAGCAGGAGACGGAAGTCGTAGTGCGGACCTGTGACACCTTGCCGTTCGATTACGTAGCGTGATCGCGGGTGATGCGCTTCGGCCGGCCCACGGTCCTTCACGAAACATCGTAGGTGCGGTATCGCCGGAGCGATGCCGAGCGCGTCCCGGTTCGCCATGCCGCAGAACATACCCGCATGTGAACAGCAAAAACGGGACGCCATGCCGGAGCGATCGGGTGAGTTGTGACGACTCTCCCCGAAACGGAGGAGATGGCCGCTCAACGAGGAGAGTCGGCATGTCGTGGAGATGCGCCCTTCAGTGCATTGACGCGAGTCGATCTCACCCACGGTGATCAACCGAGGATGAGATCGCGGCGACTCGGTCAGCTGATGTTGTCTTCCTCCACGAGGCCCTCACGGAGTTTCCTCAGCGCCCTGGCCAACAGGCGGGAGACGTGCATCTGGGAGATCCCGATACGTTCGGCGATCTGTGTCTGTGTCATGTTGTGCACGAACCGGAGCGCGAGAATGGTGCGTTCCCGTTCGGGTAGCTGTCTGACCAGCGGTTGCAACGTCTCGTGGTTCTCCACGCCCGCCAACGCGGCGTCCTCCTCGCCGAGGGTGTCGCCGAGCGCGAGGTTCTCGGTGTCGGCCGACAACACCTCGTCCAAAGACATCGAGTGGTAGGCGTTGCCCGCCTCCAGTCCTTCGAAGACCTCTTCGGGAGTGAGGCCGAGGTGTTCGGCGATCTCGCTCGGTGTCGGCGCCCTGCCCAGTCGTTGGGACAGTTGGGTGCTCGCGTTGTTGATCGAAAGGTGCAGTTCCTTGAGCCGTCGGGGTACGCGGATGACCCAGCCGGTGTCCCTGAAGTGCCTGCGCACCTCGCCCATCACGGTGGGCACCGCGAAGGACAGAAAGTCCGACCCACGGGACGGGTCGAACCGGTCCACCGCGTTGATGAGCCCTACTCGAGCGACCTGCACCAGGTCTTCCTTGGCCACGCCGCGTCCGGAGAAGCGCTGCGCGATGTGCTCGGCCAGCGGCAGATGGCCTGTGACGAGCCGGTCCCGAAGTTCACTCCGGCGAGGGTCGTCGGCGTCGAGTGCTGCGAACTCCTTGAACAGCGGTGTCAGGTGTTGATAGTCATCCGACGGGGCTCGAGATCTTTGTGTCGTCGATTCGGTCACGTAAAAGCCGGCTTCCGTTTCGCAAGCTCGATGTGAATCCAGTTGCGTTGCCCGTCCTCTGAATTCTCTTCCGTCCAGGCAGAGGCCGAGTCCGCGAGCGTGGTGAGTACTCGCCAACCGAACGAGGTGGTACTGGGCGCCTCCGCCTCGGCCGAGGTGACGGTTCCCCGGAACAGCAGCTGGTCCTCGTTGATCGTGAACCGGCAGGTCATGGTGCTGTCGGCAAGAGCGCGGGTGATGAGCGTCGAACACGCCTCGTCCACTGCCAGTCGAAGGTCGGCGATCGAGTCGAGGTCGAAGTCGACCCTCATCGCGATGCTCGCCGCGACCGACCGGATGATCGGTAGGTGCACCAGGCTCGCGCCGAGCCGTAGTTCGATGTCGTCCTGCGCGCCTACATTGCTCATCGGCGGCTTGGTCTCGGTCACTGTCACCTCGGTGTTCTGCCGACCGTTCAACTTTTCCCACTCACAGTAGCCAGCGTGAAGGCCATCGTGGACCATCCTTCCCCTCAGTCGTGGCGCAGGATCGCGCCGAAACCCTCGGTGAGGTCAATGCGATCACCCACGTGGATGACGTCGGCGTTCACGGCTATCGCGGCCAGCAGGAGCGCTTCGTCGGCCCGCTCGCGATCGGTCTCGTCGATGCCCTGGGCCTGCAGCGCCTCCTCCTGCACGGCGACCAGCGTGGGATCGGGGCCGGTGACCACCTCGGCACCGCCCGGGTCGCCGATGAGCAGAGTCTCGACGTTGTTGTTCCGGAACGCGGCGGTGACGGCTTCCAACCCTTCTGCGGCCAGGCCGGTGGGCATGGACAGAGCCGTGGTGAAGCGTTCCGTCGCCTCGTCCTTACGGGTACGCGTGGCATCGGCCAACAATTCGTTGATCTCCGCTTCGAGTTCGGCGGAGCCGGAACCCTTGTTGCGCCCACCCGGCTGTACTTCCGTGGCCTGGTCCCGTACAGGCTGGGGCAATGCCTCCAGCAGGGTCTTGCGGGCCTGGGACTCCCCGGCCACGACGACGAGCGGAGCCCCGAGGCGACGAGCCACCGAAGTGGTGTACTCGGCGGCCAACTCGATGTTTCGTCGGACGAGTTCGTCGGCGTGGCGGTCGATGTTGCGCTCCGACCACCCGCCCCCGGGGACCTTGTGGATGTCGTTGTCGGTGCCCTCCACCGTGCGGGCGTCGACGACCGTGCCGTCGGCGTTCACAGCCGTGACGTCGGCGCCCACTCGGTCGACGACGGCGACGACGTGTGCGGGTGGTCGCTCGCCGTGCTCGACGAGGGGGACCAGATAGGGCAGTTGGGACACCCTGATCACGGAGCGGGCGGGGGGTTCGCCGAGTCGCCTGTCCAACATCACGCCGTCGGCGGTGGCGACGAGCGCGCGCCCGCTACGCCCCACCGGCGGCTCGCTGTCGAAGACGGCGTCCTCCAACGCGTCGAGGGCCTCGTCGGGTGCGTCCTGCTCCGCCAAGCGGTCACGCAGTTCCCGCCACGTCAGTTCAAGCTCTTTTGCCGCTGTCTCGGTGTTGTAGGTGTCATCGAAGTAGACCGAGGCGAAGGGGCCGTTCGTCGTGGCCAGCTCACGTAACCGCGTCGTGTCCACACTCGTACCTCCTCGTGCGACAACTTGTGGCTGTCGACTACCCGGTAAGGGGAAGGCGAAACGTGTTTGAAGATCGACAAAGCCTGAGCGGGCCGTGACTCCGCCCACCCGCTCGGCACAGACGGTGACGTGACCGCGTGGTTTGCCTATCGTGAGCCCACGTGAATGCAGCATGATCTGGTGGCATGCCGTCCTGATCGCCTTGGCGGGCGTCTGGGCGGGAATGATTAACACGGTCGTTGGCTCGGGGACGCTCGTGACGTTCCCGGTACTCGTCGCGCTCGGATATCCGCCCGTGACCGCGACGACGTCGAACGCCATCGGTCTCGCTCCCGGCAGCATCAGTGGAGCCATCGGCTATCGGCACGAACTACGCGGGCAGCGGCAGCGGCTGCTGAGTTTTCTGCCCGCGTCGCTGGTGGGGGCGGTCTGTGGTGCGGTTCTGCTGCTGTCGTTGCCGCCCGACGCCTTCGAGACCATCGTCCCCGTCCTGGTCGGACTGGCCGTGGTGCTGGTGATCGTGCAGCCGAGGGTGTCGAGCTGGGTGCTGCGTCGCCGGGAGGAACGGGAACGCAGACACGGCGCATCGGGGCCCGGCCTCGGCGGGTCCGTGCTCGTGATCACGCTGATCTTTCTGATCGGCGTCTACGGCGGATACTTCACGGCCGCCCAGGGCGTGATGTTGATGGCCGTGATGGGCATGTTGTTGGACGAGTCGCTCCAGCGACTCAACGGCGTGAAGAACGCGCTGTCGGCCGTGGTGAACGTGGTCGCGGGCACCGTCTACGCCTTCGTCGCGCCGGTGGACTGGGCGGTCGTCGCCCTGTTGGCCGTGGGGTCAATCGTCGGTGGCCTGCTGGGCGCGAAGGTCGGTCGCAAGTTGTCGCCGACCGCGCTGCGTTCGGTCATCGTCGTGGTCGGTGTGGCCGCGATGGTGCAGCTCATCCTGCGCCAGTTGTGAGAGTTGTGGGCGCGGTGGGACGGGCCGTGCCGCCCCACCGCGCTTTCTCGGGTTCTTCGGGGAAGAAGGCTCACCCCATGAAGCTGTGGGCCGCGGCGAGGAAGACGTCGTTCTCCTCTTGCGTGCCGATGGTGACGCGCACGCCCGCACCGGCGAACGGGCGCACCACCACCTTGTTCTCCATCGCGTGCTCGGCGAACGCGGTCGTGCGCTCACCCAGCGGCAGCCACACGAAGTTCGCCAACGTCTCGGGCACCTCGTAGCCGAGCTCGCGCAGCTCGTCGTACACCCGGGTGCGTTCGCGCACGATGTCGTCGCAACGGGCCAACAGTTCGTCCTTGGCGTCCAGCGAGGCCAGCGCGGCCGTCTGAGCCAGCGCGTTCACGCTGAACGCGACGTAGACCTTGCGGACGGCCTCGATCACCTCTTCGGCCGCCACCGCGTAACCCACGCGCAGCCCGGCGAGGCCGTACGCCTTGGAGAACGTGCGCAGCACGGCGACGTTGCGGTAGGTGCGGGCGAGGTCCATCCCGTCGGGCACGTCGGGGTCGGTGACGAATTCGCGGTACGCCTCGTCGAGGACCACGACCACGTCGGACGGCACGCGGTCGAGGAAGGACCTGAGTTCTGAGATGCGCAGTGCCGTGCCGGTGGGGTTGTTCGGATTGCACACGAACACCAGCCGGGTCCTGGGAGTGATGGCCGCCAGCATCGCCTCGAGGTCGTGGTGGTGCGAGGCCGTCAACGGAACCCGCACCGGGGTGGCACCCGCGACCTGCGTGACGATCGGATACGCCTCGAACGAACGCCACGCGAACAGCGCCTCATCGCCCGGCGCGCACAGTGCCTGCACGAACTGTTGGCACAGCGAGACCGAACCGCATCCGACGGCCACCTCGGACGTCGAGACGTCGAGCTCGTCGGCCAGCCGGTCCACCAACGCCCACGCACCCATGTCGGGGTAGCGGTTGATCTCTGCGGCGGCCCTGCCGATGGCGTCGATCACGCTCGGCAGCGGGCCCTCCGGGACCTCGTTGCTGGCGAGTTTGATCGCCCCCGGCACGGTTCGTCCGGGCACGTAGGCGGGCAGGGCAGCGAGGTCGGCACGTGTCGGGATCGCGGACATGGCGGCTCCTCGGCGGTCAGGAACAGGTCCTGTCCAACCTATCGTGCCCACAGCCGATTATTCCCCATCTCACGTTGACCGGGGGTATACCGGCGGTGGTTGAGTAGGCACATGACGCAGACGCACACGCAGGATTACGAGCGAAGCGACGGACGTCGACTGAGGCTGACCTACGCCGAGCCGGACGGTGCCGTGCGTGGCGGCCTCGTGGTGCTGCACGAGGTGGGCGACGTGACCGACGCCGCCCGGCTGCTGATGGCCGCGTTGGCGGCGGAAGGCTGGTTGGCGGTGTCGCCCGAAGTCGAGCGGTTCGGTGATGGCGACGACGACGTGGGACAGACGGGGCAGGCGTTGCTGTCCGCGATCGACACCGCATTCGCCTGGCTGGTCGGGCGCGGAGTGAGGGGTGACCAGCTGGGGGTCGTCGGGTTCGATCTCGGCGGAACGGCGGCGCTGGTGGTGGCGGCCAACCGGCAACTGGGGGCCGCGGTGAGTGTGGGAGGCCGCGGTATCAGCAGTCCCGCGTCGCCTGCGCTGCCCGCCTTGGTGAACATCGCCGGAACACTGACCAGCCCGTGGTTGGGGTTGTACGGGGACGACGGGGACGAAGTCACGCAGGCGGAGGTGGAGCAGCTGAAGGAGGAGGCGGCCAAGGCGAAGGTCGCGACCAACGTGGTGCGGTACGCGGGCGCGAGTCATCGCTTCGACGCCGACCCCGAGGCCGCCGCCGAGGCGTGGCAACGGGTGCTGGCCTGGTTCGACGCGCATTTGCGTTGACACGCTGATGTGAGGGAAGGGAAAGGGTTCGGACACGGCCTCGGCTTCATCCCTCGTGCTCGGTATCGGTGTCGTGCCTTTCAGAGGACCCTCACAGCTCGCAGTTCTCTCGGGCTCTTTCGACAGCCCGAGAGCTGTGGGTGAATTGTCTTCCAGCCGAGCCTGAACACACCTTCAACGCTGTGAATATGTGCTGAGCGAACAACGAAATCGGGGCGTTTTCTGCTTTAGGCTGCACCTATGCGTGCTGACAGTGTTGACAGTGCCGGTCATGGCGGCCCGCAAGGCACCGCGGACGATGTTCCGGAGGTGTTGTGGCGGCCCACCGAGGAGCAGGTCGAGGGCACCCGCGTCGCTGATTTCCGAAGGTGGCTTCGTGACAACCGCGGCGTGGAAGTGGCCGACTACGACGAGCTGTGGTCGTTTTCGGTGGAGTCGATGCCGGAGTTCTGGTCCGCGCTGACGGACTACTTCGGCGTGCGTTGGCGCGACACTCCCGGCGAGGTGCTGTCGGATACGCGTATGCCCGGGGCCCGGTGGTTCCCCGGTGGCACGCTGAACTACGCCGAGCACGCGTTGCTGCCGGTGGCGGGCGCGGAGAAGGCCGACGACGAATTCGCGGTGATCTTCCATCGCGAGGACGGTGTGGAGCGGCTGCTCACCTATGGACAGTTGCGGGTCGAGGTGGCCGCCGCGAGGGCGGCGCTGCGCGAGCTGGGGGTCGGCAAGGGCGATCGTGTGGTGGCGTTGGCGCCGAACTGCACGGAGACGTTGGTGGCTTTCCTGGCCGCGGCGAGTCTCGGTGCGACGTGGTCGTCGTGTTCGCCGGACTTCGGTGTCCGCGCTGTGGCCGACCGTTTCACGCAGATCGAGCCGAAGGTCCTGATCGCCGTCAACGGTTACCGCTACAACGGGCGGGCGTTCGACGTGCGTCCGACGATCGAGCAGCTGCGGGAGGAGTTGCCGACTCTCGCGGCCACCGTGCTGGTGGACTACGAGGGCGGCGGGCGAGTGCAGGGCGCGCTCGACTGGAAGGCGCTGCTGGCCGAACACGCGGGTGCCGAGCTGGAATTCGAGCCGGTGGAGTTCGACCACCCGCTGTGGGTGTTGTACTCCTCGGGCACCACGGGGCTGCCGAAGGGCATCGTGCAGGGGCACGGTGGGATCACCGTCGAGCACCTGAAGGCGCTGGCGCTGCACTGTGATCTCGGGCCGGGGGAGCGGTTCTTCTGGTTCACCACCACGGGCTGGATGATGTGGAACTTCCTGGTCTCCGGCCTGATCGTGGGTTCCACTGTCGTGCTCTATGACGGCAGCCCCGGATATCCGGATCTGCGGGCTTTGTGGCGGTTGTCGGAGCAGCACCGCGTGACTTACTTCGGGACGTCGGCGCCGTTCGTGCAGAGCTGTCTCAAGGAGAACCTGCGTCCGGGCGTGGAGTTCGATCTGTCGGCCATGCGCGCGTTGGGTTCGACGGGTGCGCCGTTGACAGTGGAGGGTTTCCGGTGGATCGCCGACACCGTGGGGCGGGTGCAGATCTGTTCGGTGTCGGGCGGTACGGACCTGTGCACGGCGTTCGTCGGTTCGTCCCCGGATGTGCCGGTGTGGTTGGGGGAGTTGTCGTGTCGTGCGCTCGGCGCGGCGGTGGAGTCGTACGACGACGCGGGCAACCCGGTGGTCGACCAGGTCGGCGAGCTGGTGATCACCAAGCCGATGCCGTCGATGCCGG
>JAJYTH010000055.1 GCA_021793175.1 Actinomycetes bacterium
GTCACCAAGAACGGTCACGAGAGTAACGGACACCCCCGACCCCAGTCAGTCAGTTCCACAATCCAAACCCGAAACCAACACACCCAACTCCGACAAAGTCTCATCAACACCCACATGCCGCACACCGACCATGCCCACCGCCACAGCACCCGCCACATTACGCGGCGAATCATCCACGAACACACACTCGTCCACAGGCACACCCAGCCGATCAGCGGTCAGGAGATACACGGCGGCATCCGGCTTCGCGACCCCGACTTCGCCGGAAAACACCAGCACATCGAAACAATCCGCCAGCCCACGTCGCGCCTCGGGACCACCCGCAGCGTTCGACAACAGCGCCGTCCGCACCCCTTGAGCTCGTGCCCTCCGCACCGCCCCCAGCAAACGCTCCCCACCGACATCCGTGAGCACGCCCGCGTAGTCCAACACCAACCCGCGCACCATCCCACCACCCTATTCCCGCGCCCACACACAACACCGAACGAACAAGCCGAACCGAGACCAACCCCATCGAGTCCTATCTGGGCGAAATGCTCTTTCGCTTTCGCTCTTCACGCCACCACACCTCGGCGGGGTCGAACGAAGCCGCACTCGCCCCACCACGCAGAACACGACCGACCGCTACGAGTCCGCCTTCAAACAGTTCCCGAATCGCAGGAGAGCCATCGTCAGCCGCATAACTCACCGATTCCACGCGCTCATCCAACCGTCTCCGCCACCCCCAGCAGCGAGCACCACGAGCGAACAGGCCCTATAACACACCATCGCTGATCTTGCGCACCAAGATCAGCGATGATCACCTCATCAGGTCCTTTTGGGGACGAAACGCGCGTTCGCGACCTCTGTCTTAGTGGGCGGTCAGGGGGGCCGCCCGCAAACACAACGGAGGAACAAGGATGCGAACGTTCCAGTCGGAAAACGGGCTACTTCCACTCCACCCGTATGAACCGACCGAACTCGGCGACCTGGCCAAGGGGGAGATCGCCGAAGGACAACTCACACTCGACGGTCTTCTGGCCGAACTGCACGCACAACACGCCACACACCCCGAACGCACCGTTTCCGTCCCCGGACGACGGATGCTGCACCGGGTGCTCACCGCACTCCTGGAAGTCCACACCGGACGCAGAGCCGCAGCACAGCTCGACAACTGGCTGACACCCACACTGCAACGACTGGTACGAACCACGCCGCGCGCGGTCGGCACACGCTACGTCCTACGGAACATCCACGTGTGCCGACCGGCCGATGACGCACTGGAAGTGTGCGGCACCGCCTACCTGGACAACCGGGCACGCGCCCTGGTGGCACGCTTCGAACACGGTGGAACAGGCTGGCGCTGCACCCTGTTCACCGTGCTCGAACCCCGCCGCTAACGGCGCGCGTTGCGCTTGTTCTTCTTCGCCTGTTCGCGGGCGGCGGCACGCCGCTCCCGGCGCGTACCACCGGCAGCCGCGCCCTGCTTCCTCGCCGAGTTGCCGCTCGTACCGTCACCGCGGGACTGCACCCCGCCGCCCTCGGACGGGCCCGAGAACGTCAGCCCCTGCGGGATCTGCCCCTCAAGCTTCTGGCCCTGCAACGCGGCAGGCACAGCCTTACCCGGCACCTTCGGCGGAGGCGGCACCGGCCGCGCGTGCCGCGGACCCGAAGCCTTGCCGGCCGCATCCGACACCTTGCCGTTACCGCCCGCGGGAACCTGCGGCCTCCGCGCCTGCTCCGTCTTCGCGGCCTCCTCGGCCTGCTGCTGCTCAGCCTGCTGCACCTGCAGGTTGAACACCAGGCCAACAGCCTCCTCCTTCAGCGAGTCGAGCATCGCATTGAACATGTCGAAGCCCTCACGCTGGTACTCCACGAGCGGGTTGCGCTGCGCCATCGCCCGCAGCCCGATGCCCTCCTTGAGGTAATCCATCTCGTAGAGGTGCTCGCGCCACTTCCGGTCCAGCACCGAGAGCACGATACGACGCTCCAACTCACGCATCGTGCCTTCGCCAGCCATGGCATCGACCTCGGCCTCACGCTTGTCGTACGCCGCGAGCGCGTCCTCGACGAGGATCTCCCGAAGCCGGTCGGCATCGATGTCCTCGTCCTCTTCGAGGATCTCCTCCCAGGTCACACTCACCGGGTAGAGCGTCTTCAACGCGGTCCACAGCTTGGCGTGATCCCAGTCCTCCGCATACCCCTCGGCAGTGGCGCCCTTGACGTACGCGGTGACGACGTCGGTGACCATGTGCCGCATCTGCTCGCGAAGGTCCTCGCCCTCCAGCACCCTGCGGCGCTCGGCGTAGATGACCTTGCGCTGCTGGTTCATCACCTCGTCGTACTTCAGGACGTTCTTGCGGATCTCCATGTTCTGCTGCTCGACCTGGGTCTGAGCGCTCTTGATCGCCCTGGAGACCATCTTGTGCTCGATGGGCACGTCGTCGGGCAGCCGCATGGTGGTCATGACCCGCTCCACCATCGCCGCGTTGAAGCGACGCATCAGCTCGTCACCCAACGACAGGTAGAAGCGGGACTCACCCGGGTCACCCTGACGTCCGGCACGACCACGCAGCTGGTTGTCGATCCGGCGGGACTCGTGGCGTTCGGTGCCCAGCACGTAGAGACCGCCGGCCTCCACCACTTCCTCGGCCTCCGCCTTGCACTCGGCGGTGATCTCGTCAAGCACCTTCGGCCACGCGGCCTCGTACTCCTCGGAGTGCTCCACGGGGTCGAGCCCGCGCTCCCGCAACACCTCGTCGGCGATGATATCCGGGTTGCCACCGAGCACGATGTCGGTACCACGACCGGCCATGTTCGTCGCGACGGTGACGGCGCCCTTCCGCCCCGCCTTCGCGATGATCAACGCCTCACGGTGGTGGTGCTTCGCGTTGAGCACCTCGTGCGGCACGCCCCGTTTGAGCAGCAGCTTCGACAGGTACTCCGACTTCTCGACACTCGTGGTGCCGACCAGCACCGGCTGGCCCTTCTCGTGGCGCTCCGCGATGTCGTCGGCGACCGCCTCGAACTTCGCCTCTTCCGTTTTGTAGATGAGGTCGGGCTGGTCGACACGGACCATCGGCCGGTTCGTCGGGATCGGAACGACACCGAGGTCGTAGGTCTGGTGGAACTCGGCCGCCTCCGTCTCGGCGGTACCCGTCATACCGGCGAGCTTGTCGTAGAGGCGGAAATAGTTCTGCAGGGTGATCGTGGCCAGAGTCTGGTTCTCGGCTTTGATCTCCACACCTTCCTTGGCCTCGATCGCCTGGTGCATGCCCTCGTTGAACCGGCGACCCGCCAGGACGCGGCCGGTGAACTCGTCCACGATCAGCACTTCGCCGTTGCGGACGATGTATTCCTTGTCCCGGTGGTAGAGTTCCTTCGCCTTCAGCGCGTTGTTGAGGAACCCGACCAACGGCGTGTTCGCCGCGTCGTAGAGGTTGTCGATGCCGAGCTGGTCCTCGACGAACTCGACGCCCAGCTCGGTGACACCGATGGCGCGCTTGCGCTCGTCCACCTCGTAGTGGACGTCCTTCTTCATCAGCGGCGCCATGCGCGCGAACTCGACATACCAGCGGGACGACTGGTCGGCCGGACCCGAGATGATCAGCGGTGTCCTGGCCTCGTCGATGAGGATCGAGTCGACCTCGTCGACGATGGCGTAGTGGTGCCCGCGCTGCACGCAGTCATCCAGGCTCCACGCCATGTTGTCCCGGAGGTAGTCGAAGCCGAACTCGTTGTTCGTGCCGTACGTGATGTCGGCGGCGTACGCCGTCTTGCGCTCGGCGGGCGTCATGTCGGAGCGGATGACCCCGACCTCCAGGCCGAGGAACCGGTGGACACGGCCCATCCACTCGGCGTCACGCTGTGCGAGGTAGTCGTTGGTGGTGACGACGTGTACGCCCTTATCCGGCAGCGCGTTCAGATATACGGGCAGGAGACTGGTGAGCGTCTTACCCTCACCGGTCTTCATCTCGGCGACCTGCCCCAGGTGCAGGGCCGCACCACCCATGAGCTGGACGTCGTAATGCCGCTGCCCCAGCACGCGCTTGGCGGCCTCCCGCACCACGGCGAACGCCTCCGGCAACAGGTCGTCCAGCGACTCGTCGTCGGAGTAACGCTTGCGGAACTCATCGGTCTTCGCCTGCAGCTCGGCGTCCGAGAGGTCCTTGACGTCGTCTTCGAGGGCATTGACGTGATCGGCGATGCGGCGGAGCCGCTTCACCATCTTACCCTCGCCCGCGCGGAGCAGGCGGTTCAGAAGCATCGGGTCGACCTCGCTAGCGGTGTCTGTAGTGGTCGTTACGAGCACCCAAACAGGGCGCCGGGCAGCACCCCCATCGTAGGGAATGCGCAGGCCTGCGTGCACGCGGCGGCCCGCGCGGATTTTCACGCGCGGGCCGCCGGGAAGGGCCTGTCGACACGGACGGCCTGATCAGAGCGGCCGTCGGTGGTATCAGCCCAGTCGAATCACCCCGTAATCGAACCCTTTCCGTCGGTACACGACACTGGGTTTTCCGGTCTCGGAATCATTGAACAGATAAAAGTCGTGACCCACGAGTTCCATCTGGTAGAGGGCATCGTCAATCGTCATCGGCTCGGCCGAGTGCTGCTTTTCTCGCACGATGCGGCCGGGTTGGCGAGGCTTGACACCGTCGTCCCAGCGCGGCTCCGGCATGTCCGGTTCATCGGTCTCCTCGAGCGCGGACTCGGCCGGAGCCTCCAGCACAGCGGTCCCACCACTGCCCCTGCCCGACGTCCCGGACGCCTGGACGGCCGCCGCCGTGGCCTCGGCGAGGGACTCGGGGCTACGGCGCCCGTAATGGACACGTCGCCGGTCGTGCAGACGGCGAAGCCGGCTCTCCAACCTCTTGAGCGCCAGGTCGAGCGCCGTGTAGAAGTCGCCCGCTCGCGCCTCGGCACGAACGACCGGGCCCCTGCCCTTACCGGTGATCTCGACGCGTTGGCAGGTCTTGGCCTGCCGGGGATTAGGCTCGTGGAGCAACTCCACGTCGTAGTTGATGACCTTCCTGTCGTAACGCTCCAGTCGGGCCATCTTCTCCGCGACGTGTCGCCGATAATGCTCGGGAACCTCCACGTTGCGACCCTTGATGACGATGTCCATTCACGACCTCCTCGCTCATGCACGTGCGAGTGTTGAAATGGCGACCTCTGGCACCGAAGCAACGGCGGGACCGGACGCGACAGAGATATCGGGCGTCCGAGCCGAATCAGGGCTCCGGCACCGGGGACATCGACTCTTCACCTCCCCTGCGGCCGGGACGTTCGTTAGCGCTGCACGTTAGCCCGCATGGAGCCGTCGCAACAGCCCCCGCGCTGGGGGAAACCGCGACGTGATGGGTGGTGACAGTATGTGGCGAAAGTGAGGCTGTGACACGAACGCCGTCACCCCCTCGGAGCAGCGAGCAGGCAATGAGTTCATACCGGTGACGCAGTCGGCCCACCCCGGCCTGGCTCTGTGTGACCGTGGTCTGCGTCATATCCGGTCAACGACCGTCCTCCCATCTGAGTTCCCCAACCACCTATGTGGGTGACATGCCGCCACGTTTGAGGTGGTCCCCTGCCAGACGTTCCATACCGACCTCGCCCTCACACCCCGTCCTCACCCGGCCGGGGCTTTCCACTCGGCCCCGACGCCGCTGTGAGCGTCAACGCCGCCGTCACTCGGACACCGGCCCGAGCCAGTGTGTTCGCGCAGGCGGCCAGGGTCGCGCCCGTCGTCACCACGTCGTCGAGCAGGACGACGGGTGTTCCCGGCCCAGGAGTGGCGGCAGGAACCAGCCCCATGCGCCCGGACAGGTTGGCCACCCGCTCGGCACGACTCAGCCCGACCGCGTCACGAGCCCGGCTCGACAGCCGCAACGCGGGAGCCACGGCCACCGACTCCCCGCGCTCGGCCAGCTCGGCGGCACACCACCGCGCCAACGCCGCGACATGGGGGCCCCCTCGAACGCGCGCGGCCGACGGGCGCGACGGGACCGGCACGAGCCACAGGGTGCCGTTATGATCCGGCTCGGCCTCCGCCAACGCGGGCACGGCCCGCCCCAGCGCCCGCCCCAACGGCACCGCGAGCTCGCGCCTGCCCTGCGCCTTGTGAGCGAGCACGAGCTGTCTGGCGGCACCGTCATGACGTGCCAACGTCGCCACACCAGGCCGCACGGGCACGGGGCCACGCTCCAGAACCGCCAGACAGGCCCGGCACACGGCGACACCCAGCTTCCCGCAGGCGGCACAGGACGACGGCAGCAGCAGATCCAGCACCGCCGCACCGACCGCCGCGACACTCCCGGCCGAGCGGGACTGACGCCTCGACGTATGCGTCCTCATACCGGCACGATGCCGGACGCCACCGACACTTTTCGCCGGCAAGAGCCGTCGACGGCCGTTCCCGCGAACACTCGGGAACCGAACGGTTCAGCCCGGGTAGAACGGCAAGGCCCCCGGCGTGCTCTGGCGGTGTGGTCGCCACACCGCGCCGATCTCGCTGACCGTCCACAGGCCGTTCCTGTCAGCCACGACGATGGGTCGCCCCGGCGCCGCGGTGATCGCGCGCATCGGCTGCATCAGGTTCGAGCTGTTGTACTGATCGAGCTGGAAACCGTCCACCGACACCCGCACCACGGGGACGCGCTCGGACGACAGGGCCACGACGAGCGTGTCCTGGTCCAGCCAGTCCACGTCCACGACCGAGTCCAACCGGCCCTCCTGCAGTACCCGCGGCGCGCGCAGCGTGACCTCGGTGGGGGTGCGCACCACGGAGGCCACGACGAGCTGCCGATCCACGATGAGCGCGGCCCTCGTGCCGTCGCGGGACAGGCGCAGCCCCGTGATCGTCCCCTCGTCGGGGAGTTCGAAGGCGTTGACCCGTTGGGTCACCCACTGCTCGGCCGGGTTCTGCTGGACTCGCATCACCTGCGTACCGTCGACGACGGTCCACAGCTCGGTCGACTTGCCGTCCGTGCTCGCGGGTGGCCTCCAGGTCGGCCGGGTCATGGTCTCGGCCCGTTGGTCCACCACCTGTCCGGCACTGCCGTAGTCGCCGACCCGCAACCGGACCCCCTGCCCGGCACGTTCCACGACGGCCAGCTGTTGACCGTTGATGGGTTGTGCCGCGCTGACGACGTCGTAGGTGCCGTTGCCCGCAGGCCCGTTGATCGGTGCGCCGGTACCGAGTGAGTGCACACGACCGTTCAACGTCAGCAATCCGGGCAGTTCCGAACTCGGCGACGACACGGTGTCGTAGGCGGGCAGATCGCTGGGCCGCCATTCCGCCTGCCCCGGCACGAGCGGAGCGCCGTCGGACAGCAACTTGACCCTGCTCGTGGTGACGTGTTGCAACGACCGCACGATCTGCGCGGCCATCAGTTCCCTGTCCTGCTCGCTCTCGTCGCCCAGCCCGGTCAACGGCACGACCAGCGATCCGTCGTTGCTCGTGGTGACGTTGCTGTCGAGCGTGGCCGTGTCACCCAGCGGATTGCGGACGGCACCGGCCAGACCGTCGGACGGCCCGGACAACAGCAGGTCGATGACCCGGGCGGGCAGGCCCGACTGCGGCCTGGCCACCACGTAACGCACGTCGGGCACGAGGGCCATGGAGTCCGGCGCGAAGAAGTACACCGACACCTTGAAGTAGGCGTCCGCGAAGTCGCTCTCGGCGATCATGATGTTGTCGGGTGGGTCGACGATGCGCCATTCCCCGTCGGCCTGTTTCCGCAGCCGAATGGGCTTGCGGACGGGCTTCTGTTCGTCCGCGATGAACGAGTGGTCGGACGCCAACCTGCCCAGGACGGTGACCCTGAGGGCGACGACCCGCTCGTTGGGGTCCTTCGGTTGCTCGGCCTCGGGCGCGTACACCGTGCCGAACTCGTCCCTGATCACCGTCACACTCGAACCGGGCTTCCAGGACTCCTGCATACGGGCGGTGAGGTAGGCACGCGAAGCCGCGTGGTCGTTGGCGGTCCGCGCACCGTTGCGCACGAACTCCCTCACCACCGACAGCGGGTCCAGTCCCAGCTCCGGTTCCGGGATCTCCTGGGTGGGCTGGCCCGCGTTCCGCTGCGGGATGGCCTTCGGCTGGGACTCGGTCGGGATGGCCGCGCACCCCGCCACCATGACGACGCAGGCGAGAACGGCCAACAGCGCCGCGAGCGGCCTGTTCACGGCACTACGCCTCGTCACCGTGTCTCCTCCCGTTCGATGGTGGCCCCAGCGTCCCCAACGTCTCCGGAGTCCCCAGCGTCCCCGGCACCGCGTTCCTGGGTCACGTCCAGCACCACCGCCCCGGCCTCACCGTTCTCACCGGCGGGCCGGACCGGTTCGGCGGGCGGGTCCGGAGGCAACGGGAGCGGGCTGCGCTGCAGCGTGCTGCCCACGGCCCGCGGCAACGTCAACCGGAAACAGGAACCGTGCCCCGGCTCACCCCACGCTTCGAGCCAACCTCCGTGCAACCGCGCGTCCTCATGGCTGATCGCCAGACCGAGCCCCGTACCCCCGGTTCGCCGGTTCCTCGACGGATCGGCCCGCCAGAAACGGTTGAACACCAACTCGGCCTCGCCGGGACGCAGCCCGACCCCGTAATCGCGAACACTCAGCGCGACGGCGTGTTCGTCGGCGGCCAGGGACAAACGCACCGGGTGCCCCTCGCCGTGGTCCACGGCGTTGGCGAGCAGGTTCCGCAGAATCCGCTCCACCCGCCGACTGTCGACCTCCGCGGTGACCTCCCCGTCCGGGAGTTCGAGTTCGATGTCGCCACCCGTACTTCCTCCCAGCACACCCCGCACCTGCTCGACCGCGTTGTGCACGATGGCCCGC
Source organism: Actinomycetes bacterium (assembly GCA_021793175.1). Lineage (GTDB taxonomy): Bacteria > Actinomycetota > Actinomycetes > Mycobacteriales > Pseudonocardiaceae > Saccharomonospora. The sequence goes on from JAJYTH010000055.1 coordinate 8,812, forward strand.
ATGTCCGTCGACTCGGCGGAGAGTTCCTCCACCCCCGCGTCGAGTCGGCTGATCTCCAGCAGGTCGCGCAGCAGGGTCTCGAAACGGTCGAGCTCGTCCACGAGCAGCTCCGACGAGCGGGCCAGGCCCGGAGGGAATTCGTCCCGCGACGCGTACAACACATCGGCCGCCATGCGCACCGTGGTGAGCGGAGTGCGCAGCTCGTGGGACACGTCCGAGGTGAACCGCCGCTGAAGCTGACCGAACTCCTCCAGCTGGCGGATCTGCTGCTGGATACTCGCCGCCATCTCGTTGTACGACACGGCGAGTTTGGCGAGGTCGTCCTCCCCTTCCACGTCGAGCCTGCGGTCCAGGTCGCCCTCGGCAAAATCCTCCGCCGCCGCCGCAGCTCTCCGCACCGGCAGAACCACCTGGCGCGTCACCATGAACGTGATCACCGCCAACAGCACGAGCAGGAACGCACTGCCCACCAGCAGCGTGTTCTGCACAGTGGCCACGGTGTTCTGTTCGGTGCTCAGCGGAAACAGCAGATAGAGCTGGATCGGGCGCGTGGCCGTGGTCACCGGCGCACCCACGATGAGGTACGTCGAACCGTCCTCGGTGTGGTACTGCACCGCGACCTGGTTGTTCTCGGCGTAGTTCATCAACCCGCCGGGCACCTTCTCCAAAGGCCCGGCGTGGATGGCGTCCTCGACGGCGCGCTCCGGATCACCCGCCACGAGCACGGGCTCGAACGCACCCGCCGTCGAGTTCTCCACGTCCTGCGCGGTCACAGAACCATTCGTGATGGCCTTGAGCGCACTGGAAAGACGTTTGCGCAGGGAGTCGCCTTCTCCCGCGTCGCCGACGAGCTCGCTCTCCGCCGTCCGCACGGCCACCCGCAGCTGCTCGAGCGCAGCTCGTTCCTTGGTGTCGACGAGCCGGTCGACGATCTGGTTCTGCAGCACCACACCCAGCACGAAGACGACGGCCGACGACAGCGCGAGCGTGGACGTGGTCACCCGGAACTGCAGCGACCGCTGCCACAGCTCTCCGAGGGCGACCATCTTGCACCTACCGAACGCGGCTGCGCGCCTGGCCACCGACAACGCCGACCGGCTCGACAAAGCCAGTCGCCCGTTCATGCGTTCACCTTACGGTGGGCCGGCCTTGTAGCCGACGCCGCGGACGGTCAGCACGACCTCGGGGTGCTCCGGATCCTTCTCGACCTTCGACCGCAGCCGCTGGACGTGCACGTTGACCAGCCGCGTGTCGGCGGCGTGCCGGTAACCCCAGACCTGTTCGAGCAGGACCTCCCGGGTGAAGACCTGTCGCGGCTTACGGGCCAACGCGACGAGCAGGTCGAACTCCAGCGGGGTGAGGGCGATGGCCTTGCCGTCCCTCGTGACCTCGTGCCCCGGCACGTCGATGGTGAGGTCCCCGATGGTGAGCGTCTCGGCGGGTTCGGATTCGGTACGCCGCAAGCGCGCCCGCACCCGCGCGACGAGTTCCTTCGGCTTGAACGGTTTGACGACGTAGTCGTCCGCGCCCGACTCCAGGCCCAGCACGATGTCCACGGTGTCGCTCTTCGCCGTGAGCATCACGATCGGCACACCCGACTCGGCCCTGATCGCCTTGCAGACGTCGATGCCGTTCATGCCGGGCAGCATGAGGTCGAGCAGAACCAGGTCGGGTTTGAGTTCGCGCAGCGCGGGCAGTGCACGAGAACCATCGGACACCACGGCGGTGTCGAATCCCTCGCCGCGCAGCACGATGGTCAGCATTTCAGCCAGAGCGGGGTCGTCGTCAACGACCAGCACACGCGCCTTCATGGGGCACATATTCGCACTATCGTCCCCTCCTCCGTGCAGGCCCCGGGCAAAAAAGGTCCTGAACTGGATGTTCGTCCGTCCCGGAAGTGCGGAAATACCTCTCGCGCAAAAGCAGTTACACTTTGCACATAGTGACGCCCTTGCCCTCCCGGTTACTGTTGCGTTATGCGGAACTCCGAGAAAGCGTCACAGGCGACGCCTGAAACAGCACCGGAACCACCGCCTGAGCCCACCAAGAGCGCCGCCAGCCCCGTGCAGTCCGTCGACCGCGCGATCAACGTGCTCGAGTTACTCGCCAGAGACGGAGAGGCCGGCATCACCGAGATCGCGGCCGAACTGGGCGTCCACAAATCCACCGCTTCCCGGCTCGTCAGCGCGCTCGAAATCCGCAACCTCGTGGAACAGCTTGGTCAGCGCGGCAAGTACGTCATCGGTTTCGGCATCGTCCGCCTCGCCGGGGCGGCCATGGGCAGGCTCGACCTGGCCAAACTCGGCAACCAGACGTGCCAGACACTGGCCGAGTCCCTCGGAGAGACCGTCAACATCGCCGTCGCGGACAACGGCGTGGCCATCAACATCAGCCAGGCCTTCGGGTCGGCGGCGGTGACCGCACAGAACTGGACGGGACGGCGTACCCCGCTCCACGCCACGTCCAGCGGCAAAGTCCTGCTCGCCTACATGCCGGAACACAAATGTGAACCACTCCTGCGCGATCGGCTGGAGCAGTACACACCACGCACGACGGTCGCACCGGACGACCTGCGTGCCGAACTGACACAGGTGCGGCGCGACGGCTACGCCACTTCTTTCGAGGAACTGGAAGTCGGCCTGCACGCCGTGGCCGTGCCCATCCACGGCGCGGACGGCGAGGTGATCGCCGCCATCAGCGCCTCAGGCCCCTCGTACCGCCTGTCGCGGGAGAACATCTCCCAGTTCGTGCACCCGTTGACCAACGCCGCTTCGGAACTGTCGTCGCAGCTGGGTCATTTCCCGAGATAGAGGTCCTTGGCGAGCACGACCATCGCTTCCCGGTTCGCCGTCACACTGCGGGTGCCGTCGATGACGTGCCATTCCGACAGCCAACGGGACTTGGCCAGCTCGTCGTACACGCGCGCACATCGGGCCTGGAGCGCGTCGTCGGACTCGAACGCGTCCCTGGCGCGAGAGGCGTCCTGCCGCGCCCGGTCCACCGCGCGCTCCGACGCCACCTCGACCGGCACCCGCAACAGCAATTGCATGTCAGGAACGGGCAGCCCGAACCGGTCGATCTCCAGCTCCCGCACCCACCGCACCACGGACCCGCCGACTCCCTGGTGCAACCGAGCCGCCTGGTAGGCCGCGTTCGACGCGACGTACCGGTCGAGCAGCACCACGTCGTGCTCGGCGAGCGCCTGCCGAATGTCCTGTCTGGCGCCCCTGCGGTCCAGCGCGTACAGCAACCCCATGCCGTACACCGATTCGGCGAGATCGCCGTGCGCGCCGTGCAGAGCCTCCCGGACGAGGTCGGCGTGCACGTCACGGCCGTACCGGGGGAAGGCCATCGTCGTGACCGTCGCGCCCTGGTCCCGCAATACCGAGGTCAGCGACTCCGTCAGTGTGCGCTTACCCGCCCCGTCGAGACCCTCGACGACCACCAATCGCCCCATGCGCCCATTGTGGCGTACCCGTGTTCCACTCGATCGGGTACCGATTAGCTGCACTCGGTAACCAGCGGAAACGACACAACTTCGTTACCGTGGGTGTTCGATCGTGTTGTTCGCCACGTCACCGCGGCTTCGAGCGAGGTGTCCCCACGTGCCACTGCCTGGACCCGACACCCACGTCGTCGAGTTACGTGTCCCGGGACTCATCGGCACGGGCGACGACAACCTGCTGGACTCCACGGGCACCGTCGACGTCGCGGGTGACGGTGTCGGCCGCATCATCCGGCCCTGCGACCGGCTGCGCCGACCGGCTCCCGGCCCGGTGTTGCAGACCCCCGGTCGTTCCGTGCCCCGCACGCTGGAGGGCTACCTGTGGAACAGCATGACCTCGGACGGTGCGGCCAAGGCCGCGTGGGCACTGCTGTTCCCCTTCTCGCTGGCCAACGTCGCACAGTGGATGCTGCCTCCCGAGTCGGACTCGTCCCGGCTGTCGGCACCACTGTCGACCGTCTGCCGGGCGCTGCTCCGAATCGCCGCGTTACTGCTCACCATGCTGCTGGTGGGGCAACTGGCGGTCGTCACCCTCGATCTGGTGGCCGCGCAGTGTCTGCTTCCGGGGACGGCCTGCCTGGACGATGCGCCGTCGTGGCTGCGGGACAGCCCCGGCCTACGCACGGCCGTGGGTGTACTCCCCTTACTCGCCGTGGTGGGAGTCCTGTTCGCGGTGTCCTCGACATCGTGGAGTGTCCGCCCCGCCCGGCTGCGTGAACGCAGGACGGACCTCCCCGGCGGCACACTGGTGGACGACGAACGGGAGACCACCACGTTGCGGTGCCTGCACACGGCCGCGGCACTGGCGACCGTGACGCTCTCCCTGTTCGACGGACCGCGTACCCCACCGGATCGCACCACCGACACGGTGGTGTGGGCACTCGCGCTTGTCCTCCTGGGCTTCACCGTGGGAGCGACGGCGTTCCAAGCACACCGCCTGTTGACGCCGATACCGCGTGCGTTCGTCATCACGCTCGCGTTGGCTCTCGTCGGAGTCGCCTCGATAGCCGGAACTCCACTGTCCACGGATTCCACGGAAACGGCGGTCACGGGCGCGGGCGCCACGGTGGAGTTGATCGCGGCGGCGCTGTTCGTCGTCTGCGTGGTGTTCGCGCTGCTACTGGTCCCCACGGCGATCGTGGCGAGGCGGGAATGGGCGGCGCTGCCTCGACGCCTGCGCCCGTGGGCCGGAGGCTGGGCGGCCGCGCCCATACTCGTGCTGGCGGCGCTGCTGGGCGGGGGATTCGGTGCGGGTATGGCGATCGCGGCCCGGTACGCGCTGGACTCGGATCTCTCCCTGCCGCGCGGCTACACACTCATCACGCTGTTGTGGGGCGCGGGGCTGGCATTCGCCGTTTTGGTGGCCGCGTCGGTGTTCACCATCGCCGTCCCGTTGCGGAGACTCCGACGGGGAGTCCCCGAGGTGCTGCGACTCATGGACACGCAGAAAGACGATCTGGACACCGCGGCCGACGCCTGGGAACGGGCGGCTTGGGAACGCAAGAACCTGCACCGGGCCGTGCTGGCCGTCGTCCTCATGATGAGCGTGGGGGCCACCGCACTGGTGGTGGTCCGTGTCGCGGCCGTGGAGATTCCCGCCGCGCTGCAACCGCTGTCGACGGTGGGCGTCGTGGCCCTGGGTGTGTTGGCCGTGGCACTGCTGCGCGCGGTCTACACCACCGCGACCGGGGAACAGCGAGTGCACTACCTCGCCGCATTCGCGGATCTCGTCTGTTTCTGGCCGCGTGCCGCACATCCGGTGGTACCGCCGTCGTACGCGCTGAAGGTGGTTCCCGAACTCGCGGCACGCGCGAAAGAACACCTACGCGAACCCGGTACCAGGGTCGTTGTGGCCGGCTATCACGTAGGCGGCCTGCTCGCGGTCATCACGGCGGGCAGACTGACCGCCGCACTGTCGGATTCCGAACTCGAACGGCTCGGCCTGCTGACCGCGGGCACACCACTGCAGTGGGGTTACCAGCGAGCTTTCCCCGGTGTGTTCGGACATGACGCGCTCGTGCGGCTGTACGGCACGTTGGAGGGGCGCTGGCGCGGACTCTGCCGCGGCACCGACACGTTCGGCGGAGGGGCGACCACCTGGCGACACCAGGTCACAGACGGCGAGCTGATCGGCTTCGGTTACCTCCCCGACGGTGACGTCGGCCCGCTGGGGGCCGCGGACAAGGGTCCACACGGCACGCTCGTCCTCGGCGGCGACCACTGGCTTCCCGACCCGATGCCGGGCCCGGTGCACGGACGCCGGTGGGCGCCGGGGATACGCAGACACACCGACTACATCGCCGAACCCGAGTGGGACAGGGCCGTGGCGTACGCGGCGGGACTGGCGGGATCGTCACCGGCCATTCCGGAACCGACCCGGCCCACCGGCCCGATCCCGATGCCGGGAAACATCCTCGGCGAACCCCGAACCGGAAAAAGCCAGGTCGACGGCTCACCGCTCTGACCGCGGGCCGTCGGCGAAGCGAGGCGGGTCAGGACAGCTGGTCAGGACAGCGGGTTCAGGACGGTGGGTTCAGGACGCTGCCTTGCCGCGGCGTCGCTGGGCCAACGCCAACAACGCACCACCGCCTGCCAGGAGCGCGACACCGAGTCCGACCAACCAACCGTTGCGGTATCCCGTGGAGGCCAGGTCGTCAACGGCCGCATCCTGGCCGGACGAGCCCTCCTGCGCGGTGGGACCGCCGGTCGGATTCGTGCCGGTGGATTCAGCGGGAGCGGACGAGGACGGCAACCCGTCCGCCTCGTCCGATACGGGCTCCTCGGCATCGCCGGTCTCGCTGGGAACGAGCTGCTCGGCCGAGGACGTGGCATCGGATTCGGTGAACGACTCCGGCGTGGGCGACTCCTCACCACAGGCGAACCAATGCTCGATCGTGGGGACGTCACCGTCGTCGTTCAGCGGCGCATGCAGGTCTTTCCACGGCGCGTCGGACGACAACCGTCGCTCACCCGGGACGTAGACGTTATGGCGGGGCCCGCCCTTGACGACGATCGCCGTAACCGTGATGCCCTCGGGCACGTCCGTGATGGTCAGATGCGTGTCCGACTCAGGCTCCCCGCCCTCGTAGACGAGATCGGGCAAGTTCGTGACCCGCTCGTTCCCACCGGCGGCCACGAGCGGACCACCGCCGAAGGAATCGCAGGTCTTGACATCCCCGTCGTGGCTCGCCGCCCGCGAATCCTCCGCCTCCGTGGCCGACACGGTGGTACCGGAACCGACTACCAAGCCCAACGCCAACGCGACGACAGCCGATCGCGGACGCGTTCGCGAGCTCAGGGTCATCTGGCACTCCGAGTACGGGCAAGGAGGACGGGGGAACGGATCGGCCTCAAAAGTCGGAGATGAGACCAATCCGGACTTTATACTCGGAGAGCGGAACCATCATGTCGCAGCCGGGTCGGTAACCCGATTGATTCCGTTCGGTAACGACTCAGGACACAATCGCGGCCAAGTCGCAACAAACCTCTGGCATACCGCGAGTCGCCGGGCCTTCAGTGGAAAAAGACGGTGTAGTCCGACTTCGAGGTGGACGCGCGCGATGGAGACCGCCCGTGGGCGTGGTGTGGCACGAAAGGCCTACACCACACCCGAGACGAGTCAGGCGCAGGTTCCCGGCGTCGCCCGGAACACGTGAGCGGGACCGCTGCCCACAGGACGCAAACGCACCTCGGGGTCACAGGCAGGCAGCCACACCGACTCGCCCCGACGCAACTCGATCTTGGTGCCGTCCTCCGAGCACAACAGCAGCTCCCCCTCGGTGCACAGCAGAATCTCCGGCCCCGACCTGGGCAGCCGCACTTCTCCACGATCGTCGCTGTTCCACTCCACACGCGACAGCTCGAACTCCGACGCGTCGGTGTGGTAGACGGCCATCCGCTTATCCGCAGCCTCGGCTTCGCCGGACAACACCGGCATGTCCCCGGACGCGAAGTCCACCACCCGCAATAACTCGGGCACATCCACGTGCTTAGGGGTCAACCCACCGCGAAGGATGTTGTCGGAATTCGCGAGGATCTCGACCGCGGTGCCGTGCAAGTACAGGTGCAGGTTCCCGGCGGGCAGATAGATCGCCTCTCCCGCGCTCAACGTCAGTCTGTTGAGCAGCATCGCCGCCAGCACACCCGCGTCGCGGGGGTGTGCCTCCCCCAGTTCGAGCACCGTTCGACATTCGAGGTCGAACTCGCCGTCCTCCTTGATGTGCCGCACGCAGGCGTCGAGCACCTCAGGCAGCAACCGGTCCAGCGTCGGCTGCGGCATGGTGATCCACGTCGTGAACAATGCGCGCAGTCCGTCCGAGTCCGGCTGGGCCGCCAGCAGCTCGGTGTATTTGGTCAGGCCTGGCGTGTCGATGGCCCGCAGCAGCTCCACCGTGCGCTTGGGGTCCCGGAAACCTGCCAGCGCGTGGAACTCCGTCAACGCGCACACCAGTTCCGGCTTGGCGGTCGGGTCGGGGTAGTTACGGTTCGGCGCGTCCTTCGGGATGCCCGCGGCCTCCTCGCGAGCCCACCCTTCCGCGGCCTGCTCGGCCGACGGGTGGGCCTGCATCGACAGTGGTTCCTCGATCGCCAGGATCTTGAGCAGGAAAGGCAACCGGCCGCCCCAGCGGCTGGCACACTCCTCTCCGAGCTGACCTACCGGGTCATTGTCCACCAGTTCGAGCAGGCTGGTTTCCGTCCCGTCCTGACTCACCACATGCGACGGATCCCCCGGGTGCGCCCCCATCCACAACTCCGCCTCAGGATGTGGAGCGGGAATCGGTCTCCCCAGCAGTTCCGGGATCGTGGTCCTGGAGCCCCAGGCATAAGGCCGGACTGCATTACGCAGCAGTTCCACGGTCAACTCAACTCCTCGCCAGCCGTTCCCCGGCCTGTCCTCGTGTGCTGGCTCTACGCTGTCTCGGGCGTAGCACGGCCAGCTCCCCCAATCGTTCCTGCCGCGAGACCGAGATAGAGCGCCGCGAGCTCGAAACGCAGCGCGAGCACGGCCGCACGGCCGGCGTCGTCGGCTGTAATCTCGTCCGCCGGCGCCTGGACGTCCGCCGACGGCAACGACTCCTCCATCTGGTGACGAGTGTGGTCGGCGGCCTGACCTGTGATTATCGATAGCAATACCGCGCGGATCGGCGGCACTTCGCGTGCCGGCTCGTCCGGATCGGCGAAAATCGTATCCGCGGTGAACGACGCCAAAACCGCCCGGCGTAATGCCGGTCGTGTCAAAGCATGCTGGTAGTGGCCCGCTTCGGACACCACGGCCGCGTGTGCGGCCAACACGTACGCGGCGTGCTGCGCCACCGCCACCGCCACGTTGTCCAATCCCCACAGCAGCGGCGTGTGTTCGGCCAGCCGCAACGCCAGAGATTTCGCCGGATTGACGAACGACTCCTGCCCGGGATGACACCGTTCGGCTTCGCTGTCCAGAAGATCGGAGAGCGCCCCGACGTCGGAGAGCGACAGCCCCACCGTGTTCGCCGTCAACAGACCGGCGGCCAGTGCCCTCGGCAGCGTCAGCTCGGACGGCACCGGCACGCGTGGCGCGAGTACGAGTCCACGTCCGGCGACCGCAGACGCCACCGGACCTTCGGGCGGTGCCGACAGCACCACAGCCGCGCCGTACCGTGCCGCGCGCTCCAAAGACAGCGCCAGCTCGGTGTCGTACGGGTCATCGGTGTGAGCGAACACCACGTCGAGCGCACCGACCCAGTTCGGCACCACATCACTGGTCACGACCGGCACCGAACTGGTCGCCGTGACGAGGGCCTTCAACAACGACGCGGCCGTGTGGCTGACGCCCGGCCGCGTCACGAACACCAGACAACGGGGGCGGCCCACGTCGAGCCGCTCGGCCAACTCCAACTCCGCCGCGGTCTCGACAGTGGCCCTGACCTGCGCGCCGGCCATCGCGGCCGCCCGGAGCAAACCGGCGCCATCGGCCTCGGCCAACCGCGTCGGATCATCGAAGAGACTGTCGTCAAGTGCCATCGGAACTGGTCTGGTCATCGGTCTCGCTCCCGCTGTCGGGAGGGATCGCCTCGTCGAGCAGGAGCACGGGAATCCCGTCACGTACCTCGTACACCCGCCCGCAGGACGTGCAGGTCAGTGCGTCCGCCTCGGGATCGTCGGGCGTACCCGGCGTCAACGGAGCGTGATCCGGCGCGGGGCAGGCGAGGATCTCCAACAATTGCGCATCAAGCGTGACGGCCATGCTTCCTCTTTACCACGTGCTGATTCTCGGGGTCGTCCGACGGCTCAACCACGCACGATGGCGAGGACTTCGTCGGTCAGAGCGCGCATCGCCGTCTCGTCGCCCGCTTCGACGTTCAACCGGAGCAACGGCTCGGTGTTGGAGGGACGGAGGTTGAACCAGCCGGCCTCCCCGAGGTCGACCGTGAGTCCGTCCATCTCGTCGATCTCCGCCCCGTCGCGACCTGCGAACGCTTCCTTGACGGCGGCGAGTCGACCGGCCTGGTCGTCCACCGTCGAGTTGATCTCGCCGGAGGAGACGTAGCGGGTGTACTCGGCGGTCAGCGCCGACAGAGACCCGTCCTGCTCGCCCAGAGCGGCGAGTACGTGCATGGCGGCCAACATGCCCGTGTCGGCGCGCCAGAAATCACGGAAGTAGTAGTGCGCCGAGTGCTCGCCACCGAAGATGGCGCCCGTGCGGGCCATCTCCTCCTTGATGAAGGAATGCCCGACGCGGGTGCGCACCGGCCTGCCCCCGTGTTCGGACACGATCTCGGGCACGGCCTTAGACGTGATGAGGTTGTGGATGATCGTCGCGCCCGGTTCCTTCTTCAGCTCGCGGACGGCCACCAGCGCGGTGATCGCGCTCGGCGGCACCGGGTCGCCGTTCTCGTCCACGACGAAGCACCGGTCGGCGTCGCCGTCGAAGGCCAACCCCATGTCGGCACCCACCTCGCGGACCTTGGCCTGCAGGTCGACGATGTTGGCGGGATCGAGCGGGTTGGCCTCGTGGTTGGGGAACGTGCCGTCCAGCTCGAAGTACAGCGGCACGAGCTCGATGAGCAGTCCCTCGAACACGCGCGGCACGGTGAGCCCGCCCATGCCGTTACCCGCGTCGACGACCACCTTGAGCGGACGGCTGCCGCTGAGGTCGACCAGCGAATGCAGGTGCTTCACGTAATCGTCGAGCACGTCCCGCTCGGTGATGGTGCCGTGCTGCCCCCCGAACATGGGCACGCCCTGCTCGACGGTGTCCCGGATCTCGGCGAGGCCGGATTCCTGCCCCACCGGGGTGGCACCGGCACGGCACAGCTTGATGCCGTTGTAGCGAGCCGGATTGTGACTGGCCGTGAACATCGCCCCCGGCATGTTCAGCGAGCCCGATGCGAAATAGAGCTCGTCGGTGCTGGCCAAGCCGATCGAGACCACATCGAGTCCCTGGGACGTCACGCCCCGCGCGAACGCGTCCGCCAGCCGTGGGGACGACTCCCGCATGTCGTGCCCGATCACCACTGACGGCGAGTCAGGCTTGATGAGCAAGGCGAAGGCGGCACCGAAATCGGTGACCAACTCCTCGGTCAGGTCCTCACCGACGACACCACGGATGTCGTACGCCTTCACGATGGCCGACAGGTCTGACACGCCACTCCCCGATCGTCTCCGATTAGGCTTTCTCGCAAGCCTCGATACCCGCGTGGCAGCCTACCGACACGTCCGGACGTTCAGGCGCGGCCGGGCAGTACCCGCAGGTGTCCCCGCCTGCCCTGCCCCTTTCTCGGCTGCTCCGGCGATTCGGAGGACGGGGGCGCCGGACGGTCGTACCGCCCTGCCTCGCGCACGGCCTCGGCCAGGGCTGTCAGCTCATCACTGGACGGCTCCGGCACAGCGAATTCTCCCTCGTGACGCACGACCTCCCAGCCCTTGGGCGCGGTGAGCCGCAGGGCATGTGCCTCGCAGAGGTCGTACGAATGGGGCTCCGACGCCGTGGCCAACGGGCCGACCACGGCAGTGGAGTCGCTGTAGGCGTAGGTCAGCGTCGCAACAGCGGGTTCGAGGCAACCCGTTCGCGAACACTTTCGCACGCTCCGCACAGTTGCTCACCATAGCCTGTGAACGACCGCATGTGGCGTCGACACACCGGCGTGTCACCGTGGCGAAAGAGCTAGGCTTCCCCATGTGGCTATGGCGAGAGGCTCGCGACGGAGGCAGGGTGTGCGCCGCGACCGGCACGGTCGTGGCTTGCGAGGCCCCCTGTTCCCCTCGACGCTGCCCGCCGCGTCGAGTCGCGCTGAGAAATTCGACGCCCTCGTACTCGACGCACTGGAGCCGATCGAGGCTCGGTGGCGACACGACCTGACCGAACTCGACGTCGCCGTGGACGAGGTGCCCGAGGTGCACATGGAGATCCCACCCACGCAGATCGACGGCGTGCTGCTGGACGGGAGAGTGCCCCTGTCGCGCCTGGTGCCGCCGGGTGTGGACCGCGACGGCCTGCCCACTAGGGCGAGGATCGTGCTCTACCGCCGACCGTTGGAGGCCCGGGCCAAAGACCCGGCCGAGCTGTCCGAACTCGTCCACGACGTGCTCGTGGAGCAGGTAGCCAACTACCTCGGGGTGGAACCGGACATCATCGACGGAGGCTGACGGGGGCTGACGGCGGACTGACGGGGAGTCCGGCAAGGCCGGGGTCGACGCATGACTGCGAGATCATGAGGTCCCGGATCCCGGAAACCACCCCGAAGAGCGAAGATCACGACTCCGGTCGAGCAAGCCGTTTCGACCGTCGCGCCGAGCGGCGCAGTCCCGCCAGCGCCGATCTCGACGGCAGCGCCAGCAGGATCGTGAACAGCGTGAACAACACCGCCGCGAGCTGGCCGAGCAACAGCAGGTCGTGGCGGTTCGAGTCGAACACCACCCGCACGTCGGACTGTTCCGGCGGCACCGCGACCGCCACCTGACGTCCCCACGCGAGCACGATCGACGCCGTATCACCGTCCACCGTCGCACGCCAACCGGGCTCGTACACCGACGACAGCACCAGCAGCCGTCCCTCGGGCCCCTCCGACACCCGAACCCCCACCTCCGGGGGCACGGCCTCGACCACCACGGCCGCGGGCGGCGTCATCAACTCGGCATCGGGAGCCTCCCCACTGACCGAACGACGGGCCTGCTCCCACGAGGTCAGCGTCACCGTGCCCGCCGTCGGGGTCAGCCGCAGCACCGTGCGTCCGTCGGCGGTCGGCGGCGCAGTGGTGACGAGATCACCGGCCTCCTGTCGCAATCGATGTCCGTTCTCCCCTTCCGGCAACACCACGAACAGCACACCGGCGGCGGCCACGGACGTCACCGCCTCCCGAGAACCGGCCAGTAACTGTTGTTGCCACGAGGTCAACCGGGACGTCGCGTTGCCGACGGGTACGAGCGCGTCGTCCCCGAACCTCGGTGCGCGGCCCGCGGTGAGCCTGGGCGTGTCACCGGGGTCGTCCGGGTCGCCAAGCACGAGGACACCACGGCCGGTGGCGGCGAGCTCGGCGCTCAACGAGGGCTCCAGCGGCTCCGACGCCTTCCGCACGGGTCCACCGTGCCCTGCGAGAACGTCCCCGACGGCCAGAACGAGCAAGACCGTCGCGCCACCGGCGGCGATCAGCCGCACCGCGACAGGCCGGGCGGACCGACCGGTTAGGCCGGTTGAGCTGGTTGGACCGGTCGGGCCGGTTGAACGCTTCCTGTCGCCTTCACCGGCCCGCTCGGGGACACACGCGGCGAGCACGACGGCGAGCAGCCCGGCACCCGCGAACAGCAACGGAACTCCCACGAAGCCGGGCGCCGGGTCTCCGCCCCGCACGGGTATCGCCTCGGCGAACGACAGCCCGGCGACGCCGAATACGCCGAGCAGCACCAGACCGCCCGCGGGCACCATGCGCACCGAACGCCTCGCGGCGACAGCCGCAGCGGCCGCCAGGAGTACGACGAGTCCCACCACTGAACCGCCGGGCCCACCGGGGTCCAGGCCGAGCAGCTCTCCCACGCTCGGTTCTACGGTGGCGGGCCCACCCAAGCCGTGCACCACGAGCGCGGGACGGGAGACGAGTGTGGGCAACCACGGCAGGGACAACGCCAAGGGCAGCAGCACGAGTACGGCCAGGCCACCCGCGCGCGCCGTCCGAGGGCCCCTTCTCACGGGCGCCACCACGAACGTGATCACGGCGACGGCCGTCAACAGCAGGTACCCGAACGGGGCGAACGCCGACACCACCGCCACGCCGAGCGCGGTCACCACGCTCCGGCCCAACCAGCGGGACCGGAGCGGCCCGTACCCGACCGCCACCGTTCCGGCCAGCACGGCGGGCAGCAGCACGTGGACCACCACGACATCGACACGCCCCGACGCCACGGCCGCGGTCGCCGGCGGAAGCAGCCCGTACGCGGCGGCGAGCCCGGCTCTGACCCAGCGGCGGGCACGTGTCCGCCGCATAGCCAGATACGCCGACAACGCGGCCAGCGGCACATCACCGATCAGCAACAGCGCCACGAGCGCCGCCGGACCGCCGAGTGGCTCCAACGGAGCACCCAGTACGCCGAGCACGGCCAGCGCGGTCGGGGCCGCGCTGGCGGTTCCGCCTGCCACGCCGTGCCACGCGGCGAGGTACTCGCGCCACACCTGCCCGAGGTCACCGACCGGAAGGAGCGCGCCACCGGCGAGTTCCAACCCGAGCCGACCGGCGTTCAAGGCCAAGGCCACGACGGCCAAGGCCACCGTCAGGACCGCGGGCGGCAACCAGCGGGCAAAAGCCGAGCGGGACAGCCGACCGGCCGGGCCTTCGACCGGCTCGATCCCCTCGACCGGCTCGACCTCCTCGACAGCCGAGGTCGCGTAGTCCTCACCGTCGCCGACAAAAACCCCGCGAAGACGGGCCCCCGGCACGCACAGCAGCGGGCCGTCCGTGCTCGACTCGCCCCAAAGCGCCAAGGGCACCAGCGCACCGGAACCGGGCATGTCCGGCGACTCACTGGTCTCGCCACCGCGGCCCGGTTCCTCGCCCTCCTGGCCCTTCTGGACCTCCTGCCCCTCCTCTGCGCCGTCGCAGGGAAACGGCGTGAGCACCGCTGTGGACGGCGCCGCTTCGGCCGCCTCCACCAGCGAGGCAAGACAGTCCGCCTCGGGAAGGCGGCCGTCGTACAGCGGCCACACCCACTCGCCGAGGTCATCCCACCGCTGCCTGGCGTGGTCGACGGCGAGAGCCACGGCCTCGGCGTCACTGGTGTCCTCGGACACATGTAACACGCCGTCGACCATCGCGTGCTCGACCTCGTCGACCGCGTCGGTCACAATGCCGGATGTGTTCGCCACTGTGGTCGCCAACAGGACGTGCCGCGGCCGTACGGGGCCGCTGCGCAGAGCCGACAACGTCTCGCGCAGTCGTCCGTACGTGTCACGGCAGACGACCACGGCCAGGACAGGCGCGAAGCGAACCTCTGAGGAAACGAACGTGGTCGGCAAGTGCCTCTCCGCGTGGCGAAACGATCGAGGGCACTCACTCTAACGAGTAGCCGACCCGACAGGTCACACGGCGCGCTTCTTCAACTTTCTTCGTTCCCTCTCGGAGAGTCCGCCCCAGATACCGAAGCGCTCATCGTGTGCCAGCGCGTATTCGAGGCAATCGTTCTTGACCTCGCACACCTGGCAGATGCGCTTGGCCTCCCGGGTCGACCCCCCCTTCTCCGGGAAGAACGCTTCGGGATCGGTCTGCGCGCACAGGGCGCGTTCCTGCCAATCCTGTTCCTCCCCGACGTCGAAGAGCTCGGTGAGCACACCCAGACCCTCCTCTTCCGGGTGTCCACCCCTCTCCATGACGTTCCCCCGTTCTCTTCCAGTAATGTCCAGCCGCACGTCCGCCTCCTCGCTCTCACGCACTCCCAGGGCCGGCGGTACTGGATGTCCCCCACTGCCCCCCTTTAAGACAGCGAAATGACATCAATGTGATTACACCGGTGTAGTGCTGCCGGGTCAAGCGGAGTAGCGAGGTTGGGGGA
>JAJYTH010000165.1 GCA_021793175.1 Actinomycetes bacterium
TGATGCTGCCCGCCGACACACAGGAAATGGTGTGCTCGGTGCTTCGACCGCCGAAGACGACGGCCACTCGGGTCTTACGGCTACTCATGGGCGGCACCCTACCTTCGCATCGGACGGAGTATGTCGACGAGCACCCCGAGGATGTTCCGCAGCGTCTCGCGTGAGCAGCCCGCGTATCCGACGGCGATGCCCGCCGTGGTGGGAGTGCCCGTGAAGTGCCTGGCCAATCCGTCGAGCAGCAGTCCCCGTTCGCGTCCCGCTTCCAGGCGGTCGCGTTCCTCCTCGGTGGAGTCGAGCGGAACCACGAGATGTGCCCCGGCATCGTCTCCTAGAACGGGGATGTCCGCGTCCTGCAGCGCGGAGACGAGCAGGGAGCGTCGCTCGGACAGTTCCCTGCGCAACCGTCGCAGATGCCGCCCGAGGTCGCCGTGGCGGGCCAGTTCCACGAACACCAACTGCCCCGCCGGGGACGCGCGGGTGCCCGTGTCGTCACGGTGGGCCAGCACCGCGGATGTGACGGCGGGTGGCGCCACCATCCATCCCACTCCCAGCGTGGGCGTGAGGATCTTGCTGGTGGTACCGAGATGCACGACGACGTCGGGTGCCAACGAGGCGAGCAACGGTAACGGTGCGACGTCGTAACGCAACTCACCGTCGTAGTCGTCCTCCACCACCAGAAAGCCTTGGGCACGGGCGCGTTCGACGAGTTCCACGCGACGGGCCGCACTCATCCGGCCGCCAAGCGGGTACTGGTGTGCCGGGGAGCAGAACACCGTGCGGACGCCGTCGGGTATCGCGTCGGGCCGCAGACCTTCGGCATCCACCGCCACGGGCACGACCCGCGCGCCCGCTCGGCGGAACGCCTCCACCGCCCGCTGGTATCCGGGTTCCTCCACTCCCACCAGGTCACCGGGGCGCAGCACGGCCGCGGCCAGTTCCGCGACCGCGGCGGTCGTGCCCGCGGTGGCGAGCACCGATTCGGGCGCCACGTCGAGACCCCGGTGGCGCAACAGGTGTTCGGCGATGGCGGCGCGGTACTCCACGATGCCCGTGCGTTCGGCCACCGACAACGGTGGGGTGTCGGCCGCCGCGCGCCAGGCCCGTCGCCACGCGGCCCGGTCGATTCCCTCGGCCCAGGGAACCTCGGGGGTCAGTGCCAGCAGTCCCGGCGCGGGTGTCCGGTCGGCACGCACGACGGTGCGGCGATGGTCCGCCGGTGTGGGTGGCGAGGTGGTGACATAGGTACCGGAGCCGTGGCGGCCGACGATCCAGCCCTCGGCGTGCAGTTGCTCGTAGGCGGCCGAGGTGACGGCCCTGCTCACGCCCAGACTGGCTGCCAGCGCCCGCGTGGACGGCAACCGGTCACCTCCCCGCAGGTGCCCGCCCGAGGCGGCCTCACGCAGAGCGTCGGCGAGTTGCACCGCCAGTGGCACGGCCAAGGAACGGTCCAACGTCACCGGCACAGTCGTCTCCGCCGTATCCGCGCGCACTACGCCGCCCTCACCTCAAGTGGACTGACCGAGCCCTGTGAATATGGCCTTTCCATCATGCCACCGCTGTACCGAAGCGACCGTCTCCAGCACGGGTCGGTCACATCACACCACGGCACGTCACGGCACGGGGCGCACGGTCCTATCGCCGTCCTGATAGACGTGCACGCTCACGGCGGGATCGGGTCCGACGTTGCGGACCCGGTGCACATAGCCCGGCCCGAACACGCGCGAATTCCCAGCCCCCACCACGTGTGTCTCCGACGCCGAGCCGGGCGATCCGCCCCGGTGGACCGTTTCGGCGAGTTCGCCGCTGACCACGGTGAAAGCGCCCGTGGTCACACCGTGGTCGTGGAGAACGGTGCCCTGGCCGGGCAGCCAGGAGAGCAACCACACCCGGTGGCCGCCCACGGTGTCGACCAAGACGGCGAACCGCTCGTCCGGGTCGTAGCGCAACAGGCTCCGCCAACGACTCCGGTCGGCAGCGAACTCCAGGGCCGTCCGCACCGGATGGCGGGACAGCAGGTCGTCGGGCAGGGGCGCGATGGTGTTCTCGGGCACGGCGAACATGCGCAGGAAGTCCTCGAAATCGAAAAAGAGAGATGAACGTACGTGAATGGGCACTAAGCGCGAACACACGCGCGTCCGCGCGCGTGGCGTGATGTCATCGACGACAGCGACAGAAGCGCCCCGAACAGGTGCGGACAACGAGATCCCGCGAACACGGCAGGGAATTCGGCGCACCGACAGCTGACATGTGCCCAGACAAGCAGAGCCGGCGAGTCACGTCAAATGAGAAATCGGCCCGTGGACGGGACTTGACACCGACCACGAGCCGAGGAGCGGCCGAGGAAACGTCACGACCACTCGTGTTTCTGCCTGCGCCCCAGAAGTTCCGCGCCGACCGTACCGGGATCGACCCCTTCGTGGCACACGCGGTACATAGCGTCGGTGATGGGCATGTCGACGTCCAGCCGATGCGCCAGCTCCCGGATCGACCGACAGGACGTCACTCCCTCCGCCACCTGTCCCCCTTGCGCGGCCCGCGCCTGTTCCATCGTCTCGCCGCGACCGATGCGCTCACCGAACGTGCGGTTGCGCGACAACGGTGACGAACAGGTCGCCACCAAATCACCGACGCCGGCGAGCCCGGCGAACGTCAACGGGTCCGCACCGAGTGCCGCGCCCAGCCGTGCCATCTCGGCGAGACCACGCGTGATCAACGTGGCCATCGTGTTGGTGCCGTAGCCGAGGCCGGAAGCCATGCCACAGCTCAGCGCGATGACGTTCTTGCACGCGCCCCCGAGTTCACACCCCACGACGTCGGTGTTGGTGTACGGGCGGAAGTAGGAGTTGAAACTGGCCTGTTGGAAGGCGACGGCCCGATCGTGGTCGGCGCACGCCAGCACGGCCGCGGCGGGCTGCTGCTGCGCGATCTCCTTGGCGAGGTTCGGACCAGACACCACGACCACCTCACCGGGTTCGACACCGGTGATGTCCGAGATGACCTCACTCATACGCTTGAGCGTGCCGAGTTCCACGCCCTTGGCGAGGCTGACCAGGATGGCATCGGCCGGCAACACATCCCGCCACGCGGTGAGGTTCTCGCGCAGGCTCTGGCTGGGCACGGCGAACACCACGGCGTCCGCCGCCTCCAACGCCGTCGCCGCGTCGGCCGTGGCCGTGAGACGCTCGGGAAGCCGGATTCCGGGCAGGTACGAGGAATTGGTGTGCCGGGTACGGATCTCGTCGGCGACCTCGGCCCTACGCGCCCACACGGTGACGTCACGACCCGCGTCGGCGAGGATCTTCGCGAACGTCGTGCCCCACGAGCCCGCGCCCAGCACTGTCACACGTTGCACCGACATCGTCAGGCGCGTCCCTCCGCACCGTCCCGGTGGTGTGACGGCGGCTGTTCACCCCGGATCTCCACGAGTTGCTCCAGCACCCGGTCCATGATCAGCTCGGTGACCTCGCGCAGCAACGCCTGATCGCGTTTCTTGTCGCGGTAGGCGGACAGATCCACCGGTTCGCCGACGGAGTGGTACACGGTCTTCCGCGGCAACGGCCGGAACTTCTTGGTGTAGCCGTTCCAGATGTGCTGCGTGCCCCAACGGGCGATCGGGACCACGGGCACGTCGTTGTCCAAAGCCAGCCTGGCCACTCCCGTGTAAGCCCGCTTGGGCCAGCCGTCGGGGTCCTTCGTGATCGTCCCCTCGGGATAGATGAGCACGATCTTGCCCTCACGCAGAGTGCGGTGCGCGGCCCGGAGACTGTCGCCGGCGGCACCGGATTCCCGGTACACCGGGATGCCGCCCGAGCCCGCGAGGATCTTGCCGAAGATCGGTACCCGGAACAGGCTGTCCTTGGCCATGAACCGCGGCACGCGCTTGTTCCGATGCACGAACACGGCGTCCACCGCGGGATCCAGATGCGATACGTGGTTCATCACCAGCAGCGCGGGCCCGCTACGCGGGATGTGGTGCGTGTTGCGGTACACGCTGCGGCCCATCCAGGTCAGCGGGTAGAACAACACCGCGGCGGCACCGATCCAGAAGCCGCCTTTCTCGCGATCTGCCAAGGCTGTTCCTCCCGACGTCCGTTCCCATAGTCTCCGACACGTCCGGACGATCCTCCCACAGCCTCACGAAGCCTCCTGACCGTGACCGCATCCGGTCCTGCGGTAAAGATGGTGGTGTGGCTGTCGATCTGATCGTGCCGCTCAAGGAACCGAGCATGGGCAAATCCCGGCTGAGGGGCGGGCCGGGCTGCCCGGAAAGCGACCACCGTCACGCGGATCTGGTGCTCGCGCTCGCGTTCGACACACTTCGCGCAGCCACCGCCACGCCCGGTGTGCGCCGGGTGTTGGTC
>JAJYTH010000166.1 GCA_021793175.1 Actinomycetes bacterium
CGAGGCAGGCGTGACCACGTTGAGCCTGGCCCCGTTCGTCGACCCGGCGCTCGGCGCCGACGTGTTGCGTACGGCAGTGGAAGCGTTGGAAAGGTCGGGAGCGGCCTGATGGGCTGGTTCGAAGCGCTCGTTCTCGGGTTGGTGCAGGGGCTGACCGAGTTCCTGCCGATCTCGTCGAGCGCGCACATCCGACTGACGGCGGCGTTCGCGGGTTGGGACGACCCCGGTGCCGCGTTCACCGCTGTCACGCAGATCGGCACCGAGCTCGCGGTGCTGCTGTACTTCAGCCGGAAGATCGGCCGTATCCTGCGCAACTGGTTCCTTTCGCTGACCAAGCGGGAGTACCGGTCCGACCCCGATGCCAGGATGGGCTGGCTCATCATCATCGGTTCCATCCCGATCGGTGTCCTCGGCCTGCTGTTCGAGGAACGCATCGAAAGCGTGTTCCGAGATCTACGCCTGACAGCAACGACGCTCATCGTGTTCGGCCTGTTGTTGCTGGTCGCTGACCGCATGGGCAGCAAGCAGCGCGAGCTGGACCAGCTGACCGTGCCGCACGGTCTGGGATACGGATTCGCGCAGGCGTTGGCGCTCATCCCCGGCGTGTCACGTTCGGGCGGCACCATCACCGGTGGGCTGTTGCTCGGCTACAAGCGTGCCGACGCCGCGGAGTACGCGTTCCTGCTCGCGGTACCCGCCGTGCTCGCCTCGGGGGTGTACAAGCTGACCGACATCGGCGCGGGCGACGCGCCGGGCGTGGGGCCGACTCTGCTGGCCACCATCGTGTCCTTCGGGGTGGGTTACGCGGTGATCGCGTGGCTGATGTCCTACATCAAGAACAACAGCTTCCTGCCGTTCGTGATCTACCGCGTCGCCCTCGGGCTTGCGGTGTTGGTGCTGGTGTTCACAGGAGTGCTCGACCCGGACGCGGGGCCTGCCACCGTGGGGGAGGCGGGGGCGAACCCGTAGGGTGGCCTCGTGGGTACTGTGATCCTGCTGCGGCACGGCCGGTCAAGCGCCAACAGCTCGGGTGTGCTGGCAGGCCGGACACCGAAAGTGGGCCTCGACGAGACCGGCCGTGCGCAGGCCGAGGCGTTGGTGCAGCGCCTGGCCGGCATACCCGTCGCTGCCGTGGTGACCTCGCCGTTGCTGCGGTGCAGGCAGACGGTGGCGCCGCTGTTGGCCGACCGAGGTCTCGATCGGACCACCGACTCCCGGTTATCCGAGGTCGACTACGGGGAGTGGACCGGTCGCGAACTGAAGTCACTGGCCAAGGAACCTCTGTGGAAGGTGGTGCAGTCGCATCCGTCCGCGGTGGTGTTCCCCGGTGGCGAGGGGCTGGCTGCCATGCAAGCCAGGGCGGTGGCCGCCGTGCGAGATCACGATGCCCGCATCACCGGCGAGTACGGTGAACACGCGGTGTGGGTGGTGTGCAGTCACGGTGATGTGATCAAGGCAGTGCTGTCCGACGCGCTCGGTCAGCACCTCGACGCCTTCCAACGCATCGTCGTCGACCCCGGCTCGGTGTCGGTCGTCCGCTACACGCAGACGCGGCCGTTCGTGCTGAGGGTCAACGACCACGGCGGCGATCTGGACGGGATCGTGCCGCCGAAACCGAAACGACGTCGACGAGGCACGTTGTCCTCCGATGCCGACATCGGGGGGACGACGGGACGAAAGGATCGATCGTGACGAACGCGGACAACCCGCTGTTGACGCCGAGTGAGCTGCCTTGCGAGCTGCCACCGTTCGACCGGATCATTGATGAACATTTCCTGCCCGCGTTCGAGGCGGGCATGGCCGAACACGCCGCCGAGGCGGAGGCCATCGCGAACAATCCGGAGCCACCGACGTTCGGCAACACGATCGTGGCGTTGGAGCGCTCGGGGCAACTGCTGAACCGGGTCGCTTCGGTGTTCTTCAACCTCGCCGCGTCCCACACCAACGACACGTTGCGGGCCGTCCACGCCGAGGTCGCGCCGAAACTGGCCGAACACTTCGATGCCATCCACCTGAACCCGGCGTTGTTCGCCCGGATCGAGGAGCTCTACGAGCGTCGGGAGACGTTGGAGCTGGACGCCGAGTCCGCGTGGTTGCTGCGTCGCTACCACCTGGACTTCGTTCGCGCCGGTGCGGCGCTGCCCGAAACCGACCGGCAACGGTTGAGGGAACTGAATGCCGAGCTGTCGTCGCTGTCCACACGGTTTTCGAACAACCTGCTGGCCGATACGAACGACCTGGCGGTGCTGGTCTCCGATCGTGAGCAACTGGCCGGGTTGTCCGACGCGGAGATCGCGGCGGCGGCCGAGGCCGCGACGGAACGGGGGCACGACGGTGGCTACCTGCTGACGTTGTCGCTGCCGACGGCACAACCACTTTTGGCCTCGCTGGAGAACAGGGAGCTGCGGGAACGGATATTCCGGGCCTCGATCGCGAGGGGAAACCGAGGGAACGAGTACGACAACACCGAGGTGCTGGCGCGGATCACGCGGTTGCGGGCCGAGCGCGCCGCGTTGCTGGGATATCCGCACCACGCGGCCTATGTGATCGAGGACCAGACGGCGAAGACGGCGGACGCGGCGTTGGACATGCTGCGCCGGTTGGCTCCGGCCGCGGTGGCCAACGCACGCGCTGAGGCCGCGGAACTGGCCGACGAGATCACGAGGTCGGGTGAGAACCACTCGCTGGAGCCGTGGGACTGGGCGTTCTACGCCGAGCGGGTGCGTAAGCGCCGGTTCGAGGTCGACGACGCGGAGCTGCGGCCGTACTTCGAGCTGGACACGGTGTTGCGGGACGGCGTGTTCTACGCGGCCAACAAGCTGTACGGGGTGACGTTCAGCGAGCGGCAGGACCTGCCCACCTACCACCCGGACGTGCGGGTGTTCGAGGTGTACGACGCCGACGGCGCTCTGCTGGGCTTGTTCCTGGGGGACTACTACGCGCGGGAATCCAAGCGCGGTGGCGCGTGGATGAACTTCTACTGCGAGCCGTCGGGGCTGTTGGGGCGCCGTCCGGTGGTGGTGAACAACCTCAACATCACCAAGCCGCCACAGGGTGAGCCGACGCTGCTGACCTACGACGAGGTGGTGACCATGTTCCACGAATTCGGTCACGCACTGCACGGCTTGTTCTCGGACACCCGGTACCCGACGTGCGCGGGCACGAACGTTCCCCGGGATTTCGTGGAGTTCCCGTCGCAGGTCAACGAGATGTGGGTGTTGTGGCCGGAGGTGCTGGCGAACTACGCCAAGCACCACCGCACGGGAGAACCGTTGCCGCAGCGGCTGGTGAAGCGGTTGGAGGAGTCCCGCGCCTACGGTGAGGGATTCGCCACGACGGAGTACTTGGCCGCGTCGCTGCTGGACCTGGCTTGGCACATGTTGGACGCCGACACGACAGTGGATGATGTGGCCGAGTTCGAGGCCGAGGCACTACGGAAGGCGGGCGTGGCTGTGGACGCGGTGCCGCCGCGGTATCGCAGTACGTATTTCGCGCACGTGTTCGCCAATGGCTACTCGGCCGGCTACTACTCCTACATCTGGAGTGAGGTGCTCGACGCCGACACGGTGGAGTGGTTCCGGGAGAACGGTGGTCTGACCCGAGCCAACGGTGACCGCTTCCGCCGTGAGTTGCTGGCGAAGGGCGGAAGTATAGACCCGATGGTGGCGTTCGCGAACTTCCGTGGTCGGGCTCCGGAGATCGAGCCTTTGTTGGTGCGTCGCGGTCTGACGGGAGCCTGATCGGGCGATCCGAGGGCAGTCAAGGAGTCTGTCGTGGGCGGCGAGCACCCGGTGTCACGGGCTGTGTCGCCGCCCACGACCTGAGGAGCGTCGTGCCCACGGCCAGGTGATCAGTGCCCAGGCCGCCAGGATGAGTGCGACTTCTGCCGGCAGATACCACGGCCAAGGGCCGAGCAGGTCGAGGAAAGAGCCGGTGTCGGGTTTGTGGTTGAGATAGCCGTAGTTGGTGCCGGTGAGACTGTTGAACACCATCGCGGTGGTGGCCCAAGCCACGGTGACCGTCACCGCGATGCGGTAGTCGCGCCAGAAAGGGTGCAGTCCGAGCCCTCAAGTGAGGTACACGGCAGCCCATACGACCAACAGGTGTAGTGCCCAGAACGCCAGGAACTCGTAGTGGGGAAAGTCGGGACCGGCGAGAACGGGGGATACGAGGGCTTGTGTGGACAGCGAGAGGCACCAGTAGTAGGCCTGGAACTCCCGAAGCTGTCCTGAGCCGCAAAGTAACCAGTGAGTAGCCGACTCGCTGTGAGCTGTATTACAGCGGTCTTCTATGGTCCGGTGCCATGCAGATGGAGTGGTCGGACGAGGAGCTGGTGGCGTCGTGGACGCTGGTC
>JAJYTH010000056.1 GCA_021793175.1 Actinomycetes bacterium
CGAAGACACCGAACGCACCGGCACCCTTGGCGTGCGGGTTACGCTCGGGCACCCGCTCGCGGTTGAAGTGCGCGAGGGTCTCGACCAGCCGGACGTCGTGCAGCAGCAGCGGTCCGTTGCTGCCCACGCTCAGCGAGTTGCGGTCGCTGACGGCGGGAGCGCCGGAGTCGAGCGTGGAACCCGTGTCGTTGTTCGAGGTAGGCGCGTGACCCTGAAGCTCGGACAAGTCGCTCTCCTTCATGTTCATGAGTTGGATTCGGACTCGGACAGACAGTCGGGGCAGTAGCCCCAGTAGATGACCTCGGCGGTGTCGACGAGGAAGTCGTGGTCGTCGCTTGCGTGCAGACAGGGGGACTCCCCGGTAGCGCACGGCACGTCGACGACATCGCCGCATGAGCGGCAGACGAGATGGTGGTGGTTGTCGCCTGTGGCCACCTCGTACAGGCTCGGCGACCCCGCGGGCTCGGTGCGCCGGAGGATTCCGGCCTCGGTGAGCGTGCGCAGGATGTCGTACACCGCTTGGGTCGATACCGCCCCCAACCGACCGAACACGCCATGGCGAATGGTGTCCGCATCGGCATGGGGGACGGCTTCGACCTCGGCGAGTACCGCCAGGCGGGGAGCGGTCACTCGCAGCCCCGCCTGGCGCAACCTGTCGTGGTGGGAGATCGGCACGCATTCATGCAACCATGTTTTCTGGAATGATTCAAGAAAGCGAGCCCTTCTAGAAAGGTGAATCCGGACACGTCGGCGCTTCCGGTCTCGGCCTCTTCGGGGACCGGCCGGCGGGGGGCCGACTTGGAGCGCCCCTGGATCGATCCTGGATCGACATGGCGCTCGTCACAACCGCTCGTCGCGGCAAGAAGGGGCGTCGTTCGCCGCCGGGCACGCTGGTGCGCCGAGGTTTCCCTCGTCGGCGGCGCGTCATGCATCCACACGACCCGACGGGGCCTTCCCGGTGGAAGCTGTCGTGGGGGACTTGTCAGGTCGCTCGGACCAGTGCGGCGTAAAGGGTCAGCCCGGGGCCGAAGGCCATCGCGACCCCGTACCCTCCGGGGCGTGGCCGCCCGGCGGCGTGCAGCGCGTGCAGTACGAGAAGCACTGTGGCCGAGGAGCAGTTACCGTGCTCGGCCAGGACACGCTGCGAGGTCAGGAGAGCGTCCGCGGGCAGCTCCAACGCGTGGGCCACGGTGTCCAGAATGCGGGGACCACCGGGATGCACGGCCCAGGCGTCCACATCGGTCGTGGTCAGACCGTGCCGATCGAGCAGGCCTGTGATCGTCGGGGCGACGTGGTGAGCGAGTACCTCGGGAACCCGGGGTGAGAGCCCCATACGAAATCCCAGGTCGGTGACATTCCAGGTCATGTGGTCCGAGGTGGCCGGGTCCGTCAGCGCCGTGACGTCCACCACCTTGAGCGCGCCTCGGGCACGAACGGGTTCCGGCTGCACGACCACGGCGGCCGCCGCGTCGCTGAACAACGAATGCGCCACCACCTGGTCCACGTCCTGAGTGGGAGGTTGCACGTGCAGGGAGGTCAGTTCCAGGCACAGCAGCACGGCCGGCCTGGCCCGAGCCAGTACGAAGTCGGTGACCGCGCCGAGTCCGGGCAATGCGGCGTAGCAGCCCATGTGCCCGATCATCAGCCGTTGCGCGTCGGCGGACAGACCGAGCTCGGCGGCCAGTCGGATGTCCAGCCCCGGAGTGGCGTACCCGGTACAGGAAGCGACCGCGAACAGGCCGATGTCGGTCGGTGACAGTCCGCTGTCCGCTAGAGCGGCCGAGACCGCGGCTGATCCGAGCGGGGGCGCTTCTCGTTCGTAACGTCGCATCCGAGTACCTGTGGACCACGTCGACACGTCCTCGAGTACGGGATTCACCATGGCGTGTCGTCGGCGTACCTGGGATCCGTGGAACAACCGTCGTGCGACTCGGACGTCAGCGAAGTGGTGTGCGAAGTACTCGTCCCACAGCGTGTCCTGGTCAACGGGATCGGGTGTGGCGATACCGAATCCGGTGATGTGGGCGGTACTCGTCATCGCGGGGCTCACCATCGTGGGACTGCCGTGTCCCGTTCCGGATCGCCGCCCAGCCCGGCGACTCCGAGCCAGTCGGCACAGACGTCTGACGGAGGAGGCTGTAGTGCGCCACATCGTGCGTCGCGGAAGATGCGCTCCAGGTCGTGACCGCGCCGGGTGGCCGACGTGCCCGCGGCCTCCAGCATGCTTGCGGCGACCCGCGCCGCCGTGTCCCCGGCCAGCAGCTTCGCGCGCCACACCCAGCGACGCGTGTCCAGCGCGGCGGGATCGGCGTCGACTCGGCGTGCGGCCTCGGCGACGGTGAGACGAGCCGCTGCCACCTCTGCGTCGGCCCGTCCGATCCGTGCCCGCACGGCGGGCAGGTGCGTCAACCCCCGTTCTTCGAGATACGTCGAGGCGGTGTCGATCGCGGACCGGGCCACCCCGACGTAGACCGCGGCATAGGAGGCCACCAACCAGTGCGGCATGACCTGCGCCAAAAGCAGCGTGATCCCCTCCACACCACCGAGCAGAGCGTCGGCGGGGACCGTGACGTCCAGGTGGAGGTCGTGGCTGCCGGTCGCGCGCATGCCCAACGAGTTCCAGGTGGGCTCCACGGTCACGCCGTCACCCGCCGGAACCAGGAAGTACGACACGACCGGCCCGCCGTCGGCGCCCGGCTCGGAGGACTTCGCCGCCACGAGGTAGGCATCAGCATGCCCGGCTCCGGACACGAACGCCTTCGAACCGACGATCCGGAAACCGCCGTCTCTCCGCTCGTAGCGGGTCGTCAACTGGGACAGTCGGGAACCCGCACCGCGCTCGCTCATGGCCACGGCGTACAGCGCGCCGGCGGAAGCCTCGGCCAGGATGCGGTCACGGGTGACGAAGTAGCTGTCCGGAGCTCCCAGTGTGCGGGCCACGTCGTCGGGCACGTGGGCCAACGCCCCGGTCACGGAGGCGTGCATGTTGAAGATCAGGGCGGTGGCGCCCGAACCGGTAGCGAGCTCGATGGCGACATCGGTGTAGTCGGCGAAGCGAGCCCCGGTACCGCCGAGCCGGGTTGGCGCCATCAGGCCCAACAGCCCCGCGGCATGCAGGTCGTCGAAGTCGGCCCGGGGAAACGCCCCGGACTCGTCGTGTTCGGCGGCGCGGCGTGCCAGCACCGGGGCCAGCTTCCTCGCCGCGGTGAGGGCGTCCTGTTGTTCCGTCCTCGTCATCCGCGCCGTCCTACCGCTTGGAACAGAACCGCCGTGGTCGGCACCGGCTTCATCCGCACCCGCTCGGTGCGTCCGGCGAACCAGCGCACCAGGTCGGCCAGAGAGGGACGAATCCCACGTAGCCGAAGGGCCACCCCGTGTTCGGCGCACGTCTGGACGAGCGCGGAGCGATCGACGAACAGAGCGGGGTCGTGGATACCGGGCGGTGGGCCGCCGGGGAGTCGCTCGGCCACCGTCACCGCGAGGAATCGTCCCACCGCTGTCGCGGCCAGTGTGTCGATCACCAACAGCCCGCCGGGCCGGAGTAATCGGCAGGCCTCACCGACCGCCGCGCGGAAATCGGCCACGTGTTCGAGGATCTCTCCGGCACTGACCACATCGGCGCAGCCATCGGCCAGGGGCACGTGCGACACATCTCCGCGAACGGCGGTCACTCCGTGTTCGGCGGCCTGCGCCAGAGCGGATTCGGTGAGGTCGACCCCGATGTGGCGGTAGCCCTTGCCGCTCAGGTGCGGGCCCAGCAGTCCCGCGCCGCAACCGAGGTCGACCAGGACCGCGCCGGGCCGAGAAGCCGGTGGCACCAGGTCGGCGCGGGCAGCGGCCAGCCAGTGCAGCATCGCGAACTTTCCTCGTGGGCACCACCATTCCGCCGCGAGATCGTCGTACTGTGCCGGATCGTTGCGGCGGCCGGAGGAACCGCTGCGGAGACATCGTTGTGACTGAACGCCCTGTATGGCAACCACTCGTGCAGTGTGACCGATTGTCGCGACACCAGCCGACCACCGAAACCGTCACGGTGAATTCCTATGCCACGACCGCGTGACCGGACGCGAGCAACAAGGCCACGTCGAGCACGGCCACGACCAGTACCGCTCGGAACGGCGCGCGGGAACCGTCCCGACATCCGGCGAGAAACCCGGCCGCCAATACCAGCGCCGCCAGGACCGGAACACAGACCGCCACGAGCGGGTCGACCGGCGCGGCCGCGGCGAGGACGACCGAGGCGGCCAGCAACAAGGCGGCGGCCGCGACCCGGCTCCCAGCGGCACCGAGTCGATGTGGAAGCCCGCGTACACCCGTGGCTGCGTCGTCTGGGAGGTCGGGGAGGACGTTGGTGAAATGCGCTCCCGCGCCGAGCAGCGCACCGGCCGCCGGAAGCCACCAGGGCGGAGTCGAGACGTCGGGTAGACCGAGTACCACGAACGCGGGGAGTAGCCCGAAGGAGATCGCGTAGGGCAGCACCGAGAACGGGGTCGACTTCACGCCGAGGTTGTAGGCCCACCCCGACGCCACGGCCAGTAGGTGCACCACACCCGCAGTCACTCCGGACGCGAGTGAGGCGGGCACACACACGATCGCTGCCACGAGGGTCGCCACCGCCACGGCGCGTTGCGAGACAGCGCGGGTCACCACGGGCTTGTCCGTACGCCCGACCGTGCTGTCCCGGTCCGCGTCGAGGTAGTCGTTGAGCCAGCCGACCGACAGCTGGCCAGACAGGACCGCCACTGCCACCGCTGCCACACCGAAGCCGTCGCGTCCGGTGCTCACCGCCAGCCCTATGGCGACCGCGGTGACCGCCACGGTGGGTTCCGGGTGGCTCGCGCGGACCAAAGCGAACACACGCGCCCCGGTTCTCCGCACGGAAGGAAGTCTGACACGGTCGGGCCTCCTCGGCCATCGACCGACGGCGAATCCGGGTTGTGCGTGGTCATGTGTTCACCCGTCAGTGTGTCCGGGCGACGACCACAAAATGTATAACGCCCTATACGGCAGGGGTTGTCGAACACGTGTCAGACGAAGCCCCAGGGGAAACAGGAACGAAAAGAGCCCCGGCAGGCTGAAGAGCCCACCGGGATCACGCGTTCAGAAATCGATCAGGACAGGTTCTTCTGCTGCACGTCCCATTCGGTCGAGCACAGGCCACAGTCGGCGCCGACGAACTCCGCGCGGGCGGTGGCATCGCCCTTCAACTGCCATTTCAGCCAGTTCGATCCGACACGTCCGAACTCGCCGCCGTTGGGTTCGGCGAAGGTGCCGAAGTGGCCGACGTCCAGGTTGCCCATGAACGCGGGCAGTCCGGACGGCAGTCGCTCCCAGTCGTCCATGGCGTTGTCGTAGGCGATGTCGGACGGACCGCCGACGAAGTAGGCGATGGGGGCGTGCAGACGTCGCAACTGCAGTTTGTCGAGCGGGTTGATGATCCCGCTGTTCCACATCACGGTCGTGGTGATACGTGGATCGTCGGCGACCTCCATGGTTTCCAGGCCGCCACAGGACTGGCCCGTCACCGCGATGTTGTCGGTGTCGATCCGGCGGTGGAACTCACTGGTCGGGTCCGAGTTCTCCGCGATGGCCCAGTCGACCGCGTCGATAAGCATGTCCGACGACGTCCGCCCCGAGCCGTCCGGTTCGCCGTTGGCGATCACCAGGAAACCGTGCGAGGCGAATTCGGTGAGGATATTCTCGAACCAGGTTCCGTCCGCCCGGCACGCACCGTTGCCCCACGCGACGATCGGCAACGTCTCGTCGGTGGGCAGTGTGTTCGGCCGGTAGACGGTGTGGTCCGGCAGGTCGCGCACCGTTTCGTAGCCCGCGGGGTACGGTCCGGTTCCGCCGGTCTGCGTGATTTCTGCGTCGGTGGTTGTCGCGCCGGCCGCGCTGGGCGCGAGTAGCGCGGCGACGACCATTCCGGTCGTCGCGGCGACGACCCGCCGCATCAGTCCTGCCATTCCGCGGCACCTCCTTGAGTCAGGAATCCTGTTGGTGTGCGTACGGTAGGCAGCGGTGTACCAGGCCGCCACCGATTCGAGCGGAGAACCGGCGAAAGTACCGATAGCGTGCGCGAACAGTTCATGATCATGGTCGTGAGTGATGCCTGTCTCGGGGCCGATATGCTGTGCCCCGCCATTCTGTTGCGCAGTGTGTTCGGTTGAGGCGCAGAAGGATTAACGCGCGTCTGGTCGGCCCTAGGGAGGAAGCCGCTCATGTTCAAACGGTTACTCAGCGCGTTCGGTGTCGGGGGTCCGTCCGTCGACACGGTGCTGGATAACCCGCACGCCCTACCAGGACAGGTGATCACCGGACAGGTGCGGATCCAGGGCGGGAGCAACGATGCGCAGATCGGTGAGGTCGCCCTGTCGCTGGTGACCCGTGTCGAGATGGAGACCGGCGACCACGAGTTCAAGAGCACGGCCGAGTTCTCCCGAGTGGTGGCGCAACAAGGGGTGTGGGTCCCCGCCGAGCAGCTCGTCGTCATTCCCTTCCAGCTTGTGTTGCCGTGGGAGACGCCGATCACCGCGGTGGGGGACAGGTTCCTGCCGGGCATGACCGTGGGCGTGTGCACCGACCTGGTCATCGCCGGAGCGCCGGACAAGGGCGACCTCGACCCGGTGCACGTGTACCCGCTGCCGTCGCAGAACGCGGTGCTCGACGCGTTCGGCAGGCTCGGGTTCCAGTTCCGCAGCGCGGACGTCGAGATGGGACGGTTGCGTGGGGTCCCACAGCAGTTGCGCTTCTTCCAGGAGCTGGAGTTCTTCCCGCCACCTGCCTTCGCGGGGCGGGTCAACGAGGTGGAGCTGACGTTCGTCGCCACGCCGAGCGACCTCCACATCGTGCTGGAGGCCGACAAGCGCGGGGGACTGTTCCGCGAGGGCCGGGATGTCTACGGTCGTTTCTCGCGCCCCCACGCCGACGCCGTGAACTACGACTGGGTCGCCGCGGTCAACGAGTGGTTGGTGCGGAGGACTTCTCGGTAGGAGAACGTCCTGCCCCGGCAAGGGGATACCGGGGACGGTCGTTTCGGTGTCCGGGGATGCCACGTGGGTGTGTCGGCGGGAAGCTTTCGCGAAGCGTCGAGTGATCCGGCCGAAGACACCCACGGTTTCTTCGTGCGCGGTGGTCAGGGATGAATCACGTAGACGACCCCGCCGGGGCCGCCGGCCACGCCGCCGTCGGCGGTGTGACGTTGCGTGCGCTGCCACACGGTCTCGAATTGCTCGCGCCGGTACACGTTGCGTACGCCCTCGTTGGTGTTCGAGGCGGGATCGTTGACGATGACGTCGCCCTCGGCGGTGAACCCGATCACCACCATGAGATGTCCGTTGGTGCCGTACCCGGCTCCGTCGAGCTCGCTTTCGAGGAACGACACGGACGTGACCACCGGAATGCCCCTGGCCACGTAGCGTTCGAGTTCGGCCAGCGAGTGCAGGCGCGTGACGTGGCCGCTCAACCCGTAGTGCGCGGCGTAGGCGGTGTTGAACGGCCAGTTGCCGGTGCCCTCGTAGGAGTAGTCGTAGGTGTGTCGGGCGGCGTGTGCCACAGTGGGGTCGACGTAGTCGTCGGGCAGCCAGGACAACTCGCTTCGGCTCGGGCCGCGGCCCCAGTACTCGATCACCATCTCCGTCGACGTGGGGCTGCACCAGTTCTGTCCGCCTCCGCCGTACTCGGGATAGTTGCCGGAATGTAGATTCTGCGCGTAACGCGGAACGGGTAGTTCGATCCCACGGGCCACGCCGGGCTCGGAGATCGGGACCTCGAAGCGGTCGGGAACGTTCGACGTCATGGCCCCGACCGAACGCACCAGAGGCGTGGCCGAGGAGGACTCGACGCGGTGGAGGGTGACCCGCAGTCGGTACGACCGGAACTCCACGCCGTCGGCCGAGGCGAGGGTGTCCACGTAGACGGCGGCGTGCTCGTCGCTCTGCCCGGCCACAGTGGTGCGCTCGATGTCGCCGTCACCGAACGCCCATTTCCCGAGGACGTACCACGCCGTGTGCTCGCCGGAGTCGGTACGAGCGCTCGCCTCGACCGTCAACCAGGTGCCCTCGGGCGTGGTGGCGTTCCACGACGCGATCAGTTCGGTGGCGTCGAACCCGGGTTCGTACCACGGCGAGGTCCACGTTCCGTATTCGACGCCGTCCTCCGTGCCCGCCGGTCGGGTCAACCTCAACCCGCGCCCGGTGGCGCGTACGCCGTCGGCCTCCCCGTCCCGGAAGGCCGTGACGCCGGACCACTCGTGATAGTCGATCGCCTCCGTGCTCGCCGCGACGGGAGGGGCCAGGGTCGCGGTGACCGCGACGGCGAGGGCGAACGACAGCAGACTCCTGCGCATGGCGAGTGATCTTCATCATGTATTCCGGTTCTGTAAACCTCTTTCCGGGTGGTCCGGGGCAGCATGCTCCCGGTCACGCCGACGCGAGATACTCGGGCCGTGGCCGCGTTCGCGGCCCACGAGCCCTTTCGGTTTCTGGCGAGGAGACGTGAGTGACTGCTCAGACCGAGACGTACGAGTTCCAGGCGGAGGCACGCCAGCTCCTGCAGTTGATGGTTCACTCCATCTATTCGAACAAGGATGTGTTCCTGCGTGAGCTGATCTCGAACGCCTCGGACGCCTTGGACAAGCTGCGCTTGGAGGCGTTCCAGAACAAGGACCTCGACGTCGAGCTCGATGATCTGCACATCGATCTGGAGGTGGATCGCGTCGCGAGGACGTTGACGGTGCGGGACAACGGCATCGGCATGTCACGCGACGAGGTGGTGGGCCTCATCGGCACGATCGCGAAGTCGGGGACCGCCGAGCTGATCCAGAAACTGCGCGAGGCCAAGAACACCGACGGCGTTACCTCTGGCGAGCTCATCGGGCAGTTCGGTGTCGGCTTCTATTCGGCGTTCATGGTGGCCGACACCGTCACGTTGGTGACTAGGAAGGCCGGGGAGGCCGAGACGACCCGATGGTCGTCCGACGGCACCGGCACCTACACGGTCGAGACGATCACCGAGGGCGGCGTCGAGCCCCACGGCACCGCCGTGACCCTCCACCTCAAGCCCGAGGACGCCGAGGACCAGCTGCACGACTACACCGCCGAGCACACGCTGCGGGAGATCGTGCGTCGGCACTCCGACTTCGTCACCTGGCCCATCCGGTTGGAGACCGAGAAGACCGAGGACGGCAAGACGGCCCGCCAGTGGGAGACCATCAACTCCCGCAAGGCGCTGTGGGCGCGGCCGAAGGACGAGGTCTCCGACGAGGAGTACCGCGAGTTCTACAAGCACATCAGCCACGACTGGCTCGATCCGCTGCGGACCATCTCCGTGAAGGCGGAGGGCACGTTCGAGTACCAGGCGCTGTTGTTCCTGCCTTCGCGTGCGCCGATGGACCTGTACTACCGCGACGCCAAACGCGGTGTGCAGCTCTATGTCAAGCGCGTGTTCATCATGGACAACTGCGAGGCGTTGATCCCTGATTACCTGCGCTTCGTCAAGGGCGTGGTGGACGCGCAGGACCTGTCGCTCAACGTCTCGCGCGAGATCCTCCAGCAGGACCGTCACATCCAGCTCATGCGGCGCCGCCTGGTGAAGAAGGTGCTCGGCTCGATCAAGGAGATGATGACCGACGACCGGGGCCGCTACGACACCTTCTGGCGTGAGTTCGGTCGGGTGGTCAAGGAGGGACTGGTCGAGGACCCGGACAACCGCAAGGCGATCCTCGACATCGCGTCGTTCGCCTCCACCCACCACGCCGAGGAGACGACGACCCTGCGCGACTACCTCGACCGCGCCAAGGACGACCAGGAGCACATCTACTACCTCACGGGGACGTCGCGGTCGGTCATCGAGAACTCGCCGCACATGGAGGCGTTCCGCGCGAAGGGCCTCGAAGTGCTGATCCTCACCGACCCGATCGACGAGTTCTGGGTCGAGCAGGTAGGCGAGTACGAGGGCAAGACCTTCCAGTCGATCGCCAAGGGGCAGGTCGATCTCGACGACGCCGACGATGCCGACGAGTCAGGGAAGGCCGACGAGGAGAGTTTCGCCGCGCTGCGGGAGTGGATGGGCAAGACGTTGTCCGAGCACGTCAAGGAAGTGCGGTTGTCGAACCGGCTCACCACCTCGCCGGCGTGTCTCGTCGGCGACACCTACGACCTTCCGCCCGCCTTGGTGAAGATGTATCAGCAAGCGGGTCAGGACGTGCCGGTGGCCAAACGCATCCTGGAACTCAACCCCGACCATGCCCTGGTGACCGGGTTGCGCGACGCGCACGCTGCCAGTGGTGACACGACGGCGTTGGCCGAGACGGCCGAGTTGCTCTACGGAATGGCGCTGTTGGCCGAGGGCGGTGAGCTGCCCGACCCGCAGCGGTTCACCACGCTGCTGTCGAACAGGCTGGCCGGATCGTTGTAGCGCTCACTTTCCGACGTGGCCGGGTCCCGCTCGTGTCGATGGGGCCCGGCCACGTCGTGTCGACGAAACGGCGCCTCCATCGGCCACTACGGGTGTAGTGCAACGCCTCGGCCCTTCGGAACGCGGCTTTCCCGCTTTCCTAGGGTAGGACTTCGCTCGGTTCGTCCAGCGCGGCCTATGGAGGGCTTCTTCGTCCTGGACTCTCCATTTCGGAGAGCCGGTGTCCGTTGTCTTTCCCCGTATCGTCTGGCGAACGACAAGGTCGGGGCTTCTTATCGAGTGTGTTCCGGTCGCGAAGGATGCCACTTCTCGGGGGCGCCGGCGACCTTGTCGGTGTGCTCCCGATCGAGTCGAGCGGGGAGCGGATGTTTCCCGCTCAGCTGAAATTTAGCTGAACGGTTACTGGCTGGTAGTGACAAAACGTCGCGAGTGCGGCACGCTGCTTCGGCGTGAACGAAACCTCGTCTTCTCCCGACCGTCCTCTTCGGTCGGAGCACAACGTGCTGACTCGTCGCCACGTCCTACGCGCCGGTGGCGCGTTCGCGGCGGCGGCAGGTCTCGGCGTGGTCGCCGCTCCCGCGGCCGTGGCCGAGCACGTCCCGTTCGCGCACGGCGTCGCCTCCGGTGATCCGCTACCCGACGGGGTGCTGCTGTGGACGC
This sequence comes from Actinomycetes bacterium, assembly GCA_021793175.1. Taxonomy (GTDB): domain Bacteria; phylum Actinomycetota; class Actinomycetes; order Mycobacteriales; family Pseudonocardiaceae; genus Saccharomonospora. The sequence continues at coordinate 11,077 of JAJYTH010000056.1, forward strand.
GTGTGACACCTACGCGCGAGGCGCAGCCGGGATCGGGGCTCGGCCCTGAGATCACCGTGGTCTGGGAGATGTCCCGGGACGAGGCGTTCACCGAGATCGTCGCGCGAGGCAGCGTCCGCACCGGCCCTCACCGGGACCACACCGTGAAGGCCGACGTCACAGGACTCGCTCCCGCGACCTGGTACTGGTATCGCTTCCGCCACGGCAGCGCCGTGTCTCCCGTCGGACGTACCCGCACCGCGCCTGCCGTGGGCGCCGCTGTCACGCGGGTGCGCATGGGCGTGGTCTCCTGTTCCAACTGGCAGGAAGGTTATTTCGCCGCCTACCGGCATCTCGCCGAACGCGACGACCTCGATCTCGTCGTTCATCTCGGTGACTACCTCTACGAATACGGGGTGCCGTCGGACGGCGGCGCGGTCCGGGCTCACGAACCCGCCGTGGAGATGACCACGCTCGCGCATTACCGGCGCAGGCATGCGCAGTACAAGACCGACCCCCACCTGGCAGCGCTGCACGCGCGAGTGCCGTTCGTGGCGACCTGGGACGACCACGAATCCGCTAACAACGCCTGGTCGGGCGGCGCTGAGAACCACACCGAACCCGACGAGGGGACCTGGGTCGAGCGGCGTGCCGCCTCCCAACAGGCGTATGCCGAGTGGATGCCCGTCCGCTACGAACCCGGCGGTCATCTCTACCGAAGGATCGGTTTCGGCGGGCTTGCGGAACTGTCCATGCTCGATCTGCGCACTTACCGCAGTGAGCAGGTGGCTCATCCGTTCGACCGGGGCCAGCACGACCCGGATCGCACCATCGCGGGGGAGGAACAACTGCGCTGGCTCATCGATGGCCTGGTGACGTCCTCGGCGCAGTGGAAACTCATCGGCAACTCGGTGATGATCGCGCCGGTGCGTTTCCCCTCCACCCTGTCGACCCGTGAATTCCGCGCGCTCACCGAGCTGATCGGGCCCATCGAAGGGATTCCGTACAACGTGGACCAGTGGGACGGCTACACCGCCGACCGCGCGGCCGTGTTCTCGGCGTTGCGGGACCACGGTGTGCGCGACACGGTGTTCCTCACCGGGGACATTCACTCCGGCTGGGCGTGCGAGCTGCCCGCCAACCCGCTCACCTACCCTCTCAACCGTAACTCCGTGGGCGTGGAATTGGTCTGCACCTCGGTGACCAGCGACAACCTCGACGACATTCTCGGCGTGAGACCACGGACCCTGTCACTGGCCGTCGAGGCCGCCATCCGGGTGAGCAACCCGCACGTGAAGTACCTCGACTTCGACTCGCACGGCTACTCGGTGCTGGAGGTGTCGCCGAGCGCGGTGCACATGGACTGGTACGCCCTCGACGACCGCGCCGACCCGGAGAGCTCGGCACGCCGCGTCATGTCCTACCGGGTGGCGGCCGGGACCCAGCGGGTGACGCGCACCGAGGAGATCCTGCGATGAACGACCACACCAGCGGAGTGAGCCGCCGGCGATTCCTGCGTGTGGCCACGGGCACCTCGGCCGCGGTCGTGCTGTCCACTCTGGGACCGGCCGCGTTCGCCGCGGTCCATCCCCGAATCCGCGTGTACGTGCTCGTGGTGGACGGCCTCCGGCCCGACGAGATCACCCCGGCGATCACACCGACGCTGTATCGGCTGCGGGAGGAGGGCACGGCGTTCCCGGCGGCGCGGTCGCTGCCGGTGATGGAGACACTGCCCAACCACGCCATGATGATCACCGGGATGCGTCCGGATCGGACCGGTGTCCCGGCGAACTCGGTCTACGATCCGGACCTCGGTAAGGTGCGTACACTCGACACCGCCGAGGACCTGCGCGCGCCCACGCTGCTGGAACGGCTGCGGGAGCAGGGCCTGATCACGGCGAGCGTGCTCAGCAAGGAGTACCTGTACGGGATCGTCGGTGAACGGGCCACCGTGCGCTGGGAACCGTTCCCCGTCATCCCGATCAGCGACCACGCACCCGACGTCGCCACCGTCACCGCGCTCATGGCCACGGTGTCGAAGACCGATCCGGACTTCGTGTTCACGAACCTCGGGGACGTGGACAGACTGGGCCACGCCGACCTGACGGGCACGACACTGCGCGCCGCCCGCACCGCCGCGCTCCGGTCCACCGACACGCAACTGGCCCGATTCGTGGCGTTCCTCAAACGCACACACCGGTGGGACACGAGCGTGCTGCTCGTCCTCGCCGACCATTCGATGGACTGGTCGATGACCCACCGCGTGATCTCGTTGACGCCGGTGCTGGAAGCCGACCCGTTCCTGGCGGGACGGGTGGCGATCGCGCAGAACGGCGGGGCCGACCTGTTGACCTTCACCGGTGCCGACAGCGAACGCGCGGACGCCGTCGACCGGATGCGCGAGCTCGTCCCGGGAGTCGACGGTGTGCTGTCGGTGCACTCGCCCGACGAGCTGCGACTCGGCCCGCGTGCGGGTGACCTCGTCGTGTACTGCCGAGCGGGGTGGCGGTTCACCGACCCGGAACTGTGGTCGAACCCGATCCCTGGTAACCACGGACACCCGGCCACCGAGCCGATCCCGTTCTTCGTGTCGGGAGGCCACCCGGTCGTACGGACGGGGCACACCTCCTCCGCCGCCGCGACCACGGTCGATGTGGCACCCACCGTGGGCGCTCTGTTCGGTCTGCCGGAACCCGAAGGCGGCTACGACGGCGAGGTGCGAGGTGAGGCATTCCAGGTCACACTCCCGTCGGCACTTCCGCCGACATAGCCGCCTGCGCTCCGAGCCACGGCCGCGGTCTTCGTCTCGCCCGGTGCCATGGTGGTCTCGCCGCGTCGGTGAGCCGCGAACAGCGCTCACACCAGGGGCTTGCCGGTGCGTAGTCGACGCCGCAGGTCCCACAGAAGGGCGTTGTAGGGGAATTCCCGCAGCAGCTTGGGCAGACGCAGCACCACCGCCGCCAGTACCGACATCATCCGGTCGAAGCGGCGTTGGTGCCGGTCCGACCAGGAAAGTCGCATCTGCTCCCGAAACGGTGGAGGCAGAAAACCCGTGGTGATGAACTTGTTCAATCTTCCGAAAAGGATCCTCACGGGGCGGGGGAACATGCGCAGGGTGGCGACTCCGTACAGGTATTCCCGGACGGTGTCGTCGATGGAGATGTGCTTCAGCGACCTCTGCCAGTACCGTTCGAACTCGGCTCGGTCCGAGGGCCACATGTTCGGCCGCACTTGCAGTGTGGTGCCCAGCGCCGCCGACTGCGCGTAGATCCGATCGGCTGTGTCGGCGTCGACCTCACCGACGAAGACGCGGCGGACGTCCTCGACACCCCGGTACAGACAGGCGGCGACCCACAGCTGCAGTTCGGGGTCCATAGCGTGGTAACGCACCGGGCTTGTCGCGGTGGAGCGCGCCTGGGCATGTTGCCGGTTCACCGCGCGGCGGAAAGCCTTACGCTCGTCGTCCGTGCCGAGCATGGCCACGGCCAGATAGGTCAGGGTGGTGCGGGTGCGTTTCGCCGGATTTCTGTAGATGTTGCCGTCGTCCACCCGGCTTTCCACGACACCGTAACCGACAGCGGGTAACGCCAGCTGCATGATGACGTTCGCGCCGCCCGCGAGGAGGCCGGCGCCGATGACCGTGTGTGCGCGAACATCCTGTCGAGGTCGTATGGGCCGCACGAGGAACCCTCCCGGGAGGACGTGTTTGCACGCGACCTCAGCTTACGCAGTCGTGTCCGCAGGCTGTGTAGTCGTGTCCGCGAGTTACGTAGCGAGATCCGCAAATCACGGAGCCACCCGGTGGGACCGCGATCGGCGGTTGCCGTGACTCGACGCTGTCTGGGACTCTCTGGGACTCTGTCTGGCACTCCGCGACATGGAGGCGATCTCCGGGGACGGGAGGCAAGGTGAGCGACGAGAACACCGCGCTGGTCCGCGTACTCGGTCGGTGGGACGTGCTTGTGGTCGCGTTCGGGGCGATGATCGGCTTCGGCTGGATCGTGCTGACCGGCGATTTCCTGCGGGATGCCGGGGCGCTGGGAGCCGCGTCGGCGTTCGCGGTCGGGGGTGTGGTGGTGTCCCTCATCGGGCTCACCTACGCAGAACTGGTATCGGTCATACCGAAGGCGGGCGGTGAGCACAACTACGTCCTGCGCGGTATGGGGGCACGGCCCGCGTTCGCCACGTCGTGGTTGCTCGTCCTCGGATACATCACGGTGGTGGCCTTCGAGGCCGTCGCACTGCCGGAGAGTCTGTCGTATCTGGTCCCGGGGCTGGAGAGCGCACGCCTGTGGTCGGTGGCGGGTTCCGACGTCTACGGCATGTGGGTGCTCGTCGGTGTGCTGGCAGCGGTGGTGATGACGGCGCTGAACTATGTCGGCGTGCGTCCGGCGGCGATGTTCCAGACCATCGCGGTGTTGTTTCTGTGCGCGGTCGGAGCCACGCTGCTCGCGGGTGCGTTCATCGGTGGTACCACCGAACATCTGCGGCCCGCGTTCGGTTCGGGTCTCGGTGGGACCATCGGGGTGCTCATGGCGGTGCCGTTTCTGTTCGTGGGCTTCGACGTGATCCCACAGACCGCCGAGGAGATCAAGGTGCCGTTCCGTCAGGTCGGCGTCATTCTCGTGCTTTCGGTCGGTTGTGCGGCGGCTTGGTACATCCTGGTCATGCTCACCGTCGGGTCGGCCATGCCGGCCGACGACCTCGGTGTTTCCGGTCTCGCGGCCGCCGATGGCATGGCCGCGTTGTGGGACAGCTCGGTGATGGGGAATGTGCTCGTGCTCGGCGGCATCGCTGGAATTCTGACGAGCTGGAACGGTTTCGTCATTGGGGTGAGCAGGCTGCTCTACGCGATGGCGCAGTCGGGCATGATGCCCGCCTGGTTCGGCAGGGTGCATCCGCGCTTCCGTACGCCAGGAAACGCGATCCTGTTCGTCGGCGCGTTCTCCGTGATCGCACCGTTCTTCGGCAGTGAGCTTCTGACGTGGATGGTCGACGCGGGCGGGTTGGCCATCATCGTGGCGTACACGATGGTGGCCCTGACGTTTTTGGCTCTGCGGCGAAACGAGCCCGAGCTGGATCGACCGTTCCGGGTTCCCGCGGGGCGTGTGGTGGGCTGTCTCGCCGTCGCGTTCGGACTCGGGCTTGCGGTGCTGTTCCTGCCGGGAATGCCCAGCGGGCTCACGACGCCGGAGTGGATCGTGGTCGGGTTGTGGGGTGCGTTCGGAGTGCTGCTCGGTCGGCGGGTTCCTCGTGTCCGGCCGGGGCCGGACGCCGAGGAACGGTTGCTCGCCGTCAGACAGCCGTCGCGTGAGCGGTGAGTTCGTCGAGCACCTTGCGCAGACCTTCGATCACTTCGGTGTCGTTTCGCGGGTGGGTCTCGGCGAAGCGGGTGCCCGAACCAGGGATCGACAGTGTGGCCGAGTCGAGGACCTTCGCGCCCGCGATGCCCGCGGCCTTGCGGGCTTCGTCCTGCGCCCACACTCCGCCGTATTGTCCGAACGCGGTGCCCACCACGGCCGTGGGCTTGTTCTGCAGCGCGCCCGTGCCGAACGGGCGGGAGAGCCAGTCGATGGCGTTCTTCAACACCGCGGGAATGGTGCCGTTGTACTCGGGCGAGCACAGGAGCACGGCGTCGGCCGCGGTGACGGCTTCGCGCAGGTGGGTCGCGGCCGAGGGGACGGTGTCCGTGGTGTCGATGTCTTCGTTGTAGAACGGCAGATCGGCGAGGTCGTCGTAGATCTCGACGTGTACGCCGTCGGGAGCGTGTTCGACGGCCGCTTCGGCGAGTTGCCGGTTGTGTGACCCCGCTCTGAGGCTGCCGACGAGTGTGAGGACACGGACTGTCATGACTTTCTCTCCCACAGGCTGGTGTTTCGGCGGCCCGCACTGCGAGAACAGAAACGGACCATAGTCCGTTTTTGTGTGTAACAAGGGCGCACAATGTTGGTCAACGGGACGTGGTGCGGGTTACCCTGCCGCATGTGTGCGCTCCGTCCTCGTCACCGCAGGCCGGTCGTGGCCGAGGTGAAGTCTTTCTCGGGCTTGTGAACCGTCACGAACACGGAGGTCAGCGCGCCGATGCCGTCCGCAACCGTGCTCGCGTGCTCGACGCGGCGACTCGCCTCGCGGCCCGGCACGGCGCGACCAACCTCACGATGGACGCGGTCGCGGCCGAGGCATCAGTGGGTAAAGGCACGATCTTTCGCCACTTCGGCGACCGCACAGGCCTGTTGATGGCCCTGCTGGATCGCGCTGAACATCAGTTACAGGCCAGGTTCCTCAGCGGACCGCCGCCGCTCGGCCCGGGTGCCGACCCGGGTGCCAGGCTAAGGGCGTTCGGCGCGGCCGTGCTCCAGCACGAACAGGAGTACCACGACCTCTACCTGGCCGCCGCGTTGGACGCGCAGAGACGATTTCTCGTCCCGGCCTACCAGGTGCGGCGCACGCACGTCGCCATGCTGGTGCGTTCCCTCGATCCCCGTGCCGACGCCGATCTACTGAGCCATGCGCTTTTGGGGTATCTCGACACGGCGCTGACGCACCACTTGTTGCGGCAACGCGAGCTGGGGTTGGCGCGATTGGAAGCGGGCTGGGTCGACCTCGTCTCCCGCTTGTGCACTTGATCGAGGAACGCGTGGCCGTCCTCGACCCGGTTGCCCGCTCCTTACTTGGCGGGCAGCAGGACCACGCCGTCGTCATCGGCGTAGAGGTGGTCTCCCGGGATGAACGTGACACTGCCGAAGCCCACGGGCACATCGACAGCACCTCGTCCCGCTTTGGAGCTCTTGCGCGGGTTGGTTCCCAAAGCCTTGACGCCGAGTGGGAGTTCGGCGAGAGCCGCACTGTCCCGTACGGCGCCGTGAATCACCAGTCCCGCCCAGCCGTTCTCGACCGCGGAGGTGGCGATGAGGTCGCCGGTGAGCGCGGTGTGCACGGAACCTCCACCGTCGACGACCAGTACGCAGCCGTCGCCCGGGGTGCGCAGGAGTTCACGTACCAGCCCGTTGTCCTCGTGGCACGAAATCGTGCGGACCCGTCCGGAGAACACCCGGTGCCCGCCGAACTGCTGGAACTGGGTGTCGCACACCCGTAGCCGATCGCCGTATTCGTCGACGAGGTCGGCGGTGGTGAAGGACGGGGTCGTGGAGGGCGTCTGGGTCGGGTCGGTCACGGGCAGCCTTTCGTCTCGCCGGGGGATCCCATGGTGACGCATCGAGACGGACACCGGCAGGAGTGCGGGGGCGGGGTGAGCAACATCTCGACATGTCGACGCCATAAGTGACTTGCTGATTTCTTTGAGTCACTGACTGATCCCACCGGAGAACACGGTGCGCGTATCCGTCATCGTGAGCTTCCCGCTTCCTTGGGTGAGCGGGTGAACACAGTCCTGTATCGAGGAGGATTCAGGTGACACTCAGTACAGCCGGTTCGGACACGGGCGTTCCCGGTGGTCCTGCGCGGTGGTCTTCCCCGGCGGCCACGGGCGGCACCTTGACGGTGACCGAGCCCGCCACGGGCAACGTCCTCGCCGAGGTCGATGAGGCGTCCTCCGCCGATGTCGACCGCGCTGTCGCCAGGGCGAAGCAGGCTCAGCGCGAGTGGGCCGCCGCTACGTACGACCAGCGTGCCGCGGTGCTGCGTCGGGCCGCGCGTCTGCTGGAGGCCGACCCCGACCGGCTGCTCCGGTGGCTTGTCCCCGAGTCGGGTTCGGCGCGGGGTAAAGCGTCGTTCGAGGTCGGGCTGGTGGTCTCGGAGCTCGACGAGTGCGCGGCTTTGACCTCCCAGCCCTACGGTGAGCTGTTGCAGTCCACCAAGCCACGACTGTCGCTTGCCCGTCGGGTGCCGATCGGGGTGGTGGGAGTGATCTCGCCATTCAACTTCCCCGGCATCCTGTCGATGCGTTCGGTCGCGCCCGCATTGGCGGTGGGCAACGCCGTGGTGTTGAAGCCCGACCCCCGTACGCCGATCTCGGGTGGTCTCGCTCTCGCCGAGTTGCTCACCGAGGCGGGACTGCCCGACGGGCTGCTCACAGTACTGCCAGGTGGGGCCGAGGTCGGACAGGCGTTGGTGGCTCATCCCGACGTACCGTGCATCTCGTTCACCGGTTCCACCCCCGCGGGGCGCAAGATCGGGGAGGCCGCCGCGCCGTTGCTCAAGCGCGTGCATTTGGAATTGGGCGGCAACAACGCGCTGCTCGTGTTGCCGGATGCCGATGTCGAGGCCGCCGCGTCGGCCGCGGCGTGGGGTTCGTTCCTGCACCAGGGGCAGATCTGCATGACGGCGGGACGGCACCTCGTCCACGCCTCGCTCGCGGACGAGTTCACGGCGCTGCTCGCGGCGAAGGCCGAGGCAGTCACCGTCGGAGACCCCACGGACGAGAGCAACGTGCTCGGCCCTGTCATCGACGAGCGGCAGCGGGAACAGATCCACCGCATCGTGACCGACACGGTGTCCGCGGGGGCGACGTTGCTGGCGGGTGGGAAATACGACGGCCTGTTCTACCGGCCGACGGTGTTGGCGAACGTGCCCGTCGACAGCCCGGCTTTCCGGCAGGAAATCTTCGGCCCCGTGGCCCCCGTCGTCACCTACGACAGCGTGGACGAGGCCATCGAGATCATCAACGACAGCGAGTTCGGTTTGAGTGTCGGCATCCTGACCTCCGACGCGTTCAGGGCGTTCGAACTCGCCGGCCGTATCGAGTCGGGCATGGTCCACATCAACGACCAGACGGTCGACGACGAGGCGACGATCCCGTTCGGTGGCACGAAGGCGTCCGGCGTGGGCGGGCGTTTCGGTGGCACCCGGGCCAACCTGGAGTCGTTCACCGAGACCCAGTGGATCACGATGCAGTCGTCGATCGAGCGTTATCCGTTCTGATGTTCTGACGACTCGTGTCGCCCTGTGGGCCGCTGTGGCCGCGTCCGATCCGGTGATGGCGGCCCACAGGGTGCGACACGCTGGAACCCGCCTTCGCCCCGACCCGTCACAGTGCGCATGGCGACACACGCTGTGCTGGGTTTGTTCTTGTGTGTGGTGGGAGGCTTCTTCCTGACGCTCGCGGTGAGAAGCTGGGGTTCGTTGCGTCGATTGCGGCGGGAGGGTGCCGAGGCGCTGGGCGAGGTCACCGGAGAGGGCATGACGGTGTCCGACCGGATCACCTTCGTCGCGGGGAACGGAAAGACCGTGGTGGACTCGGGCGCAAGAAGCGGAAAAGGAATGCCCTTGCGCCACGCGGTGGTGAGTTGGACCGACCTCGACGGGACGGAACACCGTGCCGCCAGTAGGTGCGGACGGATATGGGCCAAGTACTCGGAGGGCGCTCAGGTCACCGTGTACCGGCATCCTCGCGATTCGAGCCGGGTCGTGCTGGCGGGCGAGTGTCCTGCGCCGAAATACGCGATTGCCGTGTTGGCCGGGATGTGGATGGTGCTCGCTGTGCTGCCGCTGGCATGGCTCGTGCTCGCTTGACGGGTGTGCCGCGGTGACACGCGGGTATTGGCTCGAGCGAGTGAGGACTCGGCGCGAGCTTGACGGGAAATCGCGACGCGCCTCACACTGGAGTTGTATATATCGCAACTAGTTGCGCAATAAGCAACAACATGAACCGAGCGTGGTCTTCGCGTTCGGAAGCGACCATGACCGTCCCGGGCGTGAATCGAGGTGCCCCATGGCCGAGGTCATCCACCCATCTTTCGCCCACGAAACCCAGCAGACCCCCACTCCGCTGGCCACCGTGGTGCCGGAGCCGTCGATCCTGCTCTACCCGCGACTGCGTAAGTCGCCGTACTTCTGGAAATCCCGCGCGCACGGTGCCGCGTGCTACAGCGTCTACAACCACACCTATCACCCTCGGCACTATGGTGATCCCATCGGCGAGTACTGGGCGCTGCTGGAAGACGTCACCGTGTGGGACGTGGGCGTCGAACGCCAGTTGGAGATCACCGGACCCGACGCGTTCGATTTCACCAACATGCTGATCCCGCGTGATCTGACCAAATGCGACGTGGGACAGTGCAAGTACGTGTTCATCACCGCGCCCGACGGGGGAATCATCAACGATCCCGTTCTGCTGCGGCTGGAACACGACCGCTTCTGGCTCTCCCTCGCGGACAGCGATGTCGGTCTGTGGGCGAGAGGGCTCGCCCACGCGGGTGACTGGAACGTCACGATCCGAGAGGCCGACGTGGCGCCGCTGCAGATCCAGGGGCCGAAGGCCAAGGACCTCATGGCCGATCTGTTCGGGGAATCCGTGTTGGAGATCCCGTACTACCGGCTCCGGGAATACGAACTGGACGACATGCGTGTGGTCGTGAGCCGCACCGGCTACTCGGGCGAGCTCGGCTACGAGCTCTACCTCATCGACGCCTCCCGAGACGCCGAACGACTGTGGGATCGCGTGTGGGAAGCGGGCCGCCCACATGAGCTACGGCCGATCGGCCCCTGCCACATCCGCCGGATCGAGGCCGGCATGTTGGCCTACGGCTGCGACATCACGCTCGACACCAACCCACTGGAGGTCGGCTACGACTATCACTGGATGGTCGACCTCGACCAGGAGGCCGACTTCGTCGGAAAGGAAGCATTGCGCAGGGCCAGGGCCGAGGGCGTCAGCAGGATCATGGTCGGGCTGCGCATCGACGGCACGCCCCTCGGCAGCTACAACGACAGCTCGATGATCGAGGCGTTCCCGGTGTTCAACGGTGGGGCCGAGCCGGTGGGAACCGTGACAAGCGCCTGCCACTCACCCCGCCTGGATGCCAACATCGGACTGGCGATGGTGCCCGTGGAGCTGAGCGCCGTGGGTACGGAGGTCACCGTGGATACCCCCACCGGACGGCGGGGAGCGACGGTGGTGGAGAAGCCTTTCGTCGACCCGAGCAAGGCGACCCCGAAGCACTGATGCGCTGACGCGCCACGGGGAGGGGGCCACGATGAGGCTCTGCCGACACAGGAAAGCGCGGTCGTCACCCCGGCTGGACACCCTGGGTCCTCTGTTGGAGAGCCCACGGTTCGAGGTCCTGCCGTTGACCGATGTGCTCGATCAGACGGCTCGACTGCCGGAGGAGACGACGGTGACCGTGACGGCCTCCGCGTCGTACGGACTCGAAGCCACCGTGGCACTCTGCGAGAAGCTCGCCGCACAGCGGCTGTACGCGGTCCCGCACTTGGCCGCCCGTCAGGTGCGGGACACCGTCCACTTGCGCGACCTGCTCGACCGGCTGGCGGGAGCGCAGATCGATGAGGTGTTCGTCGTCGCCGGGGACGTCACCCCCCCGGCGGGACCATTTGCCGACGGCCTGTCGCTGCTGCGGGAGATGGAGGAATCGGGGCGGAGGCCGCGACGAGTCGGCATCCCGTGCTACCCGGAGGGGCATCCGAAGATCCCGGACGAGCGGTTGTGGACGGCATTGGACGCCAAACGGGAACACGCCGACTACGCGGTGAGTCAGCTGTGTTTCGACGCGACCGTGGTGTGCCGGTTCCTCCGCGATATGCACGACCACGGGGTGCGCCTACCGGTCATGGTCGGGCTCGCCGGCACGGTGGATCCAGCCACGCTGTTGCGGATCGGGTCGCGGATCGGAGTCGGGGACTCCTTGGCGTTTCTGCGGAAGAACCGGTCGATGGTGAGGACTTTGGCCGGACCGAGACGGTATCGACCCAGCCGTTTTCTCGCCGAGCTCGACGCGCACGTGGCCGACGGCGGCTGCGCGCCCGCCGGGCTGCATTTCTACACGTTCAACCGGCTCACCCCCACCGCCGAGTGGGTGGCCGAGGTGGCAGCACGTCACGTCGAGTAAGGAGCGAGGAACAGATGCCGACGAACTTGGAGATTTCGCGTAAGGCCTTCCGTAAACCCCTGATCGATGTGGCGGCCGACATGGGCATCGGCTCACACCTGGTCGAGCCCTACGGCAATTCGGCCGCGAAGATCTCGTTGGACGCACTCGACGAGCTCGCCGATCGGCCACGGGCGCGTTACGTGGTGGTCTCGTCGATCACGCCGACTCCTCTCGGCGAGGGCAAGACCACCACCACCGTGGGACTCGGACAGGGCTTCGCCCATCTCGACAAGCGTGCCGTCATCGCGGTCCGCCAGTCGTCGATGGGGCCGACGTTCGGAATCAAGGGCGGCGCGGCCGGAGGCGGCTACTCGCAGGTGGTGCCCATGGAGGCCGTCAACCTCCACCTCACCGGCGATCTCCATGCCGTCACCAGCGCGCACAACCTTCTTGCGGCGTTGCTCGACAATCACCTGCACAAAGGCAACGAGCTGGGTATCGACCCGTTC